>JAFURP010000031.1 GCA_017471785.1 Clostridia bacterium | reverse complement strand
GCCGTGCGGCGAATGGTGAGTATGGGAAACTCCTCCTGCAAATTATAGCGGTTGACCACGCCGAATTTCTTTACCGTATGCGCCGGCACGCCGTCCTCCCACTTGGGGCGTACGGCAAGCTCGGTATCCCAAAAGCCCCGTTCCATGATCTCTTTCATATTTTGCACGAAAATCTCGTCCGCTCTACTCATAATCGCACCGCCTTTTTCCTTTTTTTCGGGTATTATTATACCACACTTCTTTCTTTTCGTCAACGAATAAGCGAATTTTTCCCAAAATTTCCTAGAAACGCAAATCTTTTTTTTGATTATTTTTCCAAAAAGTTGACAAAACGCAAAAAAAAGGGTATTATATATACGGACGAAAAAATTTAAGCGAAGGAGATTATCCAAACTATGAACAAGAAAACGGTAAAAGACGTAGACGTTAAAGGCAAAAAAGTCCTCGTCAGATGCGATTTCAACGTACCTATGAAAGACGGCGTTATCACCGACGAAAATCGTATCGTCGGCGCGCTTCCCACCATCCAATACTTGATGGAACAGGGCGCAAAGGTCGTGCTTTGCTCGCATATGGGCAAGCCCCACAACGTATTCGATTGCAAGCTCGAGCTCAACAAGAAAGAGAAAGCAAAGGTTGCGGCGCTGCCCGAAGCGGAACAGGCTGCGGCTACCGAGGAATTCCTCGAAAAAGCGAAAAAAGACGTGAAAAAGCTCACGCTCGCGCCCGTTGCGGCAAGATTGAACGAGCTGCTCGGCGGTAAGGTGACCTTCGCCACCGACGTAATCGGCGACGACGCGAAAGCCAAGGTTGCCGCTTGTAAGGAGGGCGAATGCGTGCTTTTGGAAAACCTCCGCTTCCACAAGGGCGAGGAAAAGAAAGCGCCCGAATTTATGCAGGCGCTCGCAAGCTATTGCGAAGTGTACGTGAACGACGCGTTCGGTACGGCGCACCGCTCCCACGCCTCCACGGCAGGTATCGTAGAAGAAGGCTTGGTCAAAACGGCGGCTTGCGGCTTCCTCATTGAAAAGGAGCTTTCGGTCATGGCGGACACCTTGGAAAATCCCGAACGTCCGTTCGTTGCGATCCTCGGCGGCGCAAAGGTTGCGGACAAGCTCAACGTTATCGCAAACCTGCTTGAAAAATGCGACACCCTCGTTATCGGCGGCGGTATGGCTTATACCTTCATCAAGGCGAAGGGCGGCAAGATCGGTAATTCCCTCGTAGACGACGAAAAGATCGAATACTGCAACGAAATGCTCAAAAAAGCGGAGGCGCTCGGCAAGACCATTTTGCTTCCCGTAGACACCGTTGCCGCGAAAGAATTCCCCAACCCCATCGACGCTCCTATCGATACGACGGTCGTCGCTTCCGACGCGATCCCCGACGATATGATGGGTCTTGATATCGGTCCCGAAACGAAGAAGCTGTTCGCGGAGGTAGTTGCGAACGCGAAGTCGGTCATTTGGAACGGCCCTATGGGCGTATTCGAAAACCCTATCTTGGCGGAGGGCACGAAGGCGGTCGCGGCGGCGCTTGCGAACGCGCACGGCAAGGCGACGACGATCATCGGCGGCGGCGACAGCGCGGCGGCGGTACAAATCCTCGGCTATGCGGATAAGATGACCCACATCTCCACGGGCGGCGGCGCTTCGTTGGAGCTTTTCGAGGGTAAGGTACTCCCCGGGATCGCTTGTCTTAACGATAAATAAGGATAAAAAAACGGCAAGGGCGAGCAATTCGCCCTTGCATTATGAAAAAATAAAAATTTTTAGCGTACATAAGGAGTTTAATTATGCGTAAACCTATTATTGCAGGTAACTGGAAAATGAACAACACCGCGTCCGAGGGCGTAGCGCTCGTAAACGCGATCGCGCCCCTCGTGAAAGAGGCGAGCTGCGACGTAGTCGTATGCGTTCCGGCGATCGATATCCCCGCCGTGAGCGAGGCTTTGAAGGGCACGAATATCAAGCTCGGTGCGGAAAACGTACACTTTGCCGAAAAAGGCGCGTACACGGGCGAGATCTCCGCGGCAATGCTTTTGGAATACGGCGTGGTATACGTTATTATCGGTCACAGCGAACGCCGTCAATATTTCGGCGAAACGGACGAAACGGTGAACAAGAGAACGCTCACCGCGATCAAAGCGGGGCTTACCCCTATCGTTTGTATCGGCGAATCGCTCGAAGAAAGAGAAACGGGCAAGACGGAAGAGGTGCTTGCTACGCAGATCAAAGAAGGCTTGAAAGATATCGAGGATATCAAGAAGATCGTGATCGCTTACGAACCCGTTTGGGCGATCGGCACGGGCAAGACGGCTACCGCCGAGCAAGCAAACGAAACGATCGGTTTTATCCGTAAGACGGTGGGCGAAATGTTTTGTCCCAAGTGCGCGCAGGCGCTCCGCATTCAATACGGCGGCAGCATGAACGCAGGCAACTGCAAGGAGCTTATGGCTATGGAGGAGATCGACGGCGGTCTTATCGGCGGCGCTTCCTTAAAAGCGCCCGATTTCGCGGCGATCGTGAACTTCGACAAGTAAGTATAAAAACGCATTACGCGTGGGGCAGGTATGCGACGAACGTATCTGCCCTACCGTTTTGAAACAACGATTTATAAAAAAGGAGAATTATATGCGCACCCCTTACGCTATTATTATTATGGACGGCTACGGTATCAATCCCGATACCAACGGTAACGCCATCTACACCGACGGCAGTAAGTACGTCAACGAATTGAAAAACAAATACCCCTCCGCGCAGCTTGGCGCGAGCGGTATGTCGGTCGGACTTCCCGACGGACAAATGGGTAACAGCGAGGTAGGACACCTCAATATCGGCGCAGGCCGTATCGTGTATCAAGATCTGACGAAGATCACGAAGGATATCCGCGACGGCGTATTCTTCCAAAACGGAGAGCTGCTTCGCGCTATGCACGCGGCAAAAGAGAACGGTAAAAAGCTCCACCTGTTCGGGCTCGTTTCGACGGGCGGCGTACACAGCCACACCGAGCATTTGTACGCGCTTGTGGAAATGGCGAAAAAGGAAGGACTTGACAACGTATATATCCACGCGTTTACCGACGGACGCGACGTCTCCCCTACTTCGGGCGCAGGGTTCCTGAAGGATCTGCAAGTAAAGCTGGACGAGCTTGCGTTCGGTAAGATCGCTTCCGTTGCCGGGCGTTACTATGCAATGGATAGGGATAACAACTGGGATAGAGAGGAAAAGGCGTACGATATGCTCACGCTCGGCACGGGCGTACAATTCGAGGGTAGCGCGGAAGCGGCGGCGAACGCGTCGTACGAAAGCGGCGTGACCGACGAGTTTATTTTGCCCACCAACCTCACCGAGAACGGAAAGCCCGTTGCGTTGATCGAAAAGGGCGACAGCATTATTTGCTTTAACTTCCGTCCCGACAGGGCGCGGCAAATTTCGAGAATGTTCTCGCAAAAGACCTTCCCGTTCGTAGACGCCAAGACGGGCGCGACGCTCGGCTTCGAGCGTAAAACGGGCTTCCTCGCCCCCACCTACGTCGGCTTTGCCGTATACGATTCCTCGTTTGAAAACGTGGGCGTTGCGTTCCCTCCCGACGACATCACCAACACCCTGCCGCAATATATCTCGTCGCTCGGCTTAAAGCAGCTCCATATCGCGGAAACGGAAAAGTACGCCCACGTGACTTTCTTCTTCAACGCGAAGCTGGAAGCGCCCGTCGAGGGCGAGACGCGTATAGTGATCCCCTCCCCGAAGGTTGCCACCTACGACCTGCAACCGGAGATGAGCGCGTATCCCGTTACGGAAAAGGTATTGGAGGAATTGGACAAGGGCGTTTACGACGTGGTGATCCTCAACTTTGCCAACTGCGACATGGTCGGGCACACGGGCGTAATGGAAGCGGCGGTCAAGGCCGTGCATACCGTGGACGAATGTGTGAAAAAGGTTACGGATAAGATTTTGGCGATGGGCGGCAGCGCGTTAGTTACCGCCGATCACGGCAACGCCGATCAAATGATCGCAAGCGACGGCGTTACCGCGTTCACACAGCACACCACCTTCCCCGTACCCGTGATCCTCGTATCCGAGAAATTGAAGAACGCGAAGCTGCGCCAAGACGGCGTTTTGGCCGATCTTGCCCCCACGCTTCTCGATATGATGGATATTCCGCAACCCAAGGAAATGACGGGAAAAACGCTCATTCAATAAGCAAAAAGCGCAAAATCGAATTTTTTTCGAAAAAGCCCGTAAAAAATACTTGCGATATTTCTTTGAGTATGGTATAATCAATGAGTATTTGAAGAAAAAGAAAAAAGGATTGAAATACGATGTTGAATTTGGTAAACTTGTTGATTCCCGTTAAGGGAGAAGCGTATTATACGCTCCGTATGGCGCTCAGCGTATCTATGATCGTACTTATGGCGATCGCGGCGATCGCGGCGGTGATACTCGTCTTGTTGCAACCGAGCAATTCGAGCGGTATCGACGCTCTCGGCGGCTCGAGCGAAACGTTCTTCGGTAAAAATAAAGGTAAATCGATCGAAGCGAAGATGAAGAAATGGACTTGGATCTGTCTTGTGATCCTCGTGATCCTTTCTATCGTTTTCTACGTATTGCAAATCGAATCCCTTTGGACCTGATCGGTTACGAGAACTACTTCGGCGGCTTATCCTTCAAGCCGCCGTTTTTCTTGGCTTGCCGTATTCTTACATAGGAGGTGTTACCTTGAGCGCAAAACAAAATATTTTCGAAAAGTTTCAAGACGGTACGCTTTCGGGTAAGACGACGAGCGAAATTTGCAAGCTTTTGCATATCCCCTACCGCGAGAAAAACAGGCTTATTCCTATCCTTGCCGAGCTTTGCGACGAGGGCAAGCTTTTCGTCGACGACGGGGGCAGGTACGGAACGAGCGAGCAGCTGGGTCTGATCAAGGGCAAGATCTTTGGCAACGAACGCGGCTTTGCGTTCCTCGTGCCCGAGGACAAAGAAGCGTATCCGAGCGATTTTTTCATTCCGCGTAAAAGCTTGCGCGGCGCGTTACACGGGGATACCGTTTTAGTTGCGCGTGCGTACGGAAACGCGGGCGACGAGGTCGGCGTGGTAAAAATTTTAGAACGCGGCTATACGCAGATCGTGGGTACGTTCCGTCGCGATAAACGGGCGGGCTATCTCTTTCCCGACGAAAAGAAATACGCGACGGAAATTTATATCCCCCTTTCCAAATGCCGTCAAATCAAAAACGGCGTAAAGGCGGTGGCGAAAATACTTTCCTATCCTTACGGCAAAGCCCCCGACGGCGAGATCGTCGAGGTGCTGGGCGACGAGGACGATTTTTTCGCGGAGGAGCTGTCCATTATCCGCTCGTATAATTTACGCGAGGAGTTTCCGCCGCACGTGGAAAAGGAAGCAACAAAGCAAGAGCGCAAAGGCATTACGGAAAACGATCTCGCTTCTCGGCGCGATTTTCGCGACGAGCTTATCGTAACGATAGACGGCGAGGACACGCGCGATATCGACGACGCTATTTCCCTGAAAAGGACGGCAAACGGCTTTGCGTTGGGCGTGCATATCGCCGACGTTTCCCACTACGTGGAATACCGTTCCCCTTTAGATAAGGAAGCGTTCGAGCGCGGCACGAGCGCGTATTTCCCCGACTGCGTTTTGCCTATGCTTCCCCGCGCCCTTTCCAACGGTATTTGCTCGCTCAACGAGGGCGAGGACAGGTTGACCCTTTCCTGCCTTATGCAAATCGATAGCAAAGGCGCGGTGAAAAGCAGCGAGATCGTGGAGGGCGTGATCCGCTCCCGACATAAGATGACGTACACGGAGATCACGAAGATACTCGACGGGGATCAAAAAACGCGTGAAAAGTACGCGGACGTATGCGAAACGGTGGAGCTGTTTGCCGAGCTTACCAAGATATTGCAAGCCAAGCGGGAAAAGCAAGGCAGCGTTACCTTGGACGTGAAGGAGGCGAAGATACTTCTCGACGAAAACGGGGATATCCGTATCCCCGATTACGAGCGCCCCTTTTCCTATCAGATCATCGAGGCGTTTATGGTGCTTGCCAACGAAACGGTGGCGGAATATATGCATTCCATCGAAGCCCCCTTTATTTACCGTATCCACGAAAAGCCCAACGAGGAAAAGGCGGCTACCTTCCGCGCGTTCGCACAGGGCTTGGGCTTGAACGCCCGTTTTCAAGCGGACGACGTGAAGCCGTACGATTATCAAAGAATCTTGAAAACCGCCGAGGGTCTGCCCGTTTATCCCACGCTCAACCGCGTAATGCTGCGCTCTATGCAAAAGGCGCGCTATTCCCCCGACAACGTGGGACATTTCGGTTTGGCGAGCAAATGCTACTGCCATTTCACCTCCCCTATCCGTCGGTATCCCGATCTTTGTATCCACCGTATCATTAAGGAGATCTTGCGCGGCGGCTACGAGGAGGCAACGAGAAAATACGGGGAATTCGTCGAGCGCGCGGCGGCGCAATCGTCGGACAGGGAAAGAAGAGCCGCGGACGCCGAGCGCGACGTGGACGATCTGTATAAAACGATGTATATGAGCGAGCGTATCGGCGAGGAATACGAGGCGGTGATCTCGGGCGTTACCTCGTTCGGATTGTTTGCGGAGCTGCCCAATACCATCGAGGGCTTTATCCCCATCGAATCGCTGTACGGCACCTATACCTACGACGCCGAACGCTTTACCCTACGGGGTAGCGGCGAGAGCTACCGCCTCGGCGAAACGCTACTCGTCAAAGTGTCGGACGTGGATTTTTATCGGCGTAGAACGGAATTTCGGCTGCTTGGAAAAAAGGAGTAAAGTATGAAAATTATCGCGACGAACAAGACCGCTTCCTTTGAATATTTTATCGAGGAGCGGTATGAAGCCGGTATCGTGCTGGAGGGCAACGAGATCAAATCGTTGCGGTTGGGCAACGTGAATATGAACGACAGCTTTTGCTTTTTACGCGAGGGCGAGGCTTCCGTAAAAAATATGCATATCGCCCTGTACGATAAATCGGACGCGTTCAGCACGCGCGATTCTCGGCGGGACAGGAAGCTGCTTTTGCACAAGAGCGAGATCGCGAAGATCGCCGGCAAGATCAATCGCCAAGGCTACACCCTCGTACCCTTGAAGCTGTATTTCAAGGACTCGCTCGTGAAGATCGAGGTGGCGCTTTGCAAGGGTAAGCACACCTACGATAAAAAGCAAACGATCGCCGAGCGCGACGTAAAACGCGCTGTCGATCGCGATATCAAAAACGCAGGGTTTTAATAGAAAACCGCGCGCTATCAAAAATAGCGCGCGGTTTTTTCTATCCTCGTCAGCGGAAGCCGCCGCGCCTGCGCGTTTGTACGAGGTGGTATTCGCGGCTGTATTCGTAGTCGATACATACGGGGCTTTGCGGCGAGGCAAACGCGATATTGCCCGACGGGTCGGCGATCGCGCAGTAGCCGTCGGCACAAAATAAAATAGGTACGCCGAAACAGTAGGCGTGGGCGCGGAGAAGCGCGACGTGCACGCCGTCCGCGCGTGCGAACGGACAAACGATAAAGTCGCTGCCGCAAACGGCGAGGGCTTTGATCACCTCGGGAAAATACAAGTCCTCGGCGACGGCAAGCCCCATTCGCCCTTGTTTCGTTTCGTATACGCGGAGCGCCGCGCCGCTCGAAACCTCGTCGTCGATGACGTTGAGCATATCGGAAACGCCCGAAAGCCGACCGTTTTCAGCCACCGCCGCCGATTTGCGAAGATGCGAATGGTTGTCGGTGATACAGCCGCACACGACGAGATTTTTCTCCCTTTTGGATAAAAGCGCGGCGTCCTCGAAAAAGCGGGTTTCACCCTTTAATTCACGCTCGTAGCTCACCTGCGTTTTTCCGCCGAAGCCGAAGACGACGATATCCGTTTTTTTGCGATCGCCTCCCCCGTTTTCCGCGTTTTCCCTATCGTAAAACTGCTTGAACTCGCCAAGCGTTCCTCGGTTAACGAAACATATCCGCATAAGACCCTCCCTTTCATTATATCCCATCGCATGGGAAAAAGTGTCAAAAAATCTCCCGTTTGCGTATAGTACAGTAGAAAGGCGTTCATAATAATCGGAGGAGGTTTTTTTATGTTTTGGTTGGGAATGTCTATCGGTATTATACTCGGCGGTAATTTGGGCGTGATCGTCTTAACGCTATTCAAGATCAATAAACGTTAAAACGGCGGAGAAGCTCCGCCGTTTTTTTATCTTTCGTAGCGTTTACCGTTTGCAATAACGGTCTACGATCCTTTGCATTTCGTCCAGCTTTTTCACCATATCGCGCGTCAAAGCCAAATGGCATTTGGCACGGGCGAGATTTTGGTCGGGATAATGGATACGGAAATATTTATCGCCGTTGAGATAATCGGTCAAAAAGCGTACGCCGCATTCCGCCGTCATCGCGATCGCGCCGAGCGCCAGCGTTTTTTCCTCGTCCTCGGTCAGCATACCGTCCAGTTGAGAAACGAAGCCGCGCGTGAACGCCTCGTATTTTTCCAAATCCACCGCAACCTTGGACAAGTCCTCTTCGTCCTCGTCCACCGTGGAGGCGGCTACGCGAATGGCGTCGCCGAAATCGAACGCTACAAGCCCGGGCATTACGGTATCCAAATCGATCACGGATAAATATTCGTGCGTTTTCGCGTCGAAAAGAACGTTGCTCGTCTTGGTATCGTTATGGGTAACGCGCAGGGGCAAAACGCCCGCCCGTTGCAGTCGATAGGGCTTGGTGGCAAGCTCCTCGAGCGCCTTATAGCCGTCGATCACCTCTTGCACCGCTTCAACGCGCCCGACCGCGTTTTCCGCGATCGCCGCGTCCAGCGCCTCGTAGCGCTTGATGGTGTTGTGGAAGTGCGGAATAACGATATGTAGATCCTTAACGGGAAAATCGGAAAGATGGACTTGGAATTTACCGAACGCCTTGCCCGATTCCTCTATGAGCTTCAAATCGTCCGTTTGCGTAAAGGAAACGGAATCGTCGATATAGCGACAGCAACGCCAAAAGCCGCCGTCGTCAAGGAATGTATAATACTCCCCGTCCGTCGTTTGCGAATAGTGCAAAACGTTGCGTTTCGCCGTTACGCCCGTCGCTTTTATCTTCGCACGAATATACTCGGTCACCAAAGCGATATTTTCCATTACCTCGATAGGATTGCGGAATACGTAGGTGTTTACCCTTTGTATAATGTAATCCTTGATATCTCCGTCCCGAAAAAAGAATACCTGATAGGTGGTATTGATATGACCGCTGTTTAATACCTCGTAGTTACGATATTCGCCTTGCAGGTTAAAGCGTTTGCACACCTCTAAGATCTGGATTTCTTCTTTATTCATACCTATTCGTACCCTCAATACTTTTTCTTTGCGCAAGAAAAGTCCCCTTACCATTTTATTATATCATACAAAAAAACGATTGTCAAATGTTTACGCATTTTTACATAAAAATCAAGTAATCGCGAATACTTTTTCTATGATAAAACGCAATTTTCAACGCCTATCCCTGCTTTTCGTGCTGCCCCTGCTGTTTTTTTCCGCTTGTCGCCCCACGGTAAAAGCGCAACCCAAAATACAAATGAGTACGGAAAGGATCACGCCCATTATACCCAAGTACGTAGAGGTCGTGCCCCCGACGATAGACGATAGCGTATGGGATACCTCCCATTTAGATATCTCCCATATCGATCGGACGCGTAAACTGATAGCGTTCACCTTCGACGACGCGCCCAAGGGGTCCTTGGAAAACATTCTCGCCGTGTTCGCCGCTTTTAACGAAAGCAACCCCGACTGCAAGGCGAGCGCGACGTTGTTTTGCAACGGAAATTTGATCGACAACGATTCCGCACATTCCCTGCAAACCGCTTTGGCGCTCGGCTTGGAGCTGGGCAACCACGGCTATTCCCATTTAGATATGACCAAGCTCACCGCCGAAGAAGTACGCGCGGAGATCGACGATACGGACGAGCTGCTTGCGCGCGTGGACGGCAAGGAAAAGCACCTGTTCCGCGCACCGTACGGGCGCGTGGACGAGGCGGTGAAGGCTACCGTAAGCGTGCCCGTGCTCGATTGGACGATCGATACGCTCGATTGGACGGGCGCGTCTGCCGAGGATATTTACCAAACGGTGTTTTCGCAAAAGCTTTCGGGCAGCATCGTCCTGATGCACGACGGATATCCCCATACCGTGGACGCGTTGAAGCGGTTATTGCCCGACCTGAAGGCCGAGGGATATCAAGCGGTAAGCGTTTCACAGCTATCCAAGGCGCACGCGTGTCCCTTGAAAAAGGGAAGCGTATATATACGAGCAAGAAAAAGCGAAGCCGTAAAATAGCGGCTTCGCTTTTTGACCGTTCGTTCCGTCAACGACAGGCGTCGATAAAATTTTCAAAGATCTTGCGGTTATGCTCGTCTATATCGTACAGCCCCTCGGGATGCCATTGATAGGCGCGAAGATAACGTTCTCCTCGTAAATACGCAGCTTCTACAACGCCGTCGTCCGCGGTCGCCATGACCGTAAGCCCCTTGCCCAGCGTTTTGAACGCTTGATGGTGAAAGCTGTTCGTTTGTATCCGCGTTTTACCGCCCGTCAATGCATACAGGGGTGTATCGGGAACGACGTTGATCTCGTGCGAATATACGGAATACGGCTCGCTTTGCCTATGTGGGATCGAACGGCTTATCTCGCTCGAAATATCCTGAAAGAGAGTCCCTCCCAACGCAACGTTGATAACTTGCGCGCCGCGGCATATCCCGAGAATGGGCTTGTGCGTTCGAATAGCCTTGGAAAACGCCGAAAACTCCATCTCGTCCCGATAAATCTGGCGCTCGCCGCAGGTAGGCTTGGCGGCTTCTTGATATCTTTCGGGCGATACGTCCGCGCCGCCCGTAAAAAGAAAGCCGTCGCACGCTTCTATAAACCGTGCGACCGTTTCGTCCTCCTCCGCGTAGGGCAATAAAAGGGGGACGCCGCCCGCCCTTTCCACTGCGCTACAATAGTTATGCCGTACGCCCGTAAAGCGTTCGGCGTTTATCTCGCCGAATACGCCGATCATCGGTTTCATATATCCACCTCTTTATTCGTTTTCGTATACGGAACGCTTCAATACGCCTACGTAGGGTAAATTTCTATACTCCTCGGCGTAGTCCAAGCCGTAGCCCACCACGAATTCGTCCTCGATCACGAAGCATTTGTATTCCGGCTCCATAGGCACTTCGCGGCGCTCGGGCTTGTCGAGCAGGGTCACGATATTGACGCTGGATGGCGAACGGGCGTTGAGCAATTTTTTCAAATTGTACAGGGTGTTGCCCGAGTCGATAATATCCTCGACGATCAACACGTCGCGCCCTGCGATATCCGTCGCGAGGTCCTTTTTGATCTTCAATTCGCCCGTGGATTTCGTGCCGTTGCCGTACGACGAAACCGCCATAAAATCGATGGTGAGCGGCGTTTTCATATTGCGTATCAAATCGGAAAAGAAAATAACGCTCCCTTTCAAAATACACACGACGACGGGCTTCCTACCCTCGTACAGCTTATCCAGCTGCTTTGCCACCGCCTTTACGCGCTTACCGATCTGCTTATCCGTCAACATTACGTATTCCACGTTGGGATGCATCTCCACCATAATCCTTTCTCCTTTGTGTTTTATTCTTAATTTTTTCGTAAGGTTATATATAAAACGGAGCTCGTGCTCTCCGTCACCCTCAAGCCTTCCGCGATCTCCACGCCGCAAACCGCGTACACCTCGCCCGTGCTCGCCGAAGCAACGAGGGGCAAATGCGCCCTTTCCCCGACGGGAAGCTTCCGTTCGTTGAAAAACTTTTTCAAGCTTTTCCTACCGCCGCCGAATTTTTCGATCTCGTCCCCCTCCTTACGGAAGCGGAACACGGCGTCCTTCGGCAATTCGTCCCCGTCTATACGCAGTACGCGCCACTCGCTCTCCGCCCTATCGGGCGCCGACGTAGACACGCTCACCGCATACCTGCCCCCGTCGAAGCCGTCCAAAGAGAACGGTTTTTCCACGCTTACGGGAGGCAAAAGCTTCTCGCCTTTTTCGATCGAAAGGGATATCCCCCTTTCCGTCTTTACCGCGCGAATGCCTTTGGGCAAATGTATCTCGCTGCCCCGTTCCGAGGCTTGCAAGCCGTACACGCCGTCAAGATGCTTTGCGGTGTAATCCTTTTCCAAGCCCAAGCCCTTGAGCGCGGTTAAACAGGCGCGGTAGAAAAGAGGTCTTTCTTCGCTGAAAGAAAGAAAAAACACGTCGTTTTCCTTACACAAAAGCTTTTCGCTGAGCGCGTATAAAAACGCGTCGTCCTCCGCGGCTTTTCGAGCAAACCGCGCTATATTTTCCCGTGCCGCAGGCACGGCTTCCTCTAAAGACGGCAATACCTGCAAGCGCAGCTTGTTGCGCGTTGCGTCCGTCAAGAAGTTCGTTTCGTCCACGCGATAGGAAAGCCCGTGCTCCTCTATATACGCAAGGATTTTTTCTTTCGTCCAAGACAAAAACGGACGGATAAAAAAGCCCGTTTCCGCCTCTATGCCGCGCGCGCCCGAAAGCGCCGCGCCGCGCGCGATATGCAACAGCACCGTTTCCGCTTCGTCGCCGATATGGTGCGCCGTGGCGATATAATCGATTTTACCCCCGTCCACGAGGGAGAAAAAGCTTTCCCGACGGAAATTCCGAGCCGCCGTTTCCAAGCTTTCCTTGTTTTGTTTGGCGCGCTTTGGACAATCCTCCTCGAAGATAAAAAGCGGAATATCCCACTTCTTGCAAAGCGCCCTTACGAACTCCTTATCGGCTACGCTGTCCTCGCCGCGGATACCGTGTTCGCAATGGACGGCGGAAAGCCGAAAGCCGCAGGAAAGCTCACGCGCTTTCAAGTAGTGTAAAAGCGCGACGGAATCGGCGCCGCCCGAAAGAGCCACGCACAACCGTTTTCCGAAAAATTTTTCCAAGCTTTCCATAATTTAAGTATACCACAATCGACAAAAATTAGCAAGGCTTTGATCAGCCTTGCTACGCTTTATTTTTACGGCAATTCGATTTCGTAAAGATCCTTGGCGGGCAACGGCTTGGAGGAATTTTCCACGAATTTCTTGACCTCCGCCGCCGCTTTTTCAATAGAAATATTGGTACCTGCGCCCGCGATACACCCCCCGGGGCAGCCCATGCCCTCGATCAAGCAGCCGTTCTTTTTGCCGAGCTTCGCCAAAAGGAGCATCTTTTTACACTCCTCCAAGCCCTCGGCGTGTTCGATCTTGACTTCCACGTCGGGATAGTATTCCTTGACGCATTTTTCGATCGCGGAAGCGACGCCGCCGGCTACGGCGTAGCCCCTGCCCGCGCCCGTGGCTTCGTGAATGGAGCGCTCCCCCTTATATTTGCTAAAATCGATATTTCTCGCGTCGAAAATACCTGCAAGCTCCTCGAACGTGATGACGAAATCGACGTCGCTGCGTACCGATACGCGCGAAGCCTCCAATTTCTTTGCCGCGCAAGGACCGATAAACACCACGCGCGCTTTAGGCGTGCGTTGTTTGATACGACGCGCCGTCGCGACCATGGGGGTAAGCGATTGAGATACTTTGTCGATAAGCTGGGGAAATTGCTTTTTGGCGAGCATAGCCCAAGCGGGACAACAGGAAGTCAAAAGGAAGGGCAGCTTGCCGCTGACCACCTCGTCCACGTATTGATGCGCTTCCGTAGCCGCGGCTACGTCCGCGCCGCTTGCCACCTCGTGTACTTCCTTAAAGCCGATATCCAAAAGCGCGCCCTTGATGATCGCGGGCGTGATACCCTCGCCGAATTGTCCCATAATAGCAGGAGCGACCTCCGCCACCACGTAATCCCCCTTTTTAATGGCGCGGATAAGCTGGAATATCTGCGATTTATCGGCGATCGCGCCGAACGGACAGCTGACCATACATTGACCGCAGCCCACGCATTTATCGTTGTCGATCTTTGCCCTACCCAGCTCGTCGGTGGACACGGCTTTGATGCCGCACGCCTTGGAGCAGGGGCGTTGCTTATAGGCGATCGCGTCGTACGGACAAGCCCTTTTGCACTTGCCGCAACGGACGCATTGCTCTTGATCGATGACCGTTTCGCCGTTCACGACGGAAATAGCGTTTTTGGGACACGCCGCCACGCAAGCCTTGGCTACGCATTGACGGCATTGATTGCTCACCTCGTACACGTTATCGGGGCATTTATCGCACGCCGAGGGGATCACCTGCATCAACGGCGGCTCGTAATATTTATCCGAAATATCGCTTTGGTCGATACCTGCCGTAATATGCACGGGCTTATCGGCAGGGCGCAGGGACATACCCATCGCAAGGCGCACCTGCTCGGAAGCGATCGCGCGCTCACGGTAGATGCTCTCCCGATATCTCGGTTCTTCCGTCGGCGTGATCTTATAAGGGATCGCCTCGATCGCGTCGTTGACCCGCTCCGGGTCTTCTTCGAACGCTACCCGCGCCACCTCTTTGAATACCTCGTGGCGCAGTTTAACAACGGAAGTTTCCAATCCTCTCATCTTTCGTTTCTCCTAGCGGATTTCTTACTTCCCTATTATAGCGCAATTTCCCTTTCTTGTCAAACCTTAACGACCCGTTTTGATAGAATATGCTCTTAAATACATCTCTTTTATTTCGGACACCAGCGGATACCTAGGATTGGCGCCCGTGCATTGATCGTCGAACGCGTCTTGGCTCATCTTATCGAGGGACGCCAAAAAGCCCTCGTCCGTCGCCCTGTCCTTGATCGCTTCTTTGATCGTTTTGGGAATTTGCAAAAGGTCCTTCAATTCCTCTATCTTTTTTATCAAGTTCTCAAACGAGCGCTCGTCCGTTTCCCCCTCGCAGCCGATCACACGCGCGATCCGCGCGTATCGCGCCAAGCAATCGGGATAGGCGTACTGCGGGAAAGTACCCATCTTTTGCGGCGCCGGCTCGGCGTTGAATTTCATTACCTCTACGAGCAATAACGCGTTCGCCATACCGTGCGGCAAATGCCAATACGCGCCCAGCTTATGCGCCATAGAATGGCACACGCCCAAAAAGGCGTTGGCAAAGGCGATACCCGCCATCGTAGCGGCGTTCGCCACCTTTTCCCGCGCCTCCAGATCCCCTCTACCCTTTTCAAACGCACGGGGCAGGTATTCGACGAGCAAGGAGATCGCCTCCAAGGCAAGCCCGTTCGTGAAATCGGAAGCGACCAACGAAGCCACCGCCTCGATCGCGTGCGAAAGCGCGTCGAAGCCTGCGTAGGCGGTGAGCTTAGGCGGTATATCGAGCATCAATTCCACGTCGCAGATCGCCATCGTCGGAGTAAGCTCGTAATCGGCAAGAGGGTATTTCTCCCCCGTTTTTCCGTCGGTGATGACGGCGAAAGGCGTCACCTCGCTGCCCGTGCCTGCCGTCGTGGGGATCGCCACGAATTTGGCTTTCTCACCCATTTTCGGGAAACCGAATACACGTTTTCTAATATCCATAAAGCGCATCGCAAGATCGTGAAATTGCACGCTCGGATGCTCGTACAATACCCACATGATCTTCGCCGCGTCCATAGGCGAGCCGCCGCCGACGGCGATCACGCAATCGGGCGCAAACGCCGTCATACGCTCCGCGCCCGAGCGCACGCATTCGATCGTTGGATCGGGAGTGACCTCGAAAAATTCCGTATGCGAAATACCCAGCGCGTCCAGCTCGTCCGTTATCCTTTTGCAAACGCCGTTATCGTACAAAAATTTATCCGTTACGACGAACGCGCGCTTGCAATCGTACACCGCTTTTCCCAGCTCGTAAAGCGCCGTTTTTAAGCAACCGCGCTTGAAATATACCTTTTCGGGCATACGCAACCACAGCATATTTTCCCTGCGCTCGGCTACCGTTTTGATATTGACGAGCTCTTTTACGCCCACGTTTTCACATACGCTGTTGCCGCCCCACGAGCCGCACCCCAAAGTGAGCGAGGGGGTCAAGCGAAAGTTATACAGATCTCCGATACCGCCCTGTGCCGCAGGCGTGTTGACGAGGATACGGCAAGCTTTCATACGCTCGTAAAAGCTTTGAAGCCGCTCCCTCGCCCCGTTTTCGTCGATATAGATAGCCGCCGTATGCCCAAGTCCGCCGCCGCGCACGAGCGCGTCCGCTTTGTCGAGCGCGTCCGCAAAGCTTTCCGCCTTATACATTGCCAAAACGGGCGAGAGCTTTTCCTTGGCGAACGCCTCCTCCTCGCCCGTCGAACGTACCTCGCCGACGAGCACCTTGGTCGTTTCGGGTACGGAGATACCTGCGCTCGCGGCGATTTTTTCCGCCGCTTGACCTACGATCTTGGCGTTCAGCTTCCCCTCTCCGAACATCAATTCGCGCATCGATTGCGTCTCCTCCTCCGTCAAGAAGTACGCGCCCTGCTTTTTCAATTCCGCTTTGCACTCGTCGTACACCTCTTTAGCGACGACGATCGACTGTTCGGAAGCGCAGATCATGCCGTTATCGAAGGTTTTGGAGTGTAAAACGGAAGCTACGGCAAGCCGTATATTCGCGGAAGCGTCGATCACGGCAGGGGTATTTCCCGCGCCCACGCCGATCGCCGGTTTACCCGACGAATACGCCGCGCGCACCATTTGCGGTCCACCCGTAGCGAGAATGATATCCGCCTCTTTCATCAACCAAGCCGAAGCCTCCACGCTCGGCTCCTCTATCCAACCGATAATATTTTCGGGCGCGCCCGCCTTGACCGCCGCCTCCAAAACGACCTTAGCCGCCTCCACCGTACATTTTTTTGCGCGCGGATGCGGGGACATGATCAAGCCGTTGCGCGTTTTCAAGCAAACGAGCGCTTTGAAGATCGCCGTAGAAGTGGGGTTGGTCGTGGGTATGACCGCCGCCGCAACGCCGACGGGTTCGGCAACGCGCGTATACCCGTTCGCCTCGTCCCGTTCGATCACGCCGCAGGTCTTTTCGTCTTTATAGCGGTTATAAATATATTCGGCGGCGTAGTGGTTTTTGAGCACCTTGTCCTCGAACACGCCCATACCCGTCTCCTCCACCGCCATACGCGCAAGCGACAGCCTTGCGGTATTCGCCGCCAAAGCCGCCGCTTTGAAAATTTCGTCTACCCGCTCCTGCGTATAGGTGGAAAACTCCAACTGCGCCGAGCGTACTTTTTTCAATAAGTCGTTTAACTCCTCTTTGTTCTTTTCTTTATTTTCCGTCATATTCCTCCCTCTCGGCGCTCTCGCCGAAAAGGAGTGGAACGCCGTCTATCGTTCGTCCGCCTTGTACAGCTTCCCTGCCAAGATCGCAAGCGAAGCCGCCAAATCCTCCGTTTTGAGCACGATATCCTTGGGCACGCGCAAGGGCGCGGGCGCGAAATTCCAAATCGCCTGTATCCCTGCGTCCACCAAAGCGTCAACCACCTTTTGCGCCGCGTGTTTGGGTACGGTGACGATCCCGATACGGATCGTATGCTCGCGCACGAACTCGCCCAGCCTTTCCATAGGCAGTATCGGCCTCCCGGCGACCTCCGTACCGACGAGCTCCTTCGCCACGTCGAACGCCGCGACGACGTTCAAGCCGTTGTTTTTGAAGCCCTCGTAGCCCAAAAACGCACGCCCCAAGCCGCCTACGCCGACGATCACGACGTCGGAAAGATTGTCGTAGCCCAAAAATTTTTCGATATCGACGATCAAACGGCTGACCGCAAACCCCAGCCTCGGTCTGCCCGCTTCCGAGGAAACGAGCGCGAGGTCTTTGCGTACAAGCACCGACGATACGGAAATATTTTGTGCGATTACGCTCGAAGAAATGTATTGCGCCCCTTTAGAATTTTCTTCCTGCAAAAAATGCAAGTATAACGGCATACGCGCGATCGTCGCCTTGGATATCTCCTTTTCCCCCGTCTTTTCGTAAATCTTTTCCTTCATAAGCCTGCTCCTTTATTTTATTTTACCAAATATATCGATAAAAGTCAAGCGATTGCGCTTGGGCTATTTGCGCCGACGCGCTTGCTTGCTTTGCAAAAAGCGTATCAAATACCCGTAAAAATCGGGCGCGACGGACGAGGGCACGGGGTTTTCGTGCAAGCCGATCACGAGCTCGCGCTGACACACGGGATCCGTGATGGGCAGCAGTACGACGTCGGCGGAAGCCTTGCCCCACGAATATTCGGGCCAAAAGCCGACGCCTGCGCTCGCGCCGATAATGTTTCGCACGGCGACGGGCGAGTCCGATTCGAACGAGGTCTTGGGCTTAAAGCCCGCGTACGCGCAAAAGCTGTCGCAAACGCTTCTAAACAGCCGCGAGCCGACGAGGTTGACGAAGCCCTCCTCCTTGACCTCCTTCAATTCGATTTGCTCGCGCAGGGCGTACGGGGAGTTTTTGGGTACGGCGAGATAAATTTTCTCCTCCATCACGCACCGCTGGGTAAAGGCAGGCAAGGCGGAAAAATCGGCGTTGTTGCTCGTTACGGATACGTCGCAATCCGTTTCCGCTTCGTTTTGAATGAGCTGAAAGATCGCCTCGGGATACTTCTTTTTATACGCAATGACCGCGTCCGTTACCACCGTGGACGCCGCCAACACGTTCAGCCGCACCGTCCGCCGCTGTTGCGCTTTCAATACCTCCAGCTCCTCGGCTATCCCGTCGAGCTGCGAAAATATCCCCTCCAGCTTGGCTTGCAAATATTTTCCGTATTCGGTGAGGTAGATATTTCTACCTTTTTTATAAAATAACGGTGCGTCCAACTCCTCCTCCAGCTGTTTGATCGCTTTCGTGAGCGCAGGCTGGGCGATATGTATCTCCTCCGCCGCGCGCGTTACGTGTTGCCGCTTCGCCACCTCGTAAAAATAACGTAATTTCGCAAGCTCCATTTTCTTATCTCCTCGTTAAATCATAACTATTCGTTATCAATTCTATAATAATTATATATTTTACATTATTCTTTGTCAAGTGTATACTATAAGAGAAAACAAAAGAAAGGAGATTTTTTTATGGTTACAGTTTGTGAAACGATCATGCTGATATGCTTCGGTATCTCTTGGCCCATTTCCGTTTACAAAAGCCTCAAATCTAAAACGACGAAGGGCAAGAGCGTCGTATTTACCTTTGCGATCATCGCCGGCTATATCGCAGGCATTGCGGGAAAAATTATCGGAGGCAATATAAATTACGTGCTCGTCCTCTATTTGATCAATTTGGCGTTCGTCAGCGTAGATCTTGCCCTGTACTTTATCAATCGGAAGCGAGAACAGCGCCGATAGAAAAAAGCCTACCGAAATCGGGTAGGCTTTTATTTTACAGTAGCGGTGCGAATATTCGCACGATCGAGCGGATAAATTTTTGCATAAGGTTGGTCTTTTGCATCTCGGGCGTGATCTTGATGCTCTGCGAAAGCGTAGCCTCGATATCCGCTTTTAAGTCTTTGATACTCTCGCAACGGTACAGCCATACCCCGTTTTCGAAATGGTGTACCAAACTGCGGTAATCGAGGTTGATCGTACCGATCATCGCGTAACGATCGTCTACGAGATAGCTCTTGGCGTGGATAAAGCCCCGTTCGTATTCGTAGATCTCCACCCCAGCCTTCATCAGCCGCGCATAATAGCTTCTCGTCATACCGAACACCATCTTCTTGTCGGGTATATGCGGCACGATAATTTTGACCCTTACGCCGCGGAGCGCAGCGTTTTCAATGCTTTGACAAAGCTCGTTGTCGATGATCAAATAGGGCGTGGTCATATACGCGTACTCGGTCGCCGCGGCGAGCATATTTTGAATAACGCACTTGCCCACGTTCCGCTCGTACAGCGGCTTGGGTCCGTCCCCAAAGGGTACGACGTATCCCCCTTCGCCGCCTGCGGTATACGACGGATATAGATCGTGCTCGCTTCTCGGTAATTCCTTGACGTTGATGCCGTAATCGGTCAAAAAAAGCTTGGTAAGCTCCCAAACCGCCTCGCCCTCCAAGCGGATCGCGGTATCCTTCCAATGCCCGAAGCGCACGATCTCGTTGATATATTCGTCCGCGATATTCACGCCGCCCGTATAGCCGATATAGCCGTCGATCACCGTGATCTTTCTATGACTGCGGTTATTAAATTCGCTGTCGGCGTTGCCCTTGAGCCGCGAAAAGGGCGTGGCTTCGATCCCAAGCTTTTTTAAGGTCTTGGCGTAATTCCCCGGAAGCGTGGACATACAGCCGATATCGTCGTAAACGAGCTTGACCTCCACGCCGCGGCTCGCCTTTTCCTTTAATATCTCCAAGATCGAGTTCCAAAACTTCCCCTCCTCGATAATGAAATATTCCATATAAATAAACCTTTCCGCACGCTTCAAATCGACGAGCAGGCTGTCCATCATATCCTCGCCGAGCGGGAAATAGGTCTGCTTGGTATCGGTGAAAAGGTGTGCTTCGGAAATGCGGCAAAGCATTCTCGCCTGCGTGCTCGCAACGGGATCCTCCGCGGCAAGCGCCGCAAATTCCGCGCTATCCTCCCTCTCGTACGCTTGACTTTTCAAATCGTTCAAGCGCCGCACGAACTTCTTTTGCAGCGTACGCGACGAGAAGATGAAATAGAGCATAAATCCGACGATCGGCAAGATCAATACGAACAACAGCCACGGTACTTTATAATCGGGATTGTCGTCCGAGGCAATGATCTTGATCACGCAACCGATCTCCGTTAAAAACGCCGCAATATAGAAATAGGGCACGAAATAGCACAACGCTACGACGATGCCGATGATCGCCGCGATCTCAACGACGGTGATGAGCATAGCGATAATATAACGCACGGGGATATAGTTGATCGTCCGTTCCACCGTCTTTTTGTTCGCCTTATAACTGATTGTCTTTTTCATAAAGTACGACCTCTTTTACAAACGAAAAAAAGCAGGGCAACGCAACGGTTGCCTTGCTTTTTTCAAATTATTTGGATTTTTTTGCGGCGTCGATACGCGCTTGCGCGGCTGCCGTTCTTGCTTTCGCCTCGGCGATCTGCGCTTCGCGTTCTTCCTGCATTTTCGCTTGACGTGCGGACGGCGACATTTTTGCCTCCTCCCAGTTTGCCTTGGATTCCGCTTTCACCGCTTCGAGGTTCGCTTTATCCACCTCGTGTTGCGCCTTTGCGCTCTCCTTCATGTCCTGAAACGCCTTTTTGAAAAAGTTTGCCATTTTTGTATTCCTCCTGATTTTTTATTTATTCAACAGCTCGTCGCTGATTGCCAAAATTTCCGACGCGTACTTTTGTTTACGCGTTTTTAATATCTTTTTATAGATAAAGTAGTTTGCCGTTACCATGGCGATCCCCGCCAAACCGATCGCGATCCCGCCGATCATAGCGTTGCCGATGATCTTCATCGCAAGGGACATACCCACACCGAGAACGAGCGCGCCTACCGTCCCGAACGCGTACGCAAAGATATTCGCAGGGCGCTTTACCCGTTCGTTCAACGCTCTCAGCTCGTCGAATTTGGTCGGCTTTCTTTCCGTATAGCTTTGACGGATCCTCTCTACCGCCGCAATTTCGTTATTACTCATTTTGAATGCCTCCGTGTTTTCGTTTTGTACTCGTATTATATTCCACGGATATTGCCGAAACGCTAAAATTAAGTAAGCGTTTTGAAAGCGTTTTGTTAAAGTTTTGTAAAAAGCGTTTTTTAATACTTTTTCTCGCTTAAAACACGGATTTTTTTTCTCATAGTCTTGCTTTTCTTCTTTCATTATGTTATAATATATCTTATCAGGAAACAACGGGCTAGCCCGTTTTGCAATTTCAATTGCAAAACGACGCCCCGAGAAAAAAAATAGGAGGCAAAAAACACACTATATGTTAGAGGTCAAGAATTTAACCAAGGTCTATAAGACCAAGGGCGGCGCGGACGTAAACGCTTTGGACGGCGTGACGATGCGCTTCCCCGAAACGGGTATGGTATTCCTGCTCGGTAAAAGCGGTAGCGGTAAATCCACTCTGCTCAACGTATGCGGCGGCTTGGACTCCCCCACCAGCGGCGAGATCATCGTTAAAGGGCGTAGCAGTAAGCATTTCTCGCAAAGCGATTTCGACAGCTACCGCAATACCTTTATCGGCTTTATCTTCCAAGAATATAACATTCTCAACGAATTTTCGGTGGAGGATAACATCGCGCTTGCGTTAGAGCTGCAAGGCAAGCCCAAGGACAAAAAGGCGATCGCCGAGCTTTTGGAGGAGGTCGATCTGACGGGCTACGCAAAGCGTAAGCCCAACACCCTTTCGGGCGGTCAAAAGCAGCGTATCGCGATCGCGCGTGCGCTCGTAAAGCAGCCCGAGATCATTATGGCGGACGAGCCGACGGGCGCGCTCGACTCGGCTACGGGTAAGCAGGTGTTCGACACCTTGAAAAAGCTGTCCCAAACCAAGCTTGTCGTCGTCGTTTCGCACGATAGAGATTTCGCCGAGCAATACGGCGATAGAATTATCGAGCTGAAAGACGGAAAGATCATTTCGGATATCACCAAAACGAAGGAAGAACAGCGCGCGATCAGCGGCAACGTTACCGCCGTGGGCGACACCCTTTGCTTGAAAGCGGGCGCAAAGCTGACGGATAAGGACTTTGAAGAGATCAAAGCGTTCTTGAAAGAGGCGAAAACGGACGTCGTAATCGCGAGCGGCGAACGGGACGTCAAGGCGTTCAAGGAAGTCAGCCGTATCACGGACGACGGTAAAAAGGAAGTATTCCGCGACACGGACGAGGGCAAGCTTGCCAAGAAGGATTACAAGCCCGAGGACAGCAGGTTTATCCGTTCCAAGCTGCCCATGAAGCACGCGATGAAAATCGGTGTTTCGGGATTAAAGACCAAACCGTTTAGATTGTTCTTCACCATTATCCTTTGCACCGTTGCGTTCGTTATGTTCGGTTTGCTTTCCACAATGACCTTCTACGACAGTAGCGCAACCTTAAAGCAAACGCTCAAAGACAGTTCCACGACGGTATTGAAAATCGGTAAAGAATATCAAATTCAAGAACAATATTACAGTATGGGTGAATTGGAACACACCTACACTGGCTCACGCGACACCCGTTTCAACGATGCGGATATTACGAAATATATCGAACAATTTGGCGATCAGGTTTTCGGCGGCGTGAATACGTACAGTACGAGTTTCAGCGTACAAACCCGTTCCGATTATTATACGAGTACAATCAACACGATTGCCTACCTGCCTGAAAACAATTCTCTTAGAAGCCAAATCACGACAGGTAACTATCCCACTGCCGACGACGAAATTTTAATTTCCTCGTACACGGCGAACGTAATGAAAGAGTGTAAGGTCCTTGATATAAACGGCAACGCCATTGAGGTAACGTCTATTGAGCAGTTAATCGGAAAAACAATCAATATAAACAGCGCTTATAAGATCGCCGGTATTTTCGAAAGCGGCGCGATCGACCCCAAATACGACGTACTGAAATCGGACGACGACCCCGAGGCGAAAGAAGCGGTGGAAGAGGATTTCAACTTCGAACTCAGCGACGGTACGCATTTGATCGCGTTTGTAACTAAATCAAAATTAGAAACAGTTTCTTCCCAGTTTGGAGGTTGGTACAGCGATAGCAATATTTTCTACAACCGTTATATCCTTCTCGCCAACTACTACAACAACGAAACGGGCGAATATGAATTTGACCCGAATGAACAATGGTCAAACAGCGGCTACGCGGCATTCTCCGATTATAAGACGGACAATGTTACTTTCTTTACGGATGGCAAAACGACGGTAAGCAATAACGAAGTCGTTGTTTCGGCATATTTGTTCCTTAACCGTATTCAAAGCACCCTTGACCTTGCTCACCAACAAGCTCGAACTGCTTTCGATACGGCGAAAGAGAATAATTCGTCGTATATACAGGCAAGACAAAACATCATAAATGATTTCAATACCAACGCAAGCGACAACTTAAAGAACAACTACATTATTGAAAACTTACTCTACAACGAATGGGAATACGGGAATGTCGAAGCTGAAAGTTCACCCGTCTACGAATATTATCAAGATTGGAAAACGGCTTTGAATGCGGCGAATTTAGATGAGCTGCTTGCGGAAGCGAAAAAATATAGACGTCTCGCGCAGAACCGTGAAGCCCTGCAAAGCGGAAATTACTACGATGAGGAAGCGGAAGCATGGTTAGATTTGTCCAATGAGCAAAGAAAACAATATTCAACCGAGCTTATGGCAGGCATCAAGGAAATCGGGATCCCCTCCATGACCGTTAAAGGAAGATTATTCAACAATCAAGACGGTATGGCGTACGGCGAAGAATTGGTGTACAACGTCGTCGGCGTATTCGGCTTCGACCAAAAACACGATTACACTAACAACCTTTTATTAAACGACGAAATTGCAAACGCCCTGTGGGCAGACCAAAGCGCTCAGCTTGATTACTACTCAGTTACGACGAGCAAATATCAAACACCTGCGGACGCGATATACGACGTTCTTTATCTTCCCTACGACCACTCGGATACGGCGACGGAAACTTTTGCGGCAATCTACGCCGATAAGGCATACGATGAGGACGATTCGCGTATTAAGCTTACCAGCTCCCTGCTTTCCGGTTTCCAAATGGTAGATTCGATGGTAGAAAATATGTCGCAGATATTCCTGTACGTCGGTTTGGTACTTGCCGTATTCTCAGCGTTGCTCCTTTCCAACTTTATCTCCGTTTCCATTTCTCATAAGAAACGGGATATCGGTATCCTGCGCGCAGTCGGCGCAAGAAGTCTCGATGTATTCAAGATCTTCTTCTCTGAATCGTTCGTCATCGCGTTTATTTGTATCGTGCTTTCCACGATCGGCAGCGTGATTTTGTGTGACGTGCTCAATACGCAAATAGCCGCCTCCATCGGCGCTTCTCTGTTCGTATTCGGCATTATGTCCTTCCTTCTTCTTATCGGCATCGCCCTGCTTACGGCGATCGTGGCGACTTTCCTGCCCGTCTACAACGCGGCGAAGAAAAAGCCCGTCGAATCCATTCGAGCTTTATAATTCGGTCCTCCGAATTATATGAAAAAAATCCCGAACTCTTTTCCGTTCGGGATTTTTTATTTTTCTTTACTCTTATTCCAAAACGAGGGTCGCCGTCGAAAGATATTCGAGCGGCATCCTCACCGTCACCTTGCTCCCCTCGCGTTTGAACGCCTTTTTAACGAGCTTTCCCTTTCTATCCACCGCGCGAAGCTTGGTGAACGGAATATTGCTTTCCAATACGAGCTCTTTATAATCGTTCACCGTCGTATTGACGATCGCCAAAACGGTCGCGTTCCCCTTTTTATAGGTGTAGGGATGAATACCGCAAACGCCCGTTTGCACGAATTTCTTTTGCCTGTTTTTCAAGATCGCGTACCAAACGGCTCTACGCAAGGGATTGTACTGCTCGAGCGGCATATCCTGCAAGAAATAGGGTATCACCGCGAAGCGCTCCCCCTCCACGCCGCCCAAGCCGAAATATTCGCGCTTGGAGGTATACGTTTCCGTATACGCTTTCACCTTTTGCTCGTATTCGATCCTGACGTAATCGTTCGCCTTTTCCAAACAGCTTGCGCGGTACTTTTGCTTACCGTCCACGATAAAGCCGTCCGTCGCCTGCTCGTACGCTTGCAGGTCCCCTCCCGCAGGGCAAAGCTCCGCGCTCTTTACGCCGATCAAACGCGCCAAACCGCGCTTTTGCAGCTCCAAAACGCACTTGCCGTCCACGATCACGAAGTTGTCCGCAAAGAGCGCTTCCAGCTCCCCGTCCGTGAAATTATTCACGCCCGCGCCAGCCAACACGACCGTTTCGTCCCGCATCCTCTTTTCCGTCGTAGGCTTTACGTTCACGCCCAAGCCGCTCAAGACGCCGATGATCTCCATCTCGTCGTAACGCTTCAGATCCCGCCAATCCTCTTTCAGCTCGAGGTTATAGCACGCTTTTTCGTCCACGGGCATTTTTACGCCGTAAAGATCGCCGAATTTCACGCCAAGCTCCACTACGCCCTGCAAATAGGGCGTGACCGCTTGCACAGCCTCGCCGTAGCCGAGGCTGTCTACCGTGCCGTTGCCGACGAAATCGTAGATATCGTACGTCATACCGACGGGCAATAAGGGCAGGGAGGCTTCCAGCTGAAATTGCAAGAAACGAGGATCTTTGGTGAAGTTGGAAAACGACCCGTTTTCAAGCTCGGGATAGATATAGGTGCTTTCGGGCAAGAACGTACGCACCACCATACTTTTGGTGTTGAATTCGTAAAAATACTTTTTACCGCTCGTTTCGTCGTAGCAGGGCAAATGGATACGGTCGATCAGCTCCTCGCCTGCGGAAAGGTTGGTTTGCAACCCTTTCCAATCGCGCGCTTCCATACAATGCATTTGCGGCGCGGAGGACATCAAGCCCACGCGCGTTTTCAAGCCGAGCTTTTGGATAAACGCCCCTATTTCCTTGGAAAGATCGAGGTAGGTATCGCGGTTGATATCCAACCACGCCTTACGCTCCTTCGTCGGCGTACCCTTGGCAAACACGCGCGCAACGAACTCCTCGCGCGTATAATTTTCGCCCAGCTTTTCGTTGAATTTTTGCATATGCAGCTTGCAAAAACAGCCGCCGTAGCTTAAGGGGTGGTGATTGTGCAAGCGGAAATCGTCCTCGATCCAAAGCATATCGGGGTTTACCTCCTGCAAATACCAACCGAGCAGGTCGAAATAATATTTGCGCCATTCGCTATCGTACGGACAAACGGAGATATCCGCTTGGCGCCCGTCCATATCCACCATAGTCGTAAAATTTTGCCCTTCCTTGAGCTTGCGCCCCCTGTCGAGATGTCCGATCTCCATCCAAGGGTTCAAGCTGACCGAAAGCCCTGCGTTTTCCAAAATACGCTTGGCTTTTTTGATCGTTTGGATCCACGGCATAGCCTCTTCTTTGGTGATATGCCCGAGGTTGTATTCCTCGGCGTTGAAAAAGAGCATAACGTTGGTAAAGCCGTATTGCAAACAATATTTTCGCACGCTTTCAATACGCTCGTCCTGCAATTCGTCGGGCACGATCGCAATACGTAAGCAGTTGGTAAATTTTTTGTAATCCACTCTATATTTCCGTTCCATAACTTACTCCTAAACTTTATATAGAGAATTTCCCCTTGCAAAAAGGCAGGGGGAATTCTTTTTTATCTTTCCGTTCGATTATTTGGCGTTTTTGACGATCTCGCTCGTCGTGCCGTACAAGCCGAAGCAATAGACGTAACGGTCGATCGAATCCTTGATCTTCTTGATCACGTAGGTCTTGGGAGAAAGCCCGAGCTTTTCGGTGTTCTCGTTAAGCTTCTGCACCGCCGCTTTCACCTCCGCGTCCTCAAGCGTGTAGTGTCCGCACATGGAGGTAATAAGCTTTACGTCCTCCTCGTCTTTCATAATTTCCTCTACGGAATATTTGCCCTTATCGCCTACCATCCACTTTCTCCAACGCTGCCCCTCTACCGCGTGCTTTGCAAGGATAGCGCGGATATTGCTTTGCTCCTCTTTCGCGACGAATTTTTCCTCCGCCGTAGCAAGCTCCAACAAGGCTTCCGTTTCCACCAAGCCGAATTCGGGCGCAACGTTCATAGCGTCCAAGCCGATAACGGGGTGCTCGAGCAATATCGGATTGGAAAGATAGTCGCCGTTATGCTCCTTCAAGCCCGTACCGTACTTATGCGTAATATCCGAAAGGGTGGTCGCAGTCGGAGTGTCGTATTGCCCGACGTTGGTCGTAAGACGGGTGAGCGTACCCGTTTGTCCTACGACGAACAAGGGCATAGGCAAGCCCTTTTCCTCCAAGATCGCCTTGAGCTCTTTGATGAAGCCCTCGAATGCGTCCGCGGAGATAAGACCGCCCATCGTTTCTTCCGTACCCACCTCGTACGCAAGCTCTTTCCAGCCCCTCTTTTTTCTTTCCGCTTCGATCCTTTCGATCAGGTATACCGTCCTGTCCAGCACCGTCGAAAGGGGTACGACGCCCGTACAATGGGGATCCTTGGTCGGGTCGATATGGAGCAAGTCGAAGCCCGCTTCCGCGTCGTCGAAATAGGATTGAAGCCCTATCTCCATCGCTTCGTCCGTGGGAAGCTTGTCGGCTCTTTCCTTATCGCGCTGCCAAGGACCGCCGTGGTCGCGGCAAAAATAGCAAAGCCCGTCGAAGCCGATCTCGTCCGCGATCCTCGAAGTCGTTTCCACGAAACGCTTTTGGTCGAAGCCGCAAACGTAGCCGCCGCCGAAACGGTCGCTGTCCACTTGGTTACGGCTGGCGATCAAGATCAAAGGGAAATCCTTTTCCTTGGCAAGCTCCAACGCCGCTCTTAAAAGGTTGTGGGACATAGGTCCTACGCCGATATGCGTAAAATGCTTGCCCTGCTCGTGCAGCTCGTTAGTCGCCGCCATCATTTGTGTCATTGTGATTTTGTTTTTCATTATTCTTGGTCCTCCGAATCCTGCAAATAATTTTCATACGATATTTTCTTTACCGGCTTTATACCCAGCCACTTGTTCATTTCCGCGATCTCGTCGCCCCAATCGCCCCAAGCCACGGGATAGTGATGTTCAAATCCGCCCGCAAGAATGGTGTTCGTGAAATCGAGCGCGCCGATCTCCTTGCCGTTGAGCTTCAAATTCTTGAACCAACCGCGGCTGCCGCAGTTGCTCGCCTTGGTATTACCGATAAAATCGCCCGTCAAATTGATATAGCTTTCCATATCGCCGCTGAAGCGGAACACGCTCGCTTTCCCGGGGTCGAATTCCATATCGCGCACGATACCCGTGCCGCAAACCAAGCCCTCCTCGTGCGCCATACCGCTGAAGTTGTGGCTGATCTTGTAGCCGTTTCTTTGACAGAATTTCTTGGACGAGGGACCGCAATGCCAAAGCATGATGGAATCGTCCTCTTCGTCGAACGCGGAAAAATCCATAAGCGTCGTGCTTTCGTCGCTCATCTCTTGCAACGCCACCATACTGATCGCGCTCATCAGGTCGCCCTCGCAAGCCGCGACGATCTTGTCGTCGTTGAGCATACCGATCGTCGAGCAAACGGAATATTTATAATCGTCTTGGAATTTGGGCCAACAGGAAATAGCGATCGCGTCGTAGCCGAATTCGTCCACGAGTTGTTTGTACGCAAGGTACATTTTCACGCTGAAGGGACGGAGCGCGAACGAGTTGTTCGCCATCTTCAAGCCCGACCTCTTCAAATCGTCGGCGTAGCAGCTCATATCCGCGTTTTGCACCTTATCCAGCTCCGCCATATACGCTTTCATATCGTTATCTGTGACCTTTTCCGCGCGCTTGATCACCTCGTCGTACTCGTGCAAGCGGTTGATATGGATACCGTCCAGCTTGGAATACACGCTTCTTTCGTCGAAATAGAGATCGTAGAAACCGGGGGCAAAGCCGCCGATGAGCGCCACGCGCGAATTTTTCAGCTTCTTGATCGCCTGCAACGCCTTTACGGTCACGGCCAAACGCTTTTGGAAACGCTCGTCGTCCGCCATACCGTAGAACCATTTGCTCTTGATCTTATAATCCTTTAAGTATTTGGCGTTGATGCCCTGATACATATTGTTCGAGCAAAACGAATTGAACATTACGGGGCCTCTCGTTGGCTCGGGAATAGACCAAATACCCACCGCCGCGTTCTTGATACGGTAGAATACGGGCACGAGGAAGCCGGCGGAATAGGAAACGTTCAAAACGAGGAGAAGGTCCACCCTTTCCGCCTCCATCTTGGCAACCGCCTCTTTCGCGTCCGCCTCCACGATCACCTGCTTTTCCCAAACGACGAGATCGAAGCTCATCGCTTGCGCGTTCTTCTTCATTTGCTCTACGATTTCCGCATAGACCTTTTCTTTAGGTCCGGGGAAGCTCAACTGCGAAGTACCGACAAGTCCTACTTTGATTTTCATACTATACCTCTTAAAATTTTTTTTATTCTTTATCGATTTGTTCTTTGAATACTTTGAGCCATTCGTCCGCGATCACTTTCGCGCCGGCAGGCGTAGGATGTACGCCGTCGTCCGCGTAATACGCCGCGCCGAACCTTTCCGCCCTGTCCTCCAACGCCGCTTGCATAGGCACAAAATACAACCCGTATTCCTTCGCCAAATTCTCAACGACTTTAGCGTACTCTCTGATCTTATTAAATTCTTCCCACCGTTCGTCCGTCGCGACCCCGTGTAAAACGTACGGCTCGCAAAGCATAATTTTCAGGTCGGGAAGTCTTTTAAGCGTATCCTCGATAAGCATACGGTATACCCTTTCGAACCGCTCCAAATCCACGCCGTTCCTTCCGCCCAGCTCGTGCCAAATATCGTTGATACCGATAAAAATACTTAAAACGTCCGGCTCTAAATTCCATACGTCCGCTTTCACTCGCGCGTACAAATCGACGATACGGTTTCCGCTGATACCGCGATTGAGCACCTCGTATCGATCAGGCGCCTCCTTTGCAAGCTCGCCGCCAATAAAAAATGCGTATCCGCACCCGAGCGCGCCCGTGTATACGTCCGTATCTCTACGCCTGCTCGCGTCCGTGATCGAATCGCCGTACAGCACAATTTTCATAACCTCTGCTCCTTATTTCGTTGTTTTATCAAAGTTTGATATAAGTCGGTAAAAAAATATAAAACCGACGTTTACCGTATTTATTATACAACCTTAAAAAGGGAAAGTCAAGCGTTTTGCGGAACATTTTATCAAGGAGTAATATAAGTCGAAAAATCGATTGACAAACGGAATAAATTTTAGTATACTGAAAGGCGAGGAGCGAGGGCTATGCAAACGAATTTCGAGTTAAAACGGCATAACACGATGAAGATATTCCAAGCGATGCGATCGAGAGAAAGCGTATCGCGCAAGGAGCTTGCCACGCTTACGGGCTTGAGCTGGGGAAGCGTTTCCGCGATCTCGGCGGAGCTTTTGCAAAAAGGGATCGCCGTTGCCGAAAAGGAGGCTTCCGCAGGGGGTAGACCCGCCGAACGGCTCGCCCTATCCCCCGATAAATTTTTACAGCTGGGGATCGATATCAACAGCGTGGGTTTAAGCTTCGTCGTCGTCAACCTGCAGGGCAAGGCGGTATATTCGGAGCTGTTACCCATAGAAAGCCGCGACAAGGACGATCTGCTTACGCTTTTGTACGCGCAAACGGAAAGGATACTTCTTCAAACGCCGAGCGTGATCGGTATCAACCTGTCTATGCAAGGCAAGATCAACAAAAAAACGGGCGTTTCCCTACGCACCAATTTCTTTAAGGCTTGGAAAGACGTCCCCCTCGTCCATTCGTTCGAACGGCGGTTTTCCATTCCTACCAAGCTCTATCACGATCCCGACTGTCTATTGTATTACCATATGCAAAACGACCCGAGATTATCGGGCAAAAACGACGGCTTCGTCGTGCGTTTGGACGACGGTATCGGTATGTCGAGGCTGCTTGGCGGCAGACTGTACGAACGGGGCGACGACGCCTCTTACGAGCTCGGGCACACCATCGCCGTACCCGACGGACGGGCTTGCGCGTGCGGCAAGCGCGGCTGCTTGGAGGCGTACGCCTCCCTCCGCGGTATGCGCGAGATCTACGCCGAAAAGAGCGGCGAGAAAGCGGCAAGCTTCCCCGAAAAATTGCGGACGGGCGACGGGCTTGCACAGGCGGTGCTTCGGGAAGCCTGCGACCGTTTGGGGGTGGCGATCGCCAATTTGTTCACCCTTTCCGCGCCCGAATTTATTCTTTTGGACGGCGGCTTGTTCGCGCAAGCGCCCTACTGCTTCGACGAGATCGAAAAAAATACCCGCGCAAGGCTTGCAGACGATTGTAACCTGCTCTTTGCCGCGTACACGCGCGAAGCGCCCGCTATCGGCGCGTGCTTGATCACGGTGGAAAAAACGACGGAGGAAATTTTATTCGGTTTATGATCAAATGCGTATTATTCGACCGCGACGGCACGCTCGGGGAGCTCGTCGATCCGCGGTATCCCCGATCCCTCGTCCCCTACTGCGATATCCAAAGCGCGTTTGCAAAGATCAAGGCAAAGGGGTATACCGTGGGCGTGATCACCAATCAATCGAGTATCGCGCGCGGCACGGGCGCGGACTACGATTTCGACGGGGAATTTACCTCTTGGGGCGCGGATATTTGGAAAATTTGTCCGCACGACGCCGCCGATAACTGTGCGTGCCGTAAGCCCAAGAGCGGTCTACTGCTTGCCGCTGCGAAAGGGCTGGGCGTACTGCCGAGCGAGTGTTTGGTGGTGGGCGATAGGTTAAGCGATATCCTGTGCGCCGTAAACGCAGGCGCGCGCGCCGCGCTGGTTTTGACGGGCTTCGGAGCAACGGAAAAAGCCGCCGTTTTGGAGCGGTTTCCCGATACGCCCGTGCTTGCGCGGTTTGACGAAATACTACGCATTTTATAAGCATTTTATAACGAAAAACGCTCGGCTACACGCCGAGCGTTTTTCGTTGGAATGATTTTTGCCAAACGGGCAATAATCAAACCAAAATCCCAAGCGAGGTGCTTATGAAAACGAAAACGATGGACGGAAACGCGGCGGCGAGCTATATCTCCTACGCCTTTTCCGAAATTGCGGTGATCTATCCCATCACTCCCTCCTCCCCTATGGCGGAGCTTGCCGACGAATGGGCGGCGAAAGGCAAACCCAACCTGTTCGGCTCCACGCCCAAGGTCGTGCAAATGCAATCGGAGGGCGGCGTTGCCGGCGCGGTACACGGCAGTCTTACCTGCGGCGCGTTGACGACGACCTATACTTGCAGTCAAGGGCTTTTGTTGATGTTACCCAATATGTATAAAATAGCGGGCGAGCTGCTGCCGACGGTATTTCACGTCAGCGCGCGCGCCCTTGCCGCACACGCGCTCAGCATTTTCGGCGATCATCAGGACGTTATGGCGTGTCGACAAACGGGGTTCGCCATGCTCGCCTCCTCGTCCGTGCAAGAGGTGATGGATCTTGCGCTCGTAGCCCATCTTTCCACCCTCAAAACGAGCGTGCCCTTTTTGCACTTTTTCGACGGGTTCCGTACCTCCCACGAGTACGCTAAGATCGAGGAGATCGAATACGACGAGATACGCTCGCTCGTCGACGAGTCGGATATCGCCGCGTTCAAGCGCCGCGCGCTCACCCCCGACGCGCCTATACAACGGGGCACCGCGCAAAACCCCGACGTCTATTTCCAAAACCGCGAACGGGCAAACCCCTACTATCTCCAAACGCCCCAAACGGTGCAGGCTATTATGGATAAGGTCGCCACGGTAACGGGTAGAAAATACCGTCTGTTCGATTATTTCGGCGCGGAGGAAGCGGAAACGATCGTCGTAATGATGGGCAGCGGCGCAAGCACGATGGAGGAAACGGTGGAACGGCTCAACGCCGAAAGCGGCGATTTCGGGTTGATCAAGGTACGGCTATACCGCCCCTTTTGCACGGATTCGTTCGTTGCCGCTATTCCCAAGACCTGTAAAAATATCGTCGTGTTGGACAGGACGAAAGAAGCGGGCGCGCTCGGCGAGCCACTCTATCTCGATATTTGCACCGCCCTCGCCGAAAAAGGTCTTTCGCATATTCGGGTAATCGGCGGCAGGTACGGCTTGGGCTCTAAGGAATTCACGCCCTCCATGTGCTACGCCGTGCTCGAAAACGCGACGAGCCAAACGCCGAAAAACCACTTCACCGTCGGTATTTGCGACGATATCACGCACGCGTCGCTCGATATTTCCAAGCGGTACGCCGCCTCGCCCAGCGACCACGTAGCCTGCGTGTTTTACGGACTCGGCTCGGACGGTACGGTGGGCGCGAATAAATCCTCCATCAAGATCATCGGAGATCGTTCCGACCTGTTCGTGCAGGGGTATTTTTGCTACGATTCGAGAAAATCGGGAGGCGTTACCGTTTCCCATTTGCGCTTCGGGCGTTCCCAAATACGCAGCGCGTATTTGATCGACCACGCCGATTTTACCGCCTGCCACAACCCCTCCTACCTCACCCGTTACGATATGCTCGGGGGTGCAAAGGACGGGGGCGTATTCCTACTCAACTGCCCTTGGGAAAGCGCGGAAGCGTTAAATGAACGCATACCTGCCCCCGTCAAACGGCAGATCGCGCAAAAGAAGCTTACGTTTTATACCGTCAACGCGACCAAGCTCGCCAACGATCTGGGCTTAAAGGGCAGGACGAGTACCATTATGCAGGCGGCGTTCTTTCTTTTGAACGGATCCATCATGCCGTACGAGGAGGCGATCGGGTATTTGAAAAAGGAGCTTGCGGATAAATTCTACCGCAAGGGCGAGGACGTGGTGCAAATGAATATCGCCGCGATCGATAGAACGAAAGCGGCGGTCAAGAAATTCGACTATCCCGACGAATGGGAAAGCGCAACGACGGGCGCGCCCCTTATCCAAGGCGCGGAAAACGAATATTTTCAATCGTTTATCCGTCCGATCCTCGCCTTGCGCGGCGACGATCTACCCGTTTCCGCGTTCCAAGCGGACGGTAGCGTACCGACGGGTACGACCAAATTCGAAAAGCACGGCTTGCCCTATCTTTTGCCCGAGTGGATACCCGAAAACTGTATTCAATGCAATCAATGCTCGTTCGTATGTCCGCACGCGTGTATCCGCCCCTTCGTTACGGAAGAAAACGCCGATACGCCGCAGTCGTTTACGACCATTCCCACCGTCGGCTTAAAAAATACGCGCTTTCGCGTACAGGTTTCCCCGCACGATTGTATGGGCTGCGGCGTTTGCGCGAACACCTGCCCCGCCAAGGAAAAGGCGCTCGTGATGAAGCCCGCCGTAGAGCGTATGCCGCAGGAGGGCGCCAATTGGGAATACGCGCAAAATATCCGACAGCCCGATCTATCCCTTTTCAAACGCAACACTATCAAGGGCAGTCAGTTTTATCCACCCCTGTTCGAGTTTTCCTACGCCTGCTCGGGCTGCGGCGAAACGCCGTATATCAAGGTGTTGACCCAGCTTTTCGGGGAAAAAATATTGATAGCCAACGCGACGGGCTGCTCCTCCATTTACGGCGGCTCCTCCCCCACCTGTCCGTATACGGTGAACGCCGAGGGAAAAGGTCCCGCTTGGGCAAATTCCCTGTTCGAGGATAACGCGGAATTCGGCTTGGGTATGCGCCTTGCGTATAATGCGAAAAAGGAGAACGCCGATAGATCGGTGTGGGTAATCGGCGGGGACGGTTGGGCGTACGATATTGGCTACGGCGGTCTTGACCACGTGCTTGCCCTGGGCGAGAACGTGAATATCCTCGTTTTGGATTCGGAGGTATATTCGAATACGGGCGGTCAATGCTCCAAAGCCACGCCCACGAGCGCGGTCGCGCGCTTTGCAGCCGCGGGGAAGCGTATCAAAAAGAAGGATCTCGGGCTTATGGCAATGAGCTACGGCTACGTTTACGTGGCGCAGGTGTCCATGGGCGCGAATAAACAACAATTTTTGAACGCCCTTTCGGAAGCGGAATCGTACGACGGTCCGTCGCTGATCATCGCCTACTCCCCCTGTATCGCGCACGGCGCGAATATGAGCAGGTGTATGGACGAGGAACGGCTCGCCGTCGAGTGCGGCTATTGGGCTTTGTACCGCTTTGACCCGCGGTTAAAGGACGCGGGCAAAAACCCGTTCGTCCTGGACAGCAAAGCCCCCACCGCCGATTTCCGTGCGTTTTTAATGGGCGAAAACCGTTTCGCTTCCTTGAAAAAGATCGTACCCGACGAGGCGGAAGCGCTTTTTGCCCAAGCGGAAGCGGCGCATAAGGAAAAGCTTGCTCTCTATCAAAAATTAGCGCAGCTGTAAGAAAAAACGGAGCTTTCAAGCTCCGTTTTTTTTGCGTTTTTCTTTTTGTTCTTGCAGCACGCCGCGCACCGCCTCGCACTCGTCCGCGCCCCATTCGGCAAAGGATATCCCCAGCTGCTTTTCATACCATTTGATCGTCTTTCCGACCTCCTGCACGCCCCAAACCTCGCGCAATTCCTTTTCGGTGATGGGCTCGAAATCCTTAGGTATCTCGGGTAGATCCTCGCCTGCGTAGATATATAAGCCCAACCCGAACATAGCGAGATTTTTGGTCAAGCAACGCATGATCGTCTTGTTGATCTCCGTCATTTTGGGCTGTAAAACGGTATTGTTCCGCATATCCATTACGGGCAACCACATTTCGTACGTTTGCTCGCCCGCCGTGACCGAGGTTTGTACCATATACCCCATCTTTTCGTTCCCCGAACAAAACGTGCCGTCGAACTCGTTTACTTTATAGGTCGCGTCGGGATACACCTTTTTGAACTCCGCCCAAGCAAACGCCCAAGAGAGATACGTCAAGTGCCCCTTTTTCTCCGTTTTGTCGTTCACGTTGATCGCATAGACCTCTTCGAATTTTCCCATATATCACCTCGTAAGCAATATATAGTGTAACCGATTTTGCAAGGTTTATGCAAAACGCCCTATAAAGGGGCGTGGTCGGATAATTTTAACAACGCTCAAGCAATAGGCAAAGCTCAACCAACTTAAATTTAACCGTCGGGGACCTTTTTAATAGAAAATTCATATTATATAATATATTTAACTTATGCAAAGAGGTCTCTTTATGAATAGACAAAATTATTGTAATAACGACTGCTCTACCTGCTGCAACAACGGTCCATGCAACCGTTGCGACAATCAAACCCTTTTGGGCACTCCTTGTATCGTTTGCCCCGAGGGTAGACAAGGCCCTCAAGGGGCTCGCGGACCAATTGGTCCCGTCGGTCCCGTAGGTCCCGCTGGTCCGCAGGGTATTCAAGGCGAAACGGGTCCCGTAGGTCCCGCTGGTCCGCAAGGTATTCAAGGCGAAGCGGGTCCCGTAGGTCCCGCTGGTCCACAAGGTATTCAAGGTGAAACGGGTCCCGCCGGCCCCGCTGGTCCGCAAGGTATTCAAGGCGAAGCGGGTCCCGTAGGTCCCGCAGGTCCACAAGGTATTCAAGGTGAAACGGGTCCCGCCGGCCCCGCTGGTCCGCAGGGTATCCAAGGCGAAACGGGTCCCGTAGGTCCCGCTGGTCCGCAGGGTATCCAAGGTGAAACGGGTCCCGTCGGTCCCGCTGGTCCGCAAGGTATTCAAGGTGAAACGGGTCCCGTCGGTCCCGCAGGTCCGCAGGGTATTCAAGGCGAAACGGGCCCCGTCGGTCCCGCTGGTCCGCAGGGTATCCAAGGTGAAACGGGTCCCGTAGGCCCCGCTGGTCCACAAGGTATTCAAGGTGAAACGGGTCCCGCCGGCGGAGTTTTGAGTTTTGCCGATTTTTATGCTCTAATGCCTCCCGATAACGCGGCTACGGTCGCCCCTGGGACGGACGTCAGTTTTCCGCAAGACGGACCGAACAGCGGCGAGGATATAACCAGACTTGGAGCCGACTCGTTCGAGTTAGGACCTATTGGCACGTACCAGGTTTTATTCCAAGTAAGCGTTACGGAGGCGGGGCAACTGATTTTAACGCTAAACGGCGCAGATTTAGCCTATACGGTCGTGGGACGCGCGACGGGTACGTCGCAAATAATCGGTATGGCTTTGGTGGAAACCACGACCGAAAATTCCGTGTTGACCGTCCGTAATCCCGCGGGAACAGCCGCCGCCTTAACGATCACGCCGTCAGCAGGTGGCGTTCGTTCGGTTTCCGCTCATTTGGTCATCATGCAGATCCAATAACGTTGCTTATAGACAAAAAAAATAAATCCGAGCTTTTTGTTCGGATTTATTTTCATTTGCGCGCCTTAACCAACCTAAAGCGCACCTTTTAGGTTGCTATATCTCCCACGTTCTTTTTTATAGACTGTCTTAATAAGAAATACGACACTATCGCCGTTATGACTTCCGCTATCGGGAACGTCCACCATATAAGCAGAGAAACATTCGGGCTTAAAGTGAATAAAAACGCTATCGGCAAAACCAAAACGATTAAACGCAACACCGAGATTGTAGGTGAAATAATAATATCCGTCCGCTCCTACGCGCGGTTGTTCGCTTCTTTTTACTCCCATTTCATATCACCCCACAACGGCTTAACACGATAAGCAACGCTACGATCGGCACGAGATATAGCGCGATTTGTATCAAAGTTTTTAGAATTTGTAAAAATTTTAGCATTTCCTATTGACAAACTCCTATTTTTAGCGTATAATAGTATTGTAACCGAAAGGTTGCAAAAGAAATTGAGTTTGCACGTATGTTCGTTGGCGGATCGTATACCGCGGGCTTACTCAATTTTTTTTGCGCCTTTTTTCTTTTTCTCTTTTTTATGGTGACGAATTTTGCTTTTCGCGTTTGCCTTATCGTCACCCGTTAATTGATAATTTTTAGCTTTTTTACCACTATAATCTTTCCTATCGCCTTCTATTTCACCGTTTCGGATATAAGAAGGTCTATTATCGCCTTTCTTTGGATTTTTTTGCAAAGGCATATTTTTTTTGCCTCATAGGTATCTTTATGCGTAAAACCCAAGGAATGGTAGGTTTCCTTTTCCCCGTCTTTCTCAACTAAATATACGTAATTCATATGTTGAGTTTCTATGTTATATCGGTACTCATCGCGCACAGGGCTATTTTTTCTTTTTAGGATTTTACGCTCTTTTTTCAAAAGTTCAATCAATCTTTGAATCAAAGACAGTTTCTTTTCCTGTTCAATGGTCCGTTTGGCAGGCGGTGTCGCCTGCCAAATGCATATTATTTTCCGTCATAACACAAACACCAAACTCGTTAGTATTTGTTTTTGCAAGTTCGGGAATATAATTTGCTACGTTGCCGTCTTTTATATATCGGCGACAGTCGTTTAATATTTCTTGCAACAAACTATTCATTATAGGTACTCTTTCTTCCTAAAAGTTTATTTACATTATAGCATAAACAGTTATACTTTTTAAGTATTTTCCTATCTAAAAGGAAACGACTTAAAAACTATTTTAGAACGTGAAACGCCCCAAACCGTTTTCCCCCGATGCCGCGACTTCGCATTTTTCCAAACCCGAAAGTCGGGACGTCGTTTTTCCCGATAAGGCGCGAAAAAAGCCACCCTCTTGGGGTGGCTTTCGTGGTGAGCCTTAATCAACCTAAATCGAACTTATTTTTTTCGTCCCTCATCTACGTATTCGTAATGAGATTTCAAAGTACCGTTAAAGCCCGAAACTTTATAATACTTTTTCTTGGGATCAAATTCTACGATTTCCATTCCAACCTTGTTCTTCATATTCACCAAGACGCTACCGTCGGGAGAAACTGCCATACTGCAACCGCAAACCTTACTGTCCGCCCCCAATGAAATAGAAGAACGCAATACGTATGCATTCGTATTATAAGCCAAAAATCTGTTCATAATTTCGAGCGCTTGATGCGTATCCGTTCTTTGATAAGAACACCCGATAATTATATCCAGATTTTTCCTCGCCATCTCAACGATGTCTTCATAGAAATAAAAATCGTAGCAAGTTCTGAAGCCAAAACGCAAACCTCCCACTTCTATCGTATATACTTCTTGCGGTTCGTTTGCGTAATCGGTATCGATCCCCTTATTGCTCCATTCCGAAGGAGCAGGGTGTGCCTTAAAATATTTCCCGATCTCATTACCGTTTCCGTCGATAACGTGCGTAGTGTTTCGATACCCTTTCGCCGTCTTATATCCATAATTTGCAAATATGAGGGCATTGCACCGCTTTGCTGTTTCCTTTGCTTTTTTATCAATAATCGGGCCGTATTTATCCATAGCCTTGATAAAATCAACTTCGGTTTGCGTTGCCGCTAAAACGTCGCTATATTCGGGTAATACGATAATATCCATGGTATTATTACACGAATCGAGAATTTTTAATTCTTCCTCGAAACAGTTATCTATTTGATTATAGTCCATAGAATAAGGTGGTTGAATAAGACAAACTTTCATAGAATTCTCCCCATTGCACTTTTGTTATTATAATGAAACAACCCAAACCGTTCACCCTCTAATTGAGGGGTTCGATTTAGGTTGCTTGTGGTGACCTTACCGGGACTCGAACCCGGGTTTACGCCGTGAGAGGGCGTCGTCTTAACCGCTTGACCATAAGGCCGCTTTCGTTTCGTGCTTATGTAGTATATCATATTTTTTCGGGAATATCAACTGTTTTTGACCGCTTTCTTAAAAATTTTTATCTCTTTTATTATCCTTTAAGCAAAAAGCTTGTCTTTTCCTTCCTTTCCTGTTATAATATTGACAACGATACAACGGAGGCAACGGCTATGATAAAGCATATGATCGTTTGGAAACTGAAAGACGAACTGCATAATAAGGAGCAAAAAGCACGAGAGCTCAAAGTCGCCCTGGAAAATTTGGTCGGAAAAATTGACGGACTTTTGGAAATGCATATCGTCACCAACGCCCTGCCCTCATCTTCGGGCGATATTATGATGGATTCGAGCTTTGAAAACAATGCGGCGCTCGAAAACTATCAAATACACCCCCTGCATCAGGAAATCGCCAACAATTTGGTGCGCCCTGCCGTGCAACAACGCTTATCCCTTGACTACGAAGTATAAACGATAAAAATCCCCTTGCGATCCTCCCGATCGCAAGGGGCGTTTTTTAATGCTTAAAATGTCTATCCCCAACGAAGATCATCGCGATCCCCGCCTCGTCGCAGGCGTCGATGGACAGCTGATCGTTCTTGCTTCCCCCCGGTTGAATGATCGCCGTGATACCTGCTTTCACGCACTCGGCTACGCAATCGGGGAACGGGAAGAACGCGTCGGAAGCCATAACGGAGCCCTTCGCCAAGTCCCCTGCGTGCTCGATCGCCTGCTGCGCCGCCCAAATACGGTTGGTTTGTCCCATACCGATACCCGTCGTTCTATCCTCTCTACCAACGACGATTGCGTTGGATTTGGTGTATTTTACGACCTTCCAATTAAAGAGCATAGCGCGCATTTCTTCCGCCGTCGGCGCACGCTTGGTAACTACTTTCAAATTCTCCTCGGCAAACAGCGTTTCGTCGTAATCTTGTACGAGCAAGCCGCCGTACACCTTCTTCATATCGTACGCGGTCTTTTCCCGTCTTACGCGAATGTCAGGAAGCTCCAAAAGACGGATATTTTTCTTGGTTTTCAAAATTTCCAACGCGCCCTCGGTATACCCCTCCGCGATCACGATCTCTATAAAGATCTTATTGATCTCGGTCGCCGTAGCCTCGTCCACCACGCCGTTGATCGCCAAGATGCCGCCGAACACGGACACGGGGTCGGATTCGTAAGCCTTGAGATACGCCTCGTGAATGGTCTTGCCCACGCCTACGCCGCAGGGATTTGCGTGCTTACTCGCTACTACGCAAGGCTCGTCAAACTCTTTTACGAGCTCCAACGCGCCGTTCGCGTCGTTGATATTGTTATAGGAAAGCTCCTTACCCCAAAGCTGTTTGGCTTTGGAGAGCGAGCCTGCGCGCACGAACACCTCGCTGTAATAGGAGGCGCCTTGATGCGGGTTTTCGCCGTAACGCATATCCTGCGTTTTTTCGTACGCAAAGGTGACGTTTTCGGGATAGCGGATATCCAACTGCTGCGCAAGATAGTTGGAGATCATACTGTCGTATACCGCCGTGTGCGCGAATACTTTGTATTGTAAATATTTCTTGGTGTCGAGCGTGATCTCGCCCGCCTCCAATTCGGAAAGCACCCTTTCGTAGTCCTTGGGGTCTACGACGACGGCTACGTCCTGATAATTTTTCGCCGCCGCGCGGATCATGGTAGGACCGCCGATATCGATATTTTCCACCGCGTCCGCAAAGGTCACGTCGGGCTTGGAAATGGTCGCCTTAAACGGATAGAGGTTGACGGCTACGATATCGATGGTATTGATATCGAGCTTTGCAAGCTGTTCCATATGCTCGGGATTGGAGCGCATAGCCAAAAGCCCTGCGTGCACGACGGGGTGCAGCGTTTTCACGCGCCCGTCCAAGCATTCGGGGAAGCCGGTAAGCTCGCTGATCCCGATAACGGGAAGCCCTGCTTCTTTGAGGGCTTTTGCCGTACCGCCCGTGGAGACGATCTCAAAACCGCAAGCAATAAGTCTTTGACAAAACTCGACGATGCCCGTTTTGTCGGATACGCTGACAAGTGCTCTTTTTTTCATAATCTATGTACCTCTGTAATTTTTTGCGAAGTTTTTGGGCAAACTACGGATATGATCATTATGTATATCCTGCTCGTCGCCTATATTTTAGCCATCAATTTTTACGCGTTTATCTACGTCAAGTCCTTACGGGATAAAGAGCGGGAAGCGGAATTACGCCGCGAGGCCGCGCCTCTTTCCGAAAGCTCGAACCCGTCCGCGCCGCCCGAACGCTTTCTCGGTAAACTGTTGATCACGGGCTTGTTAGGGGGCGCGATCACCATTTACGTATGTATGTTTATTTTCAAGTTTCGGCGCTCCGACCTATTGCTTATGGTGCTTATGCCGCTGCTCGGCGTGTTGAACGTATACCTTTTCGTGATGCTCTTCCGATCGGGCTTCGTATTTTTCCGCGTGCGCTAAAAGCGGAGGGTCTTACCGTCTTTTATTATAGCATATTTTTTCAAAATAGGGAAACAAAAAAAGGAAAGTTTGCGGTATTTTGTGAATTAAGATAAAAATTCACATTTTTTTGATATTTTTTGTGAAAACGAAAATAAAATAAAAAAAATACGAATTTTTTGCAAAAACGCGCGAAAAGTGTTTGACAATTTTTGTGAATAATGCTATTATATACAAGCGTTGTTGATGTGGCGCTGAAGTGTGATAAATGCGGGTGTAGTTCAATGGTAGAATTCCAGCCTTCCAAGCTGGCCGCGTGGGTCCGATTCCCATCACCCGCTCCATTCTATCAAAGGGCTGACATTATGCGCCTGTAGCTCAGTTGGATAGAGCAACGGCCTTCTAAGCCGTGTGTCAGGAGTTCGAATCTCTTCAGGCGCACCAAATAAATGGCGGGTGTAGCTCAGTTGGTTAGAGCGCCAGATTGTGGCCCTGGAGGTCGTGAGTTCGATTCTCGTCGCCCGCCCCACTATTACACTGGGGTGTCGCCAAGTGGTTAAGGCACCGGATTTTGATTCCGGCATTCGTAGGTTCAAATCCTGCCACCCCAGCCATCAAATGGCTTACAACTTTATGGCCCATTAGCTCAGTAGGTAGAGCACTTGATTTTTAATCAAGGTGTCCGGAGTTCGAGCCTCCGATGGACCACCAATGGACGATTAGCTCAGCTGGTAGAGCAATTGACTCTTAATCAATGGGCCCAGGGTTCGAGTCCCTGATCGTCCACCAGATGTGAACAGTTCGATTTTGGAACCCCTAAAATCGAACTGTTTTTCATTGCAAATAGCACAAAAAAATAGCTGTCCTTGACTTCAAGGGCGGCTTTTGTTATACAAAAGTCTATTCAATTTTCACATCTTAAAACGGATCCTCTTCGTCCTCATCTATTAAACTAGCCCTGTATTCCTCCTCCACCTGATTTGGTGTTTTCCCATTCAAATGTTGATGTGGTCGATACCCGTTATAATATCTTATATATTCATCGATTGCATTAATTAAATCATCAAAAAACTCCAACTCTCGTGAATTCAAATCGTCTTGTTTCATGTTTGAGAAAAATCCTTCCACCGCCGAATTATCAAATGGAGTTCCTCTTTTGGAAAAGGATTGTTTCACTCGCAATTCCCATAACAACGAACGATATTCTTCCGACATATAGTTGCTTCCTTGGTCACTGTGAAACGTTAATCCGCACGGCCTATACCGAAATTCATAAGCATCTTTAAAAGTATTGATTGTCAAAGATGTATTGTTTTGCGTAGAAACACGATAACCTATAATTTTTCGTGAAAAGAGTTCCATAACAATACATAAGTAATACTTGTTTCGTTTTATATTAATTTGTGTAACGTCACCCGCCCAAAACAGATTAGGTTCTGGTTGATTAAAGTTCTGTTTGAGTAAATTCCCTGGATAAAAATAAATTGGTTTGGTCTTTTTCCTTTTCTCTTCATTGATTGACGTCTTTCTTCTTTTACTTTTTAGATTCAATTCTTCCATTAATGAAGTTACTTTCTTTAAGGTACAAGGTATTCCTTGCGCTTTTAACTTTTGAAAAATCTTATTCGCACCGAATCGCCCGCCACTATCTTTATGTATTTCCGCAATTAAAGTTTTAAGATCTTCATTCCGTTTTTGATTTTGCGTAATCTTCACGCTTCGTCTATCGTGATTATAAAAAGTCGCATGATTCACGCCTATTACACGGCACATTTGCTTTGTTTTATATTTACCCTTTAATTGATCGGCGATTTCCAACTTTTGTTTTAATGTTGGTTGTAAATACTCATACGCAAAACGCAAAATGTCATATTCAGTTTGCCCATTTTGTAGTTTCTCACGACTTTCAATTACTTCCTTTTGGATATACAATTTTAATCGCTTTTCTTCGTCCAACTGCTCCCTTTTCCTTCGCCAGCGTTGAAGAGTTTCTCTCCCAATATGAAACTCCCTACATGTAGCACTTGCCTTGTGTGTTTTGTCGTACTTTCGCAGTACTTTTTCCTTAAATTCTTGAGAATACATTTTATTCTCACTCCTTGCGTTTATTTCATCACTTACCCTCTTAATTATTATCAACATCTATTAATTTACTCGTTTCAACGCCCAATATCCCTCATATTAGAATATTTTTTTCAACATTCACTCATTAAAAACGCCCCTAGAAAAGTGAATTTCACCACTCTGGAGGCCGATATTAATAATGTAATTAGAGTAATCCCTATATATTCTCCAAATATTTATGTATAAGTTTTCTCCTATATTCATCCCTTTTTGATTTATTGAATGGATTTCTCATCCACTTTTTTACCATATAAGCTATAATCGCAAAAAATACACAGTCGACAATATATATAGCTGCACCCCCTGAACTTTTTCCAAACGGTGTATTATTTACCCAAACAATTAATTCTGCAATAAAATTCCACTTCGCATTTACCCAAAAGAACTGAGCGGATACAAAGAAAACAAATACAAGAATCGCTATTGACAACGATATTGGAATACCCCACCAAATAAGAACAAATCTCTTCAATGTTGATTTTCTCGCTATATTGTACATTTTTTCATTTTGTTCTTTTATGCGTCCCTCTACTTGTGTGTTTAACCCTTCCAAACGTTGAATCTCTTTTTTCTGACTCGTATTCTCATCAAGTGTAAATGCAATTTCTTTTTCCTTTTCTTTTAACTCTTCTCGCAAAAAATTCTCACTGATTTGTTTTACTTGTTCATATAATTCAGTATCTTCAATTTTTTCGTGAAGCAATCCTTCAAACTCTCTCCCTAAAATAGTTTCAACAATACCTGCTTGAGCCTTAACATCCTCAGTAACAGAACTAATCGCAGATAAAATAATATTGGCTTTACTGGATGGAATTTGCTGTGTTTTATGCCGCACATTAATAAAACTAACAAAACTTTTCAAATCATCTTGTGCTCTACCACAAAGCTTAATAAGAATTAAGAAAAATTGGCTTGGAAATAGAACAACTGCTCTTTCCACAATAGTTTTTTGCATAGCCCAATATCTCAACCATTTATCAGAAGATATAATATACGATTCGACTGCACCTTCTTCTATCCTTTTTTTCTCAACATACCGCACTATTTTTGCATCATGCTGTATTTGAGCATTTTGATCCAATAAACTCCCATCCGTCTCTGAATATTTGGCGCTTAATTCATATTTTATTTTTCCAAGTTTCTTTATATATTCATCACATATGATAACATCCTCTTTATTTTGTATAAAAGTTTCTTTTTGTATTCCATACTGGCGAATCATCGTGTTGAATTGCGAAAGTAAATAATCCTTAAAGTATTTTAAGCTTAACCCTTTATGTCTTATACTCCAATCATTATAAAAAGTATATATATTATAATCAGATAATTCAAGATATAACCCTGAATTTATATATCCTCGTGGAGTTCTATAAATCTTGTCAATATGATAGTTTATAGTATCCTTAAACTCTTTTTCTGTACAATCCAAAATAGATAAATGCAAATTTGCATCTTTACATTTTCTCAAAAATGCATTAACAACTTTTTTGCGATCAGGACCATTTATCCCAATAGCTCTAAAGATAATATTTGTGTCAAGATAAATTGTTTTTCCCTCAACAAATTCTTTCATTAAAAGCGATGTATCGTATCGAGCTATACATAAACAATACTCCAAGCAACACATTACAATATCGCTAATCGCACGATTTTTCTCTTCATTCTCCCAATCTAAAAAACCGCGAATAATTTTAATAGCTTGCTCCGAAAAATCTTTAGCATCAACACCCAATTCCGACGGTTCTAAAGATTCTGTTTGCACTTTTGCTAACAAAAGTTGATACGTATTTATATTGCTTGTTGTTAGCTTGTATAAATAAGTATAAATATAGTTCCTCGCCTGTTCTTTATTGGTTAAATCCGCAATATATAAATCAATATATTTATCAATTCCACCTTCCATATTTGTTCGAGTTTTTTCTTCTTCCTCTGCGGTTAAAGAAAATTTCGCCAACTCCCCTTCACCCTCGACAACAAAACAAAAAGAATTATTTTCAATTAGCGAAATCAGCTCATCCTTTGTGATATTAATTTGATAATTTTCTAATACAGAAGCCGCAATTTCATTATATTGCATTGGCTTGTTTTCCATATTGATAAAATTACACTTTACTATATGTAATAAAATATCCCCTTCAGAATATTCACAACTATTCATTGAATATAAAGAAGCCGACAATTTAAAGATATTATTATCATTTGTTATCGACATATAAAATCCTCCACAACAACCTTTTTATGTTTGTCTCTATATTTTTATCTTTACCTAAAACGACAATTAATTTATCGTATTCAAATGTTAAAGCCACTCATAAGCTTGTCCATCAACAATCTTTTCCTTCTTTTCATTTCTCCTTTCGAACACCTTTGAACGGCGTACCATCTTTCTTACCATCCATAAATCGACCCGTGTTAGCATCTCTTTTTGTCCATGTGTCAGTTTTAGGATTATACGTTTGAGAACGCTCTCTCACCATACCATTACGATGCCCATCACCTTTCGGGGGATTTGTCGCCATATTTCTCACCTCCTTTATTATTCAAATTCAATTTCTTCTTCCGCAATATTATAAACATCCAACCTGTTTTCAACATTGATACGATTGACAAGCCATCCTTTTAAAGCGCATTGACTTATAAACTCATCAATACGATTTACCCCATTAATTTCTTTTAATGTAATAACGACACCAAATTTAATATCCTCACCATACTTTTCCTCTAAACGTTCCTTAGTTTTAATACTTATCCCCCAGTTTTTATTCTCATAAGATTTTTTGGCTTGAGGACGAATTGTATAGGGATCTCTAATAAACTTTACATTATCCCATTTTCGATAAAATTTACGCGCATTTCCTTCGCGCAAATAGTTACCTGGAACATCCTGTGTATTGCGGTTAATCGGCTCTATTTTTTCTTTAATTCGACCAAAACTAATATCCAACTCTGTCGTAGTATAATCCACACCCTGATTTCTTGCGCAAAACGGAAAGTAACACAATGTTGCCTTGGCTATATACGGATATTTATCTTGATGAAGAGGAACCGGAATATTATAAGCAAACGTATCATATTTTTCTGAAACACCAGATAAAACAAACTTAATCTCCGCATCTTTAGACTGAATAATATCCTCTATTCGTTTAGGGACTACACCATAACCTATCAAAGTTGAAACATCCTCCTTCTTATCCCAGCCTGCCGCCGAATCGATTATCAAGGCTTTCGCAACTTCTCTAGGTAATCCCATTTTTTCAATAAGGTACGCAACTTTTCTTGTAATCCATGGGGCAGCAAAAGAAGTCCCTGTTACATAAGCTTCTCCAGCCGAAGAGCAGACTCTAATCTTTTCCGCCCCGTCGCCACCATAATAACTAACATCTGGTTTGTTAAAAAATGATAAAACAAGCCCATCACGAGAATATGAAGCTGTACGATTTGAAAAATCAACCGAATTAACCACAATTGAATTGATAGAATCTGCCGGGGCTCCTATAGACCTCATTGGATCACTCGGTTTCCTATTCGTGCCTGCAATAACAAACAAGACATCATATTCGAATTGTATTTCATCTAATATAGCGGCTTCAGGCGATATAAAGTTCGGATTTATTTCCATAACCGAGCCTAAAGATAAATTCCAAACCTTAATATCCCTATTAGTTGCCACAATCTCTCGAATTGCTTTAATGATTGCAAATGAACTGAATTGCCCCGCTGAAGCAACCCCAAAGTGACGAACTCTGAACTTACCACATCCATCTTCCAAGCTTGGATTGAATGCTGGGCCATCAACAATCAACGATGTAACCGCGGTTCCATGAAAATAATCATCCGCTCTAAGAGGAATTTCTTCATCTACAACTTTTACAAATTCAACCCAGTCCGAAAAATAGACTTCTTGAGCAAACATCGTATCTATTACGCCGATAATCGGTTCATTGGTCGGTTTTTCAATTTCAATTTTTTGTGCAGGAATCCAATTAAAATCCGTCTTTGTTAATTTCGATAAGTCGCTTGTTGCCATCGCTATCAAATACGGAGCTTTTTGTTTCAACAATAATAGTTCCTCTGGCATCAATAACAAGGTTGTATCACCCATCACACGCCCTGGAGTCAATTTAATCCCAAATTGATTTAATAACTTATTCGTCGGCACATTTGTTTTATAAATTGTAACCAGTGCATTTTGCTGATAATCTTCTGCATATTCTTCAATTCCAAACTTTTCAACATAATAAGACTCAACTATAATCGAGAGAAAGAGGCTTAATGATAAGAGAGAATCATTAAACCTGATTTTTTTATCCCCAAGCTTCTCTATTGTATCACCAAATATCTCTCCGCCATAATCACGATTTAATGTTTGGATACATAAACTTAAATTATTTAAAGTTTTATGTATCAAATCAACAGAAACGTAATGCGTAATAATATGCTTCGGTGATTCATCATGCGAAAACTTCGCTCCAACAATAGATTGATTAGGCCTGTGATTAGAATCAGCGAGAAATCCTCTACTAATTCTTCTGCTTTTTGCGATAACATCTATATAATAAACACTAACCAATGCGCCTTGAAGCAATGTATTGGAACTCCAATAATTATATAAATGCAATAAATCTTCATATAACGATTTTAAATGTTCAACTTTTACTGATCGCCCTTTGGACAAACGAGGAGCACCTGGCCTAGAAGGATTCGCCTTTTGATGAAAAACTCCTTTCAATTGCAACAAATCATTCACTATCTTCTTCCTCCTTTAACTCTCTTGAAACTTGACTTTTTGATTTACCAATTAAAAGCTCTATCTCTCTAACCGTAAAACCAGCCTCTTGCATTTTCTTGAGATCATTTCGAATATTATTTTTATCCAATGTATTAAAAAGTCTCTTTAAATAATCAAATTCATCATTTGAATTACTAAATGCAATAGCGGTTTTCAATATATTTGTTAATTCTCCTGGATAAGGAATCTCATCCATAAACGAAATTATTTTCTTAAACAATTTCATATTCCTACTAGCAAACTTAAAACGTTCCAAAAGTCCATTCATAATAGAAATGGCGACTTCTATCAAGTCTTCTCTTGTATAACGATTAAAGTCAATAATAGCATCAAAGCGTCTAACTAATGCTTTATCAAAAGCATTAAATAAATTTGTTGTTGCGATTAACACAATATTTTCGTTAAGATTATCCATCCCTTTAAGAATTGCAGAAGTTGCTCTTCCCATTTCTCTCAAGTCATTATTATTAATTCGATCAATGGCTATTGCATCAATCTCATCAAATAATACAATTACTTTATCGGGTTGTGCCAATCCTTTCATCTCCTTGAAAAGTTCAGCTATATTTTTTGCTGTCTGTCCTAATTTACTATCAATAACAGTTTCGAAATCAACAATAAACAACTCCCTATCCAAAATACGAGCAACTTGTTTAGCTGTTTCCGTTTTTCCTGTCCCTGGAGCTCCTTGAAAAAGAAATTTGTTAATCCCTGCCTTATGACTTACTGCATTAACAAGCCCTACAATTTCATCTTTAATTGTTTCAGGTAAAGGTAATGGAATATTGCTATGTTCAATTTTCCTGAAAAACGATAATTCCTCTGCTCCAATTTGTGGAGTAAACGTATTTGCATTAGATAATAAAGCCATAATATATTGAGAAAGTTGAAAATCTCCATTCTCATCAAACTCTCTTGCAATTTCATATGCTTCGGTTCTAAACCCAGCATCATTCCTTTCCGCATAATATCTAATTAAGTTTAATACATTTTTCTTTTTCATATCAACACCTCCTAATATATAATATATGTTTTAGGGACAAAAGTCAAGTATTTGGGACAATAATTGTTAAAATATTTTTTGATTTTTAAAATTATTTTGTTGTTAAATGCAAAAAAGCAAACTTTTATGCTATATTCATAATCGTTCTAGTTTCTTAAAAAAATGCCCTGCTAATCGTAACAGAGCACAAAAGTTAATAACGAATTGGGTTTTTAATTATAAGCATTATTAAAAAATTCTAAACCTTTAATTCCTTATTGAATAGTTTATGCGGGTGTCAATATACCCACAAATTGATTTATCGATAAGAATAACATAATTTTGAGTTTATTTTGCTTGGGGCATACTTGGGGCATAACGCAATAAAAAATCGCTAAACTCCTTTATTTTAGCGGACTTTTGAAGTTCATCCCAAAGGCTTCGAGTCCCTGATCGTCCACCAACAAAAAACACACCCTTAGAAAGGTGTGTTTTTTGTCTTTATAAAGCAGGAACGAACCCCTGCGAACGTACACGCTTATCGCCAACCAAGCTTTTCACACGCTTGGTTGATCGCGTCCCAAACCAGATCCTTGCACCAATAATGCGCTTTCGGCGTTTCTACCAATCGGCAATTTTCGGGCACGCCTGCCTTTTGATATATCCTTTTTACCGTTTCAAAGCCCTCTCTCACTCCGTAAAGCGGAAAAATCCTGTCCTCGCGCCCTGCGGTCACCACCAACGGTCTGGGTGCGATCAGGCAAGTCAAATCCTGCATCTCGAAATTCTCAAACGAATGCGGAATGAAATTACACGAGCAATGATAGTAATTCATAATCGAAGCTTTATAAGTGCAAAACGCGCAATTTGGCGCAGCGAGCTTGATCCGCTCGTCCAAACACGCAGCGTAGAAGGACGCCGTGCCGCCGCCCGAGCTGCCCGTGATAAAAATCTTCTCGCTATCGATTTCGGGAAAATTAGGCAAAAGATCGATCGCCTTCGAAACGTCCCAAATACGCTCGCCGAGGATCGTCCGCCCCAACAGCAAGGCGATATGCGCCTCGTATTCGCACATATGCGCGCCCACTTGATGCTCGGCAACCGGTCGGCGTTCCCCCATACCGCGCTGTTCGATCGCAAGCGCCGCATAACCGTTTTTCACCGCTTGCAACGCAAACTCGCCGCGCGGCTTATAGCTTTCGTCGCCCTCGTATTTCACCACGCCGATAGAATTGTGAAAGCCCGTCGAATGTCCCTGCAACGTGATCGCCAAGGGATATTTTTCTTTTCCCGTATCGGGAATACACAAATAGCAGGGCACGAACGCGCCCCTTTCGCTCTCGAACACGAAACGGATCAACTTATATCCCTCTTTTTGCTCCTCGCTTTCGATCTCCCAACGCAACGGACAAGCGTTGCGGCGGATATTTTCGATACCCACCAAGTCGAGAAATTTCTCCTTGACCTCCTCTTTCCACGCCGCGTAATCCTTGTTTTCGTCAAAGGAAAGCACAGGCTTTACTTTCTCTTTCAATAATTGATGACATAAATCGCCTCTAATCTCGATCATAGCTCTCTCCTTTCGTCAATTGATGAAATTGATATTTTCCAGCGTTAAATTTTTTACGCTCCGCAGCTTCATTACCTGCTCGCCGTTCTTCCGATAGCGGAGCCGAACGTCCTTGAACTTTACGTTCTCCAAATGATACGCCGCTTCCTCCAAGCCGAACAGCTCGATACAATCGAGATTTTCCGTTTCGCCGTCGGCAAATACGCGCGTGCCCGTCAGCTCGACGTTCTCCACCGCGATATTTTCCACCTTGGGCAGCTCGGCCGCGCTTTCTCCGTCGTTATTATACGTCAATTCGGAAAAAACGGACACGGAAACGAATTTCGAATCGTTCACGCATACGTTGCGTACGTAGCCGCCGCGTTTTCTCGTCGTTTTGATATACAAGCCCGAATAGGAGCTGGAAAAATCGCAATCCCAAATATACACGCCGTCGATACCGCCCGACATCTCGCTACCGATCGCGATCCCGTTCCTTCCCCGACAATCGAATATCTTTACGTTTTTGGTAGGTCGATTGATCACGTTCCCCTCGGGATTTTTTCCCGATTTAATGGCAATCGAATCGTCGTGCGTAAAAAATTCCGTATCGAACACCGTACAATCCTCCGACGAATCGGGATCCCAGCCGTCGCCGTTCCACACCCCTTGCGAAACGATCCTGCAGCCGCAGGTGACGATATCTTTCGAATACACGAAATGCACGTTCCACGAGGGTCCGTATTGCAAGGTAACGCCCGAAAATACGACGTTTTTACAGTTGCTCATATTAACAAGTCTACCGCGCGCACGCCCGGGGAGCGTGTTCTCGTTCTCGCATTGCGCCACGTACTTCTTATTCTTTTGCAAAAACTCCCTCAACCGCTCGCGCTCCGTTTCAATGATCGCGGCGGACAGCAATTCACCGCCCCCCGAGATCGTTCCGCCGCCGCGGATAACGACGTTTTGACAGTTGTATCCGCCAAAACGGTCCAGCTCGCCCATATTGATAAGCGAGCTATAGCATTCCATTTCAATACCCTCGAAACGGCTCTTGCGCTTGGGCAAATAATCCTCCACGTATCCCGTGCCCTGCAAGACCGCGTTCTTTTCCAAATAGATCTCCGTATCGCTACCTACGTTTAACGCGCCCGTCAAATACACGCCCGAGGGAAAATACACGCACTCGCCCGCCTTACAATCGTCAAACGCTTTTTGTAACGCCGCCGTATTCAGCGTAACGCCGTCCCCTACGGCACAGTAAGGCTCTTTGGTCACGTCGAGCCGTTTTTTCTTTTTCAGCGTTTTTAACGAAACGCGGTCAAGCGTTTCAAGCTCCGACCCCGAGCCGTCCACCGCCGAAACGGCGATCTCGTACGCCGTATTTTCCCGTAAGCCTTTCAGCGTATAATGCGTCTTTTTCGTCCGTCCGCACGCCTTGCCGTCCATAAAAACAACGAACTCTCCGTCCGAGGGAAAATCGAAAACCTTATCCCACCAAACGGTAATTTCATCTTCAAATACTATCTTGTTGATCATACCTTTACTTTCCCAAAAATCACAGCCAAACGATCTCGCCTGCGCCGAGCGTCAATTCCTTCGCCCTACCGTCGATATCGTAAAATACAGTCGTTTGCTCCTCCGCGGTATTGTTGATGATCGCGTACCTGTCCCCGTAGAAAT
>JAFURP010000030.1 GCA_017471785.1 Clostridia bacterium | reverse complement strand
GCTAAAATATTCTCGGATAAATGCGCCTCGACGGCGGTGTATTTGCCCTTTTTGCCTATCTCCAAAAGCTTTCCTACGTGCGAATACCCCAAAACGGCGGGCGGCAGGTGGGTCACGATATCGTCGATATTCCGCACGAGCGTAAAGCTTTCGAAGCGGCTTTTGATATCTTTGGTGAGCACGCCCCAAAGCACCCTCGGACCGCCGAAGCCGTAGCCCTCCAACGCGTTCCGTAAATCGGGGCGGTGATACCACGCGTATTCGTGGCAAAGCAGGGCGAGCGCCGCGCCGTGCGAATAGCCCGCGATCACGAGCTTTCGCACGCTTTTATCCGCGATATCCGCGGCGAGCATAGGCTCTAGCTCTTTCCAGACCCGTAAGAAGCCGCGGTGGGCAAACCAAACGGTCTTTCCCATTCGTTTATACGGTTTTGCGGGAAAATCGAGGTTGCTTTTCCAATCGTTCGCCCCGTCCGAGCCCTCGAAAAAAAGATACAAGGCGTCTCCCTCCCGACGGATCGCGTAATTTGCGGAAACGCCCGTTTGGGCGTAAGGTATAGAAAGACAAACGGAAAATAAAGTGGACAGTTTCATATTCCCTCCGCTATATCGTATGCAGGAAAGAAAAAAATCGTTTCACTCTTTTAAGGGCTGCGCGCATATAGTATACTATGAGGTTTCACCTCAAATACACAAGAGGGAATTTGATATACTATGTGCAATGTATGTACGAACGGTTGCGGCAACGACTCCGTGACCTTTTCCAACGGTAACAACAGCGTAACCTTCTCGAACGGTTGCAATAGCTGTAACTGCAACAACTGCGGCTGCAACAGCTGTCTTTGGAATTTCCTTTTCGGAAACAGAAGCGGCTGCGGTTGCGGCTGTGGCTGTAACGGCAACGATACTTGGAGCCGTAGCGGCTGTGGTTGCGGCTGTAACGGCAACGGTACTTGGAGCCGTAGCGGCAACGGTACTTGGAACCGTAGCGGCAACAATACCGGGAACCGTAGCGGCTGTGGTTGCGGTTGTAACGATTAACGCATAGAAGAAAGGGCGGTGGAGCCATCCACCGCCTTGAATTTTTATAACAAAGAAAAATCGTACCGTTTGAAAAGCGTGGAAACGAGCATACTTAATGCGATGGAAAAGTTACGTAGATTTTATCGGTTTTTGAAATCCAAATACGACCTGCTCGCCTTAAAAAAGTATACCACGATCGCCGGCACGCTCGTCTTTTTTCTCATTATGTCCATCGTGCCGCTTACCTTTTGGCTCACCCTACTGATCGGGCGTTTGCCTATCGATATGGAGCATCTTTTTCGGCTCGCGGTGTTCGATTCGGTCAAAAACGTGTTGTCGTACGTGCGCCAAGAGGCGGCGAACGCCACGACGGGCGCTTCGCTCGTCCTGCTTTTGACCACGCTCTATTCCTCCACCAATCTCTTTTATCAAATGCGCCGAAGCGGCGAGCTTATCTACGATTATCACCGCCCCAAGCAGGGCTTCCGTTTGCGGCTTGGAGCCTTGTTGCTTATGCTTATCGTGATGCTGCTCGTGATCGTCGTTTCCCTGCTCTTTGCGTTCGGGACTTTTTTGTTTTCCCGTTTTTTGAGCGAGCTCGTCGAGCTCGTCGCCGATTATCTACTGCTGATCACCCTCTCGTTCGCGCTCGTGCTTTTGCTGAATATGTATATATGTCCATATAAGGTATCCGTGCGTTATTTTATCAAAGGCACGCTGATCACCGTAGCCGCTTGGGCGGTGGCGGTGGTGGGGTTTGCGGTATACCTCAAATTGAGTAATATGGACAAACTATACGGCGCGCTTTCCACCGTTATCGTGTTTTTGCTTTGGCTGTATATGCTGATGATTTGCTTTATCGCAGGGGTCATTTTCAACAGCGAGCAGATCGTGCGACGGGAAACGGGTAAAAAGCCGCGGGCGCAAAAACGGGCTATGCACGCATAAGTCCACGAAAAGAGGGCATACTGCCGATATGAAAAAAACCGTTTTGAAAAGTTCTCTTTGCGCTTCGCTTGCGGCGCTGGCTATGCTTTTTCCCGGCTCTAAAAACAGCGAGCTTACCGATATCACCAAGCCGTATTTGGGCTTTTACGAGTGCGAATACGCGCGCGTTTCGGGCGAGGATATCTCCGAGGAGTTTTCCTATATCCGCTTGGAGCTGAAGGCGGACGATACTTTCGTGATCTATTATAGCAAAAAAGAGGGAAAGGAGCAACGGGAAACGGGCAAATATCACTACGATAAGGAAAAGGAAACCATTTGCTTTTCCACCGCGGACAACGCCTTTAAGCGTTCCTTTTCCTTAAAAGAGGGGGAGATCGATATTGCGCTCCGTTTGGGGAGTAAAACGCTCGTCGCCAAATTCAAACAAAAATAAAAGCTTTTTCGGTATTCCGTTTTTCAAACGCTTGACGGCGTAGCTTTTATTGTGATACAATAAAACTGCTGGTAAGCAAACGGAGGAAAGCAAAATGTTACATTTTCAAACGCCTTGCGACGTCGTCGTTTTGGCGGGGCAATCCAACGCGCAGGGCTACGGCACGGGCGAGGTGAGCGAGCCGTACGAAGCGGACGAACGGGTACTTATTTTGGGGAATCGGATCCCCACGTATAAACACGACGGAGAGGGCAAGGAATATTTGGAGGTGTTCGAGCCTTGGGAATATAATATCCGCGTGGCTACGCTGGGCGAGCGCGGCTGCTTCGGGCTTTATTTTGCGCGCGAATATATAAAAAAGGGTCTGCTTAAAGAGGGTAGAAAGCTGTTGATCGTCTACGCCGCCGTGGGCGGTACGGGCTTTGGCGACCGCGCGTGGGGCACGAACGCCGCTTCGCATTATAGCGGCTATTGGACGCAGGACGGACCTTTATACAGGCGTATGCTCGAGATGATCGACGACGCGCTTGCGCTCAACCCCGAAAACGAGCTCGTCGCGTTTTTGTGGCACCAAGGAGAATCGGAGGCGTGGAACAATATCGACGGCGACGAGCTCGCGGCGAAAAATCTCCGTGAAAAATATTACGGGTATCTTTCCACCCTTTTAGACGCCGTGCGCGCCCGTTACGGTGCGCCCAAGCTTCCTATCGTCGCGGCGAAATTCGTAAACGAGTGGGAGCGATCGAACGAAACGGCTTGCGAAAGCGTCTATCAAGCGACGGAAAGGGCGATCGCAGAGCGCGGCGGCGCGTACCTGGAAACCGCCGACCTGCCCTCCAATAATCAAGTCACGGGCAACGGCGACGAGCTCCATTTCAGTCACGAGGCTTTACGACTTTTGGGCGCACGGTATTGTGCGGCGTATGAAAAATTGCTCGCCGAACGTTGAAAATTTCTTTAACGCACCGCGTTTATCCCGCGCGGCGCGTTGTTTTTTGCAAATTTCGCGAACAAATGTTTGAAAACGGGTATAAAATCCTTGAAATGAAAAGAAATTTGTGGTAAAATAGATACGAAAGAGGACGAAAGTATGCCCAAGCAGTTAGAAAAATATCAACAGATCGAGCGCTCGATCATAACGACCTATCGCAAAACGCTTTGGTCGCCGTTCGTGCTTGCCGTGAAAAAGTACCGGCTGATCGAAGCGGGGGACAAGATCGCGGTATGTATTTCGGGCGGTAAGGACAGTATGCTGCTCGCTAAATTAATGCAGGAGCTGCAAAGGCACAGCGAAACGCCGTTCGAGCTCGTGTTTTTGGTGATGGATCCGGGGTATAACGCGGAAAACCGCCGAAAAATCGAGGAAAACGCAAAGCTTATGCAAATACCCGTGACGGTGTTCGAAAGCGAAATTTTCGCGGCTACGGACGCGATAGCGGGCGATAATCCGTGCTATCTTTGCGCGCGTATGCGTAGAGGGCATTTATACGCCAAAGCCAAGGAGCTTGGCTGTAACAAGATCGCGCTCGGGCATCATAAGAGCGACGTGATCGAAACGACCTTGATGGGTATGCTCTACGGCGGTCAGCTGCAGGGTATGTTGCCGCGGATCAAGAGCACGAATTTCGAGGGTATGGAGCTTATTCGCCCCTTATATTGCGTTTTGGAACGGGATATCGTGCGTTGGAAGGAGCAAAACGGTTTGGATTTTATCGCCTGCGCTTGCAAATTCACGCAAAAGACGGCGGGGGGAGACGACGATACCTTTTCCGCGCGCAAAAGGGTGAAGGCGTTGATCGCGGAGCTTAAAAAGGAAAACGAAAACGTGGAAAACAATATTTTCCAAAGTATTCACAACGTACAGCTGGACACGCTTGCGGAGTATAAGACGGACGGGGTAAAACGTTCGTTTTTGGAAAAATTTGAGAAAAAGCAGTCATAAAAGCGTTTTTGCCGCATACGATACGGTATGCAAGAAAATCATTTGAATCATTCGATCGTCGTTGAACAAAGGAAAAATATATCGGTGAGCGGCGTGGAGAGCGTCGCGGCGTTTTCGGAAGTCAAGATCACCCTCGTATTGCAGGGAGGCGAAAGGCTGTACGTGGCAGGCTCCAACTTAAAGATCACGGGCTTTTCCAAAACCAACGGAACGTTCACGGCAGAGGGCGCGGTCACGGGCGTTTCCTACGGCGGTAAAAGCTTTGCGGCAAGGATATTCCGCTGAGCGTAGATGGATACGAAAAATCAATTCACCGTCTTTTGCGTTTGCGTGGTCGCAGGGTTTTTATTCGGGATCGTATACGAAATTTTCGCCTTTTTCCGTATGCTTTTCGGTTGTCCGCGCGGCAAGAATAAAGGGTTGGGGCTTGCGCTGGATATCGCCCTTTTCGGGGCGCTTGCGCTCTATTACGTTGCGGTGGCTTACGCGTTTCGCTTTCCCGATTTCCGCGCGTATACTTGGTTGGGCTTGGGCGTAGGTGGAATAATATATTCAAAAACTTTGCACAGAATAGTTGCTTTTTTGGGAAATAAGTGTTATAATAAGATAACGGAAATAGCAAAAAAGCTTCGAGATCGTAGAAAAAACTCTAAAAAAAAGGTAGAGAGAGAAATATGACGCAGGATAAAATGAGAAAGATCATAACGGCGTGCGTAGTTGCGGCAACGACGCTTCTCGTCTTTTTGCTTACCGTTTTGATCTATCAATGGATCACGATCGGCGTGTATAATAAGCGCATTGAAAAGATCGAGGCGGAGAACGCCGAGCTTGCCGCGCAAGCGGAAAGCGGCGAGGCGCTCGCTGATTATTACGAGGACCAAGGTCGTTTTTGGCTCGCTTTAGAGCAGGGCTGGATCAACGCCGAAAAGGGAGAATAAATGAAAAAATACGCCGTGATCGATATCGGCTCCAATTCCGTTCGCCTTATGTTCGTGGCGAACGGAAAAGTTTTATATAAGCGGTTAAACACCACCCGCCTCGGCGAGGGGATAGCCGCACGTCCGCGTTTGAAAGCGGAAGCGATCGAGCGCTCCGCGGTCGCCGTCGAAGCCTTTTATCGACAGGCGCAAGCGGAGGGGGCGGAAAGCGTTTTCGCCTTTGCTACCGCGGCGGTACGGAGCACGGAAAACGGCGCGGAGTTCGTTTCGAGGGTGAAAGAGCTTTGCGGCTTGGAGGTGGAGGTCGTTTCGGGCGAAACGGAAGCGGAGATCGGCGTGCTCGGCGCGTTCGGTAACGCGGACGGCGCCTTGATCGACATCGGCGGCGCAAGCACCGAGCTCGTCGTAAGAAAACGCGGAAAATTCGTCTATAAAAAGAGCGTGGATATCGGCGCGGTACGGCTCAAGGATATTTGCGGCGGCAACGGGGAAGCGCTCGCCGCCTTTTGCGAAAGGGCGGTCGGCGCGTTCGGACAAGTTCCCGCGCCGTCCAAGGTATACGCCGTCGGCGGTACGGCGACGACGATCGCCGCGCTCGTTTTGGGACTGGAGGAATACGATTCGAACAAGATCACGGGCGCGCGCATTACGCGAGAAGGGTTGTCGGCGCTTTTGCGGCGCCTGCTGTCTATGACGGTAGAGGAGATCGCCGCGTTGCCCTGTATGCCCAAAGGTCGTGCGGATATCGTCACGGGCGGCGTGATATGGTTGGACGAGCTGATGAAAGCGTTTGCGATCCCCGAGATATTCGTAAGCGATCGGGATAATTTAGAGGGGTACGCCTTAAAAAAGGGGTTGACGGTATGAAGAGAAAGCTGTCTGCGATCTATGCGGTTTGTTGCACGCTGTTGCTTGGCGCGGGCTTTTTGCTCGCGTTCTATTTCGCGTGGGGAGAGGACGTGGACGCCGTTATCGAATGCTTGGTGGGGCTTGCGGTCGGCTTCGTGCTTTCGCCTACCTTGCACGAGCTGGGGCATATCGCCTTTGCGGAAGCGACGGCTATGCGTATCGTATTCGCGAAATTCTTTTGTTTCAAGATCTACGAAAAGCAGGGGAAATTGCGTTTGGCGTTTGCTTCCCCCTTTGCCGCCGATCAAACGCAGGCGATACCCAATAAGGGCGGCGATATGAAAAAACGCGCCGCGATCTATACGCTGGGCGGTCTTATCTTCGGCGGCGCGTTCTTGGCGGTGATCTTGGCGGCGGCGATCGTTTGCACGGCGCTGGGAGCGACCAGCTTTTATCTTTGGGGCGTGGTGCCGTACGCGGCGTATTTATTCTTGCTCAACGTCCTGCCCGTCGAATACGCGAGCGGCAAGACGGACGCGCTCGTTTACAGGGGTATAAAAAAGGGCTACGACGCGGAAAAAACGATGCTTGCCGCTATGGAAATACAGGGTAGACTTGCGGAGGGCTACGGCTTTTCGGAGCTGGAGGAAAGCCTGTATTACGACGCACCCCAGCTTTGCGAGGAGGAGCCTTTGTTTGCCGTTATGCTCGACTTGCGCTATCGCTATCACTTGGAGAAAGGGGAGCTGGAAAGGGCGGCGGACGCGCTGAACAGGCTTGCTTTCGTCGAACCGTATTTAACGGACGCGGAGGTGGAAAAGATCGCCGCCGAGCTCGTGTATATGCACTCGATAAACGGGGACCTGCAAAGCGCGGAGGAAAACGGCGCGGCTTGCAAGGAATATTTGAAGGGGGAAAGCGCGACGGCAAAGCGCGTGCTTGCGGCGTTTTCGGCGGCGTTTGGCAAGAAAGAGGAAGCGAAAGTACTCGTCGATCAAGCCCGAAACGCGCTTGAAAAGGAGCGGATCGCAGGAGTAAAAAAATTCGAAAGCGTTCTACTTTCGCGCATAAAAACGGACGAAGAGGAGAATAGCTAAGTAAAGAACTTCGTTCTTAGGTGTTGGATATGGAAACGAGAGAGAATATGCAGCAAAACAAAAGAAACCGCAAGACGGGCGTGCTCATGCCCGTTTCTTCGTTGCCCTCCGCTTGCGGGATCGGCACGCTGGGCGGCGGCGCGTATACCTTCGTCGATTGGTTACATTCGGCAGGTATGAAGATATGGCAGGTGTTGCCCCTCTTGCCTACGAGCTACGGGGACAGCCCCTATCAATCGTGCGCCTCCGACGCGCTCAATTATTATTTTATCGATTTCGATCTACTTTGCGCGCAAGGTCTACTCCAAAGCTCCGATTACGAAACGGTCGATTTCGGCGCGGATATCCGCCGCGTGGACTACGGTAAGCAGTTTGAAAACAAGATCGACGTTTTGAAGCTCGCGTACGCGAATTTCGATAAGACGGACAAGGCTTGGCAGGCGTTTTTAAGCGAGGGAAGCTATCACGATTTCGCCCTGTTTATGTCCTTAAAGGTGCACTTTGGTTACGCGCCTTGGGAGGAATGGGAGGAGCCGCTGAAAAATTGCGAGCCGACCGCCGTCGCCGCGTACGAGACGGCGCATAAAGAAGATATCCTCTTTTGGCAGTTTACGCAGTATATCTTTCTCCAACAATGGAACGCGCTCCACGATTACGCCCGTGAAAAGGGCGTCGAGATCATGGGGGATATGCCCATCTACGTAGCGTACGACAGCGTAGAAACTTGGAAGCATAGAAGGGAGCTGTTTATGCTGGACGGAGAGGGGAACGCTTCCTTACGCGCGGGCGTACCGCCCGACGCCTTTTCGGAGGACGGACAGCTTTGGGGCAATCCCGTTTACGATTGGGACAAGCACGCCGAGGACGGCTATCAATGGTGGAAAAAGCGTATCGCGTACGCGTTTAGCCTGTTCGATATCGTCCGTATCGACCACTTCCGCGCGTTCGATAGGTTTTACGCCGTGCCCAAGCACGCGAAAACGGCGAAAGAGGGCGCGTGGCTGGACGGACCCAAAGAAGCGCTGTTCGCGGAGATGAAGGATCTCGCCATCGTCGCCGAGGATCTCGGTATTATCGACGAAGGCGTGCGCGAATTATTGAAAAACACGGGCTACGCCGGTATGAAAATTTTCGAGTTTGCGTTCGACGGAAACAAGATGAACGAATACCTGCCTGCCTTTTACGGGGAAAATTGCGTGGCGTACACGGGTACGCACGACAACGATACTCTCCGCTCGTTTATTGAAAATATGGACGAAAACGAGCGCAGGGCGTTCACGGAGGAATTGGAAAATCAATGCCTGCAAGCGGACGTGGCGTATATTTCCGAAACGGTGGAGGACGAGTGCGAAAGTATTATTCGACTGCTCGTTGCCTCCAAGGCGAATACGGTGGTTATCCCCATGCACGATATTTTATGCTTTGGAGAGGAGGCGCGGCTCAACGCGCCGTCCACGGTATCGGGGAAGAACTGGACGTTCCGTTTCACGGTGGACGATTTCAAACGCCGCAAGGCCGCTTGGCTGAAAGAATTGACGGAGGAATACGACCGATAAAAAAATCCCATCTCTTGACCGAGATGGGATTTTTTTTAATAACCGATTTGCACGGCGAACATCAATAGGAGTACGGTCACGGCGAATACGAACAACTGCAACGCCCAAGTCCAGCGCACCCATTTTCCGTACGATACGTTTGCCATCGAAAGCCCGATCAAAAGCACGGGGTTGGTGGGCAGGATCATATCCGTAAAACCGTCCGCGATACAATAGGTGAGAATGAGCACGGTGGGGGACAGTCCGAGCGCCGTGGCTACGGGCAGCACGATGGGCATTACCAGCATGATTTTCGCGGAAGCGGAGCCGATAAACACCTGCAAAAATAGGATCAAAAAGTAGATCAAAATAATGCAAAGGAATTTATTTTTACCGCGAAGAAATTCGATCACGCGATACATCACCGTATCCATAATGCCGCTCTCTACCATAACGAGCTTGACGGAGGAGGCGAGCGCGATCATCAAGACGGCGGGCAACATAGCCGCTGCGCCTTGGAGCATATGCTTCGCCACGTCCTTCTTGTTTTCACAAACGAGCAAGCCTGCGACGATACCGCCGACGAGAAAGCTCACGGAAAGCAGGGGAATGGCGTAATCGGCGATCGCGCGGATACTTGCGATGAGTAGAAGCATTACGAGCTGTACGCCGAAGAAGCTCGCGTAGATCTTGAAGATGCGTTTATCCTTTTCGTTTTCCTCGCGGAGAGAAAAATCGAGCGTTTTGCGCTTTTCGATATCCAGCGCGTAGGTCAACGACTTTTCGGGATTTTTCGTGATCTTGCGGATATGCAACAGCAAAAACGCGCACACCGCCGCGTATACGAAAACGAAGAACAGGATACGCAGCCAAGCGCCGTCAAGTACGTACGTGCCGGCAAGGCTCGACGCAAGCCCGACGGAGAAAGGATTGGTGATCGCCGCGGAAAATCCGAAGCACGCCGCGAGCATACAAACGCCCAAGCCCGTCAAGGTGTCGAAGCCCATAGACAGCATAAACACGCTCACGAGGGGGAGCAGGGTCACTAGCTCCTCGAACATACCGAAAAAGCTGCCGAACGCCATAAACACGAGCGCGGCGATACAAACGACGAGCTTGCGCTTATGTGCGAATTTTTGCACCGTTTTCCCGATAAAAATACGGATCCCGTCCGTTTTTTCAAGGAGATTGAAAACGCCGCTCATGATCAGCAAAAACAAGCTGATAAAGATGATCGTGAGCGCGTCGGAGGAGGCGAATACGCGGAAAGGGGCGGTGAGTATGCGCCAGATCGCGATGCCGTCCACTTCGCCTTGCGTATACGTCCCGTCTATGATCGCGCCGTTTTCTTCGTCTCGTAAAAAGCTACCTTGCGGTATGATATAGGAAAGCGCGCCGCAAAAAGCGATGATGACGGTGAGTATCGCCACGACGACGATAAACGATTTTTTATTGATGTTGGAAAACGAACGGCTTTTTTTCTCCGTCCGTTCGTTTTCAAGCTCGACCGTTTCGGTGTTATTCATAATAGATCACCCTCGTTTTTCATTCGTAAATTTTTTTCAATACTCCGCTTGCGATATACCAATCCACGCAGCCGCGTTTATCCTCGGGCACGAAATAGTAGATCTCTTCGCCCTCGTAAATTTCAAAGTCCTCGCCCGCGCCGAACAGCAAGCGGTAGATATCCGAAAGGGGGAACGTCTTGACGATCTCTTTTCCGTCCTCCGTGCCGCGGTAGCAAAGCCCCGTTTTGTCGAGCGTACATACTCCCGTGCCCGCCTCGTACAGCATGGTTTTGCCGTCCTTGGAGGCGTGCTTTAAGACCACGTTTGCCTGCAAAGCGTAATCGGGGTCCTCGCGCATGGCTTTTTCCATTTCGTCCGTTTGGTATTCGTACCATTCGAGAATGTTCTTAAAGGGCGGTTCGTCAAAGCCGTAACGGCTATTGAGGGTGCGCGTAAAGCCGCATTTTTCGCAAGTGATCTTACGCCCCTGCGTTTGGAAAGAATGTTTTGCTTTACATTCGGGGCAAAGGGTGAGGACGTTTTCCAAGCCCACGGCAAGCGTTTTGGATTTGTATTGCAGATCGGGCTTGCTTTCCAACCATTCGAATTCGTTGTAATAGAGCGCCTCGTCCACGCGCTTTTTCACTTCCTCGAGGGAAAGCGTTTTCGTTTCGCCCGCCGCGAAAAGGGGACGGAGGGAAACCTCCACGAGCGCGCCCCTGCGTATCTTATCCCCCCATTTGGGTCTTGCGAGATAATCGCCGCGCTGTTGTATCACGTAAACGGCAACGCCCATGCGTTGTATGAATTTATAGGTCGGTTCCTGCACGCCCTCGTACTTGCCTGCCGTGGACAGTCTTGCTTCGGGCATCATTGCGATCGTACCCCCTTGGGAGAGCACGCGCATACAGTTTTTCGCGTTTTCCACGTCCGAGGAGAACATACTCTTGGGAAAGCACCCGACCTCTTTGAGCAGGTTGCCGAGCGCCTTATGATAGAAGTATAATCTTGCGGCGACGAAGTTGGGGCGTTCCTTTTTTATGATACGGCTGGAATAGACGAAATCGATAAACGAGCCGTGATTGCAAAGCACGATACTCGGTTTGTCCAAACGCCCGACCTCGTTTTTCATACGGATCTTGATTCTCGTATCGAACAGGAAGCGGCCGCCGAACGTGGCTGCGCCGTAAATAAAGCGGTTTGCCTTTTTTACCTTCGTTTTGGAGGAATAGGGCATGCTCCGTTTCTTCATAAAATCGTTGACCGCTTTGAACACCAACGCTTTTTTTCTATACAAAATAATGAGGAGCGTGATGAGCACGAGCAATACCAAAATGGAGAATATCCAGCTGGTCGCGATCGCCACGTGTCCGAGCGCCACGTCCAAAAAGATAGAGGGGAGGGCGCCGAGCGTCGTCAGTAAAATGTACTTGGGATACTTGATATTCAAGGAAGCGGCGAAGAAGCAAATGATGCCGTAAGGGATCGCGGGAAGCAAATTGAGCAAAAGCACTACGAGCGCGATCTTGGGGGATCTGCTCGCCGCTTCGAAATCGAATTCCGCGTTCTTTTCGAAAAATTCCTCTAATTTATCGCCGTATATCTTGTACAATATGTAAACGAGAGTGTTTCCGGCGAACAAACCTATCGTACAGATCGCCGCGCCGCGAAGCACGCCGAAGCTCAGTCCAGCCATAACCTGTATCGGCTCGGCGGGGATCACGGTGAGCACCACCTGCAGCATAGATAAGATCCCGAACGCCAAATAGCCGCGGTATCCCAATCCCGACAGGGCTTCCCGTATTTCCTCCTTGGATACGTTGGGCTTGAACAGCTCCTGCACGATCACGAAATTTTCCCCCGCAAAAGCGAGGAATAAAGCGCCGACGAGCGCAACGATAAACACGATCGCCGAGATTATCTTAACGTTTTTCTTTCTCTTTTTAGCCACGAAAACAGCTCCTTGTCATAGCGTTCGTACACGAAATTTTCCATATACTATCACTCTTATTATACTCGTTTGTCACGATAAAGTCAAGCGGTTGACTGTAAAGGGCGGAAATTTGTATTTTTTCGCCGTATTCGCGCCGGACGAGGAAGTTTTTGGGAAAACGAGGCGTAAAATCACAAAACTTTCACCACTTTTTTCGGATAGTGGCTTTATAGAGGGGAAAATGTCTTGACAAAATGGAGAAATAGTTATAAAATAGTATAGGTATAAAATATTAAAATGCGAGAATGGGCGCAAAGGGTCGAAACGCGAAAGAAAAAAGGTTTTTGACGAGAGGAAATTGCGACGTCTTTACCGCCCGAAAGCATAGCGAAAGAAAGTCGAATATTCGGCTTGGGAGGCTTTATGAAAAAATCAATAAAACGTATTCTTTGTAGCGCCTTATCGGTCGCGCTCGCTTCTACGCTTATCGTGGAACAGGCGCTTCGAATGAGCGCGGACGAAACGGGGATCACCACCGTCGCTTCCGCGTCTTTTACGGACGTTACGGGGCAATACGATACGTCGGCGCTTCGCACGAGCAATTTTAACGGCGAGGTGCTGGAGGGGACGACGACCCCCACCTACGAAACCCGTTCGGTCGTGATCTCCCTCAAGGGGGATAACCTCGTGGACGCGGCGGACAAAGAGGGTAAAACCGTTTCGTCCTACATAAATTCTTGGTCGGGCGAGCTGCGGACGAACGAGATCCGCGCCGAGCAGGACGCGTTGCTTCGCAAGCTTACGGAAACGGGTATTCCCTACGCCTTGGAAAGACGGTATAACACCGTCTTGAACGGCGTGGCGATCGAAGTGAACACCAAGCACGTTTCCAAGATCAAAAAGCTTTCGGGCGTGGACAGCGTCGTTATCACTACGACCTACGCCGAGCCGGAAGCCATCACTACGCAAGCGTCCGCTTCCGATATCACCAACGCGACGAGCGTTTACCAAACGGGTATTTACGACACCACCGAGTTCACCGACGTAACGTATACGGGGGATCTCGGCGAGGGTATGGTGGTAGCCGTGCTCGATACGGGCTTGGACTATACCCATTCCGCGTTCCAAAGAGAGCCGCAAAACCCCGCTTGGGATAAGGACTACGTAAAAGCGCTGTTAGCCGACCCCGATATCCAATTGGCGGCGGAAAACGGCGGCGAGTTCGACGCGAACGATCTATACGTGAGCGCGAAAGTGCCTTTTGCTTACGACTACGCGGATAAAGACCCCGACGTATATCCCTCCTATTCCAACCACGGTACGCACGTAGCCGGTATCATCGGCGGTTACGACGCGGCGGGTTATACGGATAAGGACGGCAATGCGATCACGGACACGGCGTTCCGCGGCGTAGTGCCCGACGCGCAGCTCGTCATTTGTAAAGTGTTCACGGACGATCTGGACGACGAGGATCTGGGCGGCGCGGAGGCGACGGACATCATCGCCGCGCTCAACGACTGCGTTGCGATCGGCGTGGACGTTATCAATATGTCGCTGGGTACCTCCTGCGGCTTCACCACGACGGACGACGGCGACGACGAGGGCGAGCTCCTCAACGCCGTTTACGACGATATCAAAAAGGCGGGTATCAGCCTCGTTTGCGCGGCAAGTAACGACTATTCCGCGGGCTACGGCGGCGTGTACGGTACCAACCTTATCTCCAACCCCGAATCGGGCACGGTAGGCTCGCCCTCCACCTTTGCGGCTGCGCTCTCCGTTGCAAGCATCAGCGGTAAAAAAGCGCCGTATATGAAAGCGGTGGACGAGGACAACAACGAGGTCGCGGCGTTCTACGAGGAATCGCGTGACGAAAACAGCAATCCTTTCGATTTTGCGGAGCAAATGCTCTCTAAATACTACCCCGGGCAAACCAAGGGCGATTTCACCTACGTCGTAGTACCCAACAAGGGTCGTGCGGCGGACTATACCTCGCAAACCAAGCGGCTTTTATCCGCCGAGGGCGTGCAGATCGCGCTCGTACAGCGTGGCGACAACACCTTCCAAGACAAGGTGGAGGTCGCTACGGCGAACGGCGCGGAGGCGATCGTCGTCTACAACAACGTAGCCGGCGTGATCCGTATGAACCTCGGTGAGATCGAGAACCCCATTCCCGCGGTATCGATCGATATGGACGCAGGCGACGCGCTCGTAAAATTAGCGGGCGGTATCAATAAGACGTATACGATCACGATCGACGAGAGCTTGGAAGCGGGTCCGTTTATGAGCGACTTCTCGTCGTGGGGTCCCACGCACGATTTGAAGATCAAGCCGGAGATCACGGCGCACGGCGGCGAGATCACCTCCACCGTCCCCGGGGGCTACGGCGAGCAAAGCGGTACGTCGATGGCTTCCCCCAATATGGCGGGCGTAATGGCGCTCGTTAGAAGATATATCGAAACGAACGCTACGCTTCGCGCGATGGCGGACGACGGCGAGGGGGATATCGACCCCGTTAAGGTAAACCGTCTTGCCAATCAGCTTATTATGAGCACGGCGACGACCGTGCGCGATCAGGCGGGTAGGGTATATTCGCCGAGAAAGCAGGGCGCGGGCTTGGGTAGCCTGGATAACGTTATCAATCATACGAGCGCGTTCCTGTCCGTGTCCAACGCGGATAACGACGACCGTCCCAAGCTGGAGCTTGGCGACGGCTACGGCGAGGACAGCAAGTATCAAATGAGCTTCCAGATCAACAACTTCGGCGCGAGCGATTTGGTGTTCACGCCCGATTTGATCTGCGTGAGCGAAACGATCGCCAAGGACGGTCTTGCGGTTGCGGAGCAGGCAAAGACGCTCACGACGGAAAGTCTTGCTTGGAGCGTGAGCGGCAACGCGACCTACGGCGTGCTTGACGGCGATCACAGCGGCGTGAAGAAGATCACGGTGGAAGCGGGTAAAACGGCGACGATCAGCGTGGAATTTACGCTGGACGCGGCTTCGATCGCGCATTTGGAGAAATTCCCCAACGGTATGTACGTGGAGGGCTTCTTGAAGCTTCTTTCCGAGAATACCGATCAATGCGATCTCACCGTGCCCTATTTGGCGTTCTACGGCGATTGGGAAAGCTCGCCGCTTCTCGATTATACGGCGTACGAGGTAGCGGCTTCGGAAGCGGATCCCGCCGTTTTGGACGAGAATAAATTAAAGGCGAGCGTTTGGGCTACGCAGCCTTACGCCACCTATTACAACGAAAAATACATTATTCCCATGGGCGGCTACGTCTACCTTCTCGACGAGAACGACGAGAAGATGTACGCCAAAGAGGAATACGCTGCGGTTTCGCGCTACAATATCTATAATCCCGACGACGAAACGGAAAACTATATGACCTCGACGGCGATCAAAGCGGTGTACGCAGGCTTGCTTCGGAACGCGCGCGAGGTGCAATACACGCTCACCGACGTCCGTACGGGCGAAGTGATCTTACGAGATAAGTGCGACCGCGTCGGTAAAGCGTACGCAGGCGGCGGCTCGGCGGTACCTGCCAACGTAGAGATCAATCTTTCTCCCGAACAGGAGGGCTTGCTCGCGAACGGCGAATACCGTTTGGATTTCACGTTCTATATGAACGATCCCGACGATTATACGGTTTACGACGATCCGACGACGGAGGTACGCGAGAACGCCAACAACGCGACGGATAACTATTCGTTTACGTTCACGGTAGACTACGACGCCCCCGTTTTAGAGGACGTGCGCGTGCGCTATTACGATTATAAAGAGGGTACGAAAGAAAAGCAAAAGATCTATTTGGATATCGACGTTTACGATAATCACTACGCGCAAGCGTTGATGCTTTGCTATCCCACGGAGAACGCGGACGGCGAGACCGTCTTGATGCTCACTACCGAATATCCCACGCCCATTCGCGAGCCGAACAAGAACGGCACGACGACGGTGACGTTGGATATCACCGATATCTACGAGGAATACGGCAATCAGCTTTACGTGCAGATCGACGACTACGCGCTCAACAGCTGTCTGTATATGATCGACATCACCGAGGCGCAAACGGGCTTGCTTCCCCAAAACGGCGAATTCGAGCTTGCCGAGGGCGAGGAGAATATCACGCTCGGCTTGTACGAAACGCATAAGGTTTCGCTCGTATACGAGGGAGAAGCCAACCTTTCCAACTTCGGTTGGACGTCGGTCAACCCCACGGTCGCAGGCGTAAAGAACGGCGAGATCGTCGGCTTGAAAGCAGGTACTACCAAAGTGATCGTGCACGATCATCAGCAAAATACGAGAACGATCAACGTAACGGTTACGGACGAGGTGGTGGGTAAGCTGTCCAGCGTTCCCACGCTCAGCTTCGGCGTCGTGAAAACGAGCGGCGAATGGCTGACGAAAGGAAGCGGCGGCGTAGAGGTGAGCGCAGGCGAAGAATTTACGCTGAAGGCTTCTCCCGAGCCTTGGTATCATCCTATGACGGGTATCACCTTCCAATGGGAAACGAGCAATTCCGCGGTCGCGACGGTGGATCAAAACGGCGTCGTCAATACGATCAAAAAGGGTACGGCGATCGTCACCGCCCGCGTTTTACGGAACGGCTCTCCTACGCAATACGTATGCAGCGTGACCTTGCGCGTAGCGGAAGAGTTCGACGTGAGCAACTTTACTCTTTCCAAGTATAGGGGGATCGGCTACAACGGCGAAATTTGCTCGGTATGTGACCGCGCTTGGGAATACGACGAGCTGATCAGCGTGACCGAGGGCGAAACGACGACGGCAAACGTATGTCCTCATTGTTACGAAGAAAACGGTTTGAAAACGGTGGTACAGGGCGGCGTGACCGTCTTGAAGATTTCCTCCGATCTGAACATTATGTATATCGGCGAGGAGGCGTTTGAGGATAACGACAATATCGAACGCGTGGTCGTTCCCTCGACGGTCATTGAAATTCAAGAAAGCGCGTTTGAAAGCTGTACCGCGCTTAAAGAGATCTACTTCGTATCCACCGCAAGCCGCGTTGGAAACGGCACCGAGATCGATCCCGATAATCCCGATATCGACTGGGCTGACTTGTCCTTGATCCATCCCAAGGCGTTCTACGATTGTAAGAGTCTCGAAAAGCTCGATCTTTCCAACGCCAAGACGATCACGGTGGCAAGCGACGGCTTCGCCGATTGCGTATCGCTCAGCGAGATCGTCGATTTGCCCAGCATCGGTACGATGCACCACAGGGCGTTCAAAAACTGTACCTCCCTTACGGGTACGCTCGATTTGACGGGCTTGCACGTAAGCGGCGACAACGTGTTCGAGGGCTGTACGGGTATTACGGGTATCGCGACCGACCGCTTCACCGCGCTTGGCGACTATATGTTCAAGGATTGTACAGGCTTGAGCGGCACGGTTACGATCTCTACGCCGATCGTCGGCGAGGGCGCGTTTATGGGTTGTACCGACCTTGCGGGCGTGCGATTCCTTTCGCCCAGCGCTACGGCTTTGGAATTCGAGATCGGCGCGCACGCGTTCGACGGCGCAGGCTCGGCGCTTGCCCAAGCCTTCACCGTGGATTTCGGCGAGGAAAGTATCCGCAGCATCGGCTCGTACGCGTTTGCGAACACTTCCTTGGACGCGTTGAGCGTGCGCTTCGACGCATTGGAAACGATGGGCAAAAATCCCTTCTATAATACCGCGCTCGAGATCATTTATATCAACGATACGTTGGATATGTCCTCGTTGCAGCTTTTGGGCGTGCCCTTTGAAAATATCGAGCTGCACCTTGTGGGCTGGACGGAGGGAAATCCCACCGTTGACCTTGGCAACTATTACGAGGCAAACGGTATTATTATCGAAAAGATCGGCTCGAGCGGAAAGATCGTACACGTCAACGATAGCGTGCAGGGAGAGCAGGTGCTGTCGCAAGTAGGCGATTATACGATTGTCGAAGTAGGCGACTACGCTTTTGCCGGTAGTAAAATAACGTCGCTGGTTATGCAGGCGGTAGAAAAAATCGGCGTGGGCGCGTTTGAAAACGCAAATATTCAGACGGTAGAGCTTGGGCTTTTGACGGAAATTCCCGCGCGTGCGTTCTATAATTCCAAAATCATGAGCTTTGCCGGCGAGCAGGTAACGGAAGTAGGGGATTACGCGTTTGCGTATTCGGCGATCAATTCGTTCTATTTACCCCAAGCTACGACCTACGGCGACGGCGTGTTTGAAGGCTGCCAAGCCTTGCAGCGTATAGAGCTTGCAGGGAACGGAAGTAGCTTCTCTGCGAACGTGGAGAACGTTTCTATCGGTAACGGTACGTTTGCAGGCTGCATCAATTTGACGTACGTGGAAATGCCCAACGTTACCGAGCTTGGCGAATATACCTTCAACGGCGCAAGCAAGCTGAAAAGGGTATCGTTTGCGGACGGCGCAACGACGGTCGGCTCGTATACGTTCGCGGAGACGCTCGTGGAAAGCGTGAGCTTTGGCGAGGGCGTCGAGCATATCGGCGAATTTGCGTTCTACGGTTGCCGGAAGCTTACGGACGTCAATTTGCGCTACGTCAAGACCATAGGCACGTATGCGTTTGCGGGCTGCGTGGGCTTGGAGGACGTAGAGCTGAAAGGCTTGCAAAACGTCCTTACCGCGGATAAAACGGCTATCCAAACGGCGGCGATCGGTGCGGGTGCGTTCTACGGTGCAAGAAATCTGACGACCGTTATTTTACCCAGAAGCTTAAACGAAAGCTTGAGCCTTGCGGAAAGCTTGATCGCGATCGACGCGTATGCGTTTGCCGATTGCGTAAGCTTGGAATATATCAATTTGGATAAAGCGTCGGTGGTAGGCAGTCTTGCGTTTATGAACACCGCGCTCGAAAGCGTTAACCTTGCCGCGGTGCAATATATCGGCGACGGCGCGTTCGCGGCGAATACGCAGCTTACTTCTATCAAGCTCGGCGCGGAGGATCGTCTCGGCGATTATTTCGTCGTAGATAACGTACTCTATCGTTATATCGACGAGGAGGCGGAAAGCTACGCGATCGTATGCTATCCGGCGGGCGTGCAGGCTGCGGAGGTCAAGACGGTAGGAAAGGATAAGACGGAAACGACCAAGCGGGTGTACGAGATCGCGGAGGGTACCTTGCAGGTACAGGCGTACGCGTTCTACGGTTTACGACAGGGCGTTATCGACGAGGTAGTGCTTCCTTACAGCGTGAAGCTCGTCGGCGATTCGGCGTTCTTTGCAAGCGGTATCAAGGAATACACCTTTGAGAGCATCGACGCGCCTACCTTGGAAACGTACTATCGCTACGAGATCCAAGCGGCGGTGGAAAATATGGCGACGGACAGTACGGTCGCGTATTATAGAGGCTACTACTACACCAACTTCGAAACGTATTTGTTCAATTTCACCAAGTACGGAACGGAAAAGAGCGCGCTCGTCATCAACTATCCCGAAAACGGCAACGGTTATAACAACCACTTGTACGATACCTACTTCGGCGTGAAAAAGACGACGGGTATCCATATGACCAACGCGACCCGTGCGGCAAAGACGGCGATCGAGGATATGTACGATACGGCGACGATCCAAAGCTGGCTGAGTCTTGCTTTGACGGACGCGAACAAGGCGATGGTGCAGGCGTTCTCCGAAACGGTCAAGGAAGCGCACTCAAACTACAATACGATCGCGAAGGACGCTACGCAGCTTAAATTGTTAGGCACGGAAAACGAGAGAAAGCTGTTTGCGGTGGAGGAAAACCTGCGCGAGGTGAAGAAATACTTCGGTATCGAAGCGAAGATATCCTCGGCGGAATGTGCGCCGACGAGCACGCACAAAGCGCAGTATTTGGTAGGCGAAGTATTCGATATGACGGGGCTTTTGGTAACGGTCGTTTACGACGATTATTCGACGGAAACGGTGGACGCTTCCCAGCTCACGCTCAAGAACGAAGCGCCGCTCACCAAGCTTGACAACTACGTGGAGGTCGTTTACACCGACGGCGAACATTCGGAAACGGCGTACGTGATGATCACGGTGCTCGACGAATTGCCCGTGGAGAATAACGGCGCAATCGTTGAAAAGGATAGCAATACGCTCGGCTTGATCGTGGGCGTGATCGCGATCACGCTCGTCGTGGTCGGTTGCGTTGCGTGGGATTTCGTTTCCCGTCGTCGCAAGGCGAAGGTGACGGAGGGCGCGGAAGAAACGCTCGAAGCGGAAACGACGGAAGAGGATAACGCGGATACGAACGCGGATACGCAAGAGTAAAAAAGTTGCGCTCGCTTATAAAGGCGAGCGCAAGAAAAAAGGACGATAGGTCGAAAGACTGAAAATAAAATAAAGGTAGGAAAGATTATGAAGAAAAAGAAAGATCAAGCTTCTACGCAGGAACAAGCGCCCGTGGCGGCAACGCCCGTAAGCGCACAAAGCGAATGGGTCATCAACTGTAACAAATGCGGAGCGGCTCTCAACATCAAGAGCAACGGAAACGCGTATATTTGTCCCGTATGCGGCACGCTTTTCCGTATCCAAACGGGTAAGAGAATGGTGCGCGAGGTCGCCAAGGAAAAGAAAGTACAGCTCAACCTTACTTTGACGGAAAGGGCGGCGGAGCTGATCAAAGCGAACGAAGCGAAAGCGGCGCCCAAGGCTGCGAAGAAAAAGCTTTCCGCGCGCAAGATCAAGAAAGCGATGAAAAAATTGCAGCGCGCGATGGACGCGATCGTGTCGCAAGGACTGTCTTTGAGCGCGTTAAACGACGGGGACAGCGTGCTCGTAGACGTAGCGGCAAACAACAGCCTGACCGTAAAGAAACAATAATCAAACGCCGCCGAATATCGGCGGCGTTTTTTATCGGTTAGAGTTCGATTCTTCGGTCTTTGCGATAATATTCCTTGTCGTGGTCGTTGATCTCGCGGAGTACGCGACAGGGACTGCCGACGGCGACTACGTTGGCAGGTAGATCCTTGTTGACCAAGCTTCCGGCGCCGACGACGGTATTATCGCCGATTGTGACCCCGGGGAGTACGATCACGCCTGCGCCCAACCAACAGTTTTTCCCTATACGGACGGGCATATTATATTGATAGCCCTTTTCGCGAAGCTCGGGTAAAACGGGGTGCGTTGCCGTCGCTAAAATGACGTTCGGTGCGATCATCGTATTATCGCCGATATAAATATGCGTGTCGTCTATGCAAGTGAGGTTGAAGTTGGCGTATACGTTTTTACCCAAGTGTACGTGCTTGCCCGCCCAATTTGCGTGAAAAGGGGGTTCGATATAGCAACCGTCGCCCATCTCCGCAAGCATTTCCTTGAGCAGCCGCGTCCGTTTTTCTTGCTCCAAAGGGCGCGTGGCGTTATAGTCGTACAATTTTTCCAAGACGCGTAACTGTTCGCTTAAGAGCTCGTCGCCCATAGGCAAATATAAATCGCCCGTGTGCATTTTTTCTTGTTCCGTCATAAGATATATTTCCTTTTAATATTCTGCGCTTTCGATCACGCCGCCGCCAAGACAATTTTCACCGTCGTACAATACGGCGTATTGCCCCTCGGTCACGGCGCGTTGCGGCTCGGCAAATTCGATATGCAGCGTTTCATCGTCGTTGATACGCACGGAAACGGCTTGGTCGGGCTGACGGTAGCGGAATTTTGCCGTACAGGTAAAATCGCGCGCTTGCGGCTTTTGCGGTATCCAATTGAAACCGCTCACTTCGCACGATTTGGAATAGAGGGGCGCTTCGTCGCCGTGGGAAACGTAAAGGATATTGTTTTGCAAATCCTTTTTCACGACGAACCACCTGCCGCAATCCGCTTCGCCCTTTACGCCGCCAAGCTCCAACCCTCGGCGTTGACCGAGCGTGTAATACATAAGCCCCGAATGTTCGCCTACCTGTTTTCCCGACAGGTCGAGGATTTTTCCCTTTTGTGCAGGGAGGTAGGTGGAGAGGAATTTTCGGAAATTGCGTTCTCCGATAAAGCAAATGCCCGTGCTGTCCTTCTTTTTCGCCGTGGCAAGCCCGTTGTCGAGCGCGATCTTGCGGATCTCCGGCTTTTCCATATCCTGTAAGGGGAATAAAACGTCGGCAAGCTGACTTTGGGAAAGCTGATTGAGGAAATAGGTTTGATCCTTGTTTTGATCCTTTGCCTTTTGCAAATAATGTACCCCGTTATCGTGCAAGATTTTGCAGTAATGTCCCGTCGCGATATAGTCCGCGCCCAACTTTTTCGCCTCCTCCAAAAAGGGGCCGAATTTGATCTCGCGGTTGCATAATACGTCGGGATTAGGCGTTCTTCCCGCCTTGTATTCCGCGAGGAAATAGGAAAAGACCCTGTCCATATATTCCTTGGCGAAATTGACGGTATAATAGGGGATATCGAGCAGGGCGCATACGCGGCGCACGTCGGCAAAATCCTCCTCCGCGGTGCAACAGCCGTTCTCGTCGTTTTCTTCCCAATTGAGCATATACAGTCCCACGACGTTATAGCCTTGCTCTTTCAAGAGCAACGCCGCGACGGAACTATCCACACCGCCGCTCATACCGACGACGACCGTTTTCGACATAAAGCCACCTCCGCTTGGAAAAAATCAAAAAATTTTTCTTGAATTTGAAAATATTATAGCATAAACGCTTGCAAAATGGAAGCAAAAAATAGTAAAATATAAGTGCTTTTGAAAAAAAGATAAAAATTGGTACTCGTAGTGTAATCGGGTAACGTTACGATCTTCGACCGTACGTCGGAAATTCCAAAAGAATTTCTTTTGCCGTAGGCAAAGCCCTGCGTTCGAGAAATAGACGACTAAATATGTACTCGTAGTGTAATTGGATAACATTACGGCCTCCGACGCCGTCGAGTCTGGGTTCGAGCCCCAGCGGGTACACCAAAAGGTAATAATCCGAACCTTGTAATGCCGATAGGCGAAGGGGTCGGATTTATCATTTATCTAAAATAAAAAATTAGAGAGCGGTAAGAATTTATTCTTGCCGCTCTCTAATTTTATGCGTCTACTTTTTTCAACCACTTTGAAATGATTTTTTCCATTTGTGCTTTATCGAGAATATCTGCCCGCTGCTTGTTCTGCTCGCGTATTTTACTTTCGGAAATAGGCGGTCTGACGTTCGCTATCGTATTTTTAATCGATATTTCCTTTTGTATCTTCTCGTAATCAAATTGTGGATTATCCGAAAGCAATTGAGTAATAGACACGCCGAAGAAATCCGCAAGTTTAATGCCCGCCGAAAGCATAGGCTCGTTACCTTGTTCAAGCCTTGTAAGGTTGCCTATGGAAATATCGGTAGCCTTGCCTATTTTACGGTAATTAACCTTAACGTAAGTATGCAGATTATGAAAGTTCCTTGTGAAGTTGGATATAATTTGCTCGTCCTTTTCAATCGTGAAATACTTTCCGAAACGGTGCAGATCGGAAATCATATCACGGAATACGCTTTCGATCATTTTATAAATCTCGTATCTCGTAAGGGAATAATGCTTGTCTATCTCGGCAAGTATTTTTTCCTTATATAATCTAACGGGAATACCGCCCAAACGCTTAATAAAAGCGACCTGCAAGGACAAGACTTCTTCCATATCGAAATAAAGCTCATCGGCACATAAGCGCTCAATAGAGGTGCAATACATATCGGCAATCCGTTTTGCAACCGTAATATAGGGCGAAACACCCCTTGTGTCGTAGGAAATCATAGTAGATTCCGCAAGCCCTGTATAAGCGGTAATATCTGCATAGCGTAAATCATATAAGACTTCGCGGCATATTTCAATATTTTTTGAAAAGGCTATTTGTTGTTCCAAAAGATAATTGTTTTTCTCTCGCATAAAAATTCCCCTAAAAAAATTAAAAAAAGTTGTGCAAAAACTATTGACAGGTGTTCAGTATCGTGATATAATAGAATTGTATAGAGTAAACAAGTCGAAAGTGGCTTTATTTTTTGATACTATTTGTTCAATATCGTGATAAGACAACAGCTCTATAAAATTACAGTCTTTTGAAAGGCTTTCTTTTTTAGAATACTTTGTTCATTATCAAGATAATTATACCATTTATATACGAACAAGTCAAGGACTTTTAGAAAAATTTTGAAATTATTTTTTTCAAAAAGGGGCTTGTAGCGTGCTTGTTTTTTCTCTAATAGGTAAAGGATTGTTATTTTTGTGGCTGTAAACTTTCTCGCACGTTGCAACACGCAACGGCTCGAAGTTTATATAAAAATCAATTTTCGGAGGTGATTAAAATGGTTTACTCGAAATCCTGCCGGCAGACTTAAAACGTGGGCTTAAAGGCACAATCACACAAGCCGTAATCGGGGCTATTCCACTTTATTTAGACAGGCGTGGCGTATGCGCTTGTCGGATAGCGAGGTACGCAAGTGGCGAGCCACTTGCCCGAACTTCGTTCGTCCTCGTTAGGGGAAATGCTTTCCCCTAATACCCCTTTTTGCTTGCGGAAAAAATTTAATTGAGGAGGAAAAATTTATAGAACAAAGAAAAAAACAAGTAAAACGAAACCGTCCGTATTCTTATTCTTTCAGAGTATCGGAAACGGAAAAAGAACTTATTGACCGCAAGGTTAGAGCAAGCGGACAAAGCAGAACGGATTATCTGATTCGTGCTTTATTGGACAAGCCTATCGTGTGTATCGAGAACGGAAACGAGATATTGACCGAACTCAAACGACACGGAAATAACCTAAACCAAGCCGTGAAAAATAATTATTTCGGGTATGCCACCGAACGGGAATTATTACAAGCGGTGGACGAATGTAAAAAGGCGTATAGAAAATTGTCCGATTCGCTCGGAGGTGGATAATGCCACTACTCAAATGTCAATCGAGCAAAAGCACACCGCAAAAGGTTATGTCCTACGTTACGGATCCTACGAAAGCGAAATGCGTTTCCGTGCAAAACTTATTCGAGGACGAGGACTACGCCGAACAATTCACGGAAACAATGCGTCGGTTTAACAAAGGCGAGAAATACGACGAAAGGAAATATTATCATTTCAAACTATCGTGTGATCGGAAAGATAACGTATCGCCCCAAGAAGCGCATTTATACGCCGAAGAATTGACGGCAAGATTATTTCTCGATTGCGAGTGTGTGATTGCTACCCATACGGACACGCAAACGGTACATAGTCATATTGTCGTGAACGCCGTCCACCCCATTACGGGAAAGAAATTACGGATAACACGGAAAGATTATACGGATATGAAAGACGAAACAAACCGTTTAGGCGCGGAAATGGGCTTTTCGGAGATAGACTTCCGCAAGAACGCACAGCACAAGCGAACAGCCGAAGAAAAGCATATCATTTTGAAAGGCGGTACGAGTTGGAAAGAAGAATTACGGGAAGTTATCGAAGAAGCGAAACAACAAACGACCACAGAAGAAGAATTTATTTCACATCTTGCACTTTACGGCGTAACGATAACAAGGAGCAAGACAGAATATTCCTATTTACACCCGAAAAAGAAAAAGCCCATTCGAGGGGCAAAGCTCGGAGAAAATTATACGAAAACGGAGGTAATGAATGTCATTGACAAGAACGGACACGGGACAAGCGGCAACGCCGTTGGAGCAGTTGCAGGCTCGGAACGTGGTACGGAAAGAAGAAACGGACAACGCCCTGCTCAAAGAAGCGTTGGCGATATCGAACGAGAATTGTGCGAGCTTGATGAAACGGCAAAATATGCTCGTCGTGGACTTGACGGAGAAAGTGAACGCCGTAAGGAAAGAATGCGAGAATTGCACAGACGAGCTGATCGAGAACGCCGACAAGCAGACGAGAGAAATGCAGAAGATATTGCAGGACGAGAGGCAATTCAAAGCGGAAATAAGTCAAACGGTAAAAAGCGAGATTACTCGCTGTGTAAGTGATATGAAAGAGTATGCAAAGAAAGCCGTTGACGAAACCACGCAAGAGATTAAAAAGGAACTCAAAGCGACGGCAAAGGAAATCGAGAAACAGCGTGCGGATATGTGCGTGGAAGGCGGTTTTCGCAAGTTTATGTTTTGGGTTACGCCTATTCTCTTGCTCGTGCAAAATATCATCTTGATATTGTTATTAAATAAAGGTTAAGGAGGAAAATTTATCGACTGAATGAAAAGAAAGCGCAAGAACACTACGGGAATACCCGATTACGAGATTGACTCGCTCGCAAGAGCGTTGCTCCCTGTTATTCAACAACTCTTTGACGAGGAAGAAACGAAAAAAGAGTTTGAAGAATGGAAAGCCAAAAGGCGTAAATCACAACTGAATAGAAAACAAAATAATATTAATAAATCTCATTGATCCCATAGAGATTACCGCCTATGAAATAATAAACGAAGAAAAATAGAGGCGGACGGGTTTGCCGATTGCCCCGAAGAAAACGGCAGGGTTATAATAAATATGCCACTCTCTTTTTTGAGTGTGGCATATACAAATATCTTTTAGGAGGTTGATTATTGAAATATAAAGAATGGCTAAACGAATGGCTTGACTATTATGTCAAGTCTACAACAAAGGAACGAACATACAACAAATACCGTCGTATTGTCGAAAATCATATTACCCCCGCTTTGGGAAACTATGAAATGGACGAGTTGACGGCGAATGTACTGCAACGTTTCACGGTAAACTTAACCGAGAAAGGGTTGTCGGCAAACACTGTTAATGTGTTTTTATCGGTTATTAAATCTTCCCTTCGTCGTGCGGTATTGTTTGGTATAACGGACAAGGAATATTCTTCCGCTATCGTTCGCCCAAAGGTCAGAGAAAAACGGGTTGAATGTTTTTCAAAGGACGAGCAAAAAAAGATCGAATCTTACATATCAGCAAAGGATAAACCAAAATTATTCGGGATTGTGCTTTGCCTTTATACGGGGCTTCGGATCGGAGAATTGCTTGCTTTGGAGTGGTCTGATATAGACCTATCGAAAGGTACGATATCTATATCGAAAACCTGTCAAGACAGTTGGATAAACGGTCAATACGTAAAAGCGATAGATACGCCGAAAACGGAGTGTTCGCAAAGAACAATCCCTATTCCGAAACAGTTAATGGCACGAATCAAGGATCAACGAAAGCTCGCGAATGGAAGTTTCGTAATAAGCGGAAAATCTGCATACGGTATCGGGGTACGTTCGTATCAAAGGACATTTGAAACATTACTCAAAAACTTGAATATCCCCCACAAGGGATTTCATTCCCTGCGACATACGTTTGCTACTCGTGCGTTAGAGTGTGGAATGGATATTAAAACGTTATCCGAGATTTTAGGGCATACAAATGCAAGTATTACTTTGAAACGGTATGCGCATTCTATGCTCGAACATAAAACGGAGATGATGAATCGAGTAGGCAAATTCTTGTTGTAAATCTTCTATGAAAGTACGAAACGGTGGTTTTTTTAGCCACCGTTTTTGTACATATAATATCTCATTCTATGTACAATATCATATCACAAAATAAGAAAAAAATCAATAATAAAATGCCTATTCGCTTAAAAAATTGGAAAATTTTTCATTTTACTTTTTTTCTATGTATTTAGCTTAAATATATGTACGCATAATGAGATATTACGTGTTGATTTCTAAATATTAACTATTCATAGAATAAGGAGATTGCTATGAAAAAACGTATTTCTTTGGTTAGCTGTCTTATGGCAGCATTGCTTTCTTGTTCGGTCTTATTTGGCGGTTGCACCGATAAGGATGATACTTCATCTACGCCGACGGAATATACAATTCAATATACGGACGACGCGGGATTGCATTCGCTTTCCGTAACGTCGGGTTCGGTATATTCTCTTGAAGTTCTTCCCGAAAAATACGGTTATGAATTTCTTGGTCTTTTTGATGCAAAAACGGGCGGAACGCAGTACATAGACGAAACGGGCAGTTCGCTTTCCGCATTTACCGATAATAAGAATATGGTATTATTCCCGCAATTCAAAGCGAAAGAATATACGTTGATTTTGGATTATCAAGGTGCGACGGTAACGGGTAGCCGTTCTATGACCGTAAGCTATGATTCTGCAATCAGCGAATTACCGATGAATCTTTCGTTGGAAAATAAAGAATTTATGGGTTGGTATACCGAGCCGAATGCACAAGGTACGCAAATCGCGGACGAATACGGCGTATTACCTGCAAACAATAAAGTAACGGAAACGATCTTTGACCTTTCGGGAACGGATAATACAATCTATCTTTATGCGGGGTTTGAAAACGTAAAATATACCGTAACGTTCTATTTCGAGGATAATAATAATCCCGAAGAAATCAAAGTAGAGCACGGAACGGATATTAAAGACGTTGTACCCGAAACGCGCGTGAACGGAAACGCTGTTCTTACTTGGTCGAAAATCAAGAATGATACGAATAAAGAATACATCTTTACGGGTAAGGTAACAGACGACTTGGTGTTGTATGCAACGGAATATGCGCCCGTGATCGATTTCGATGAAAACGGTGGAGAAGAAGTTATCCCCGTGGTTGCGCGCGCAAGTTCTTCTATTTCGTTGCCCACACCGATAAGAGAAAACTATAAATTTATCGAATGGCAAGATGAAAACGGGAATACCTATACGTCCACAACAATGCCAACGAAAAGCGTAACGCTAAAAGCCGTATGGCAAGCAAAACTTGTTTTTGACGAAAACGGCGGTACGGAAGTGACCGATATTTCCAAAGCGGTTGGCGAAAGTATTACTCTTCCTACTCCTGAAAAAGAAGGATTTATTTTTGCAGGCTGGTATACATCAGAAAAAGAAAAATATGAAAGTAAGACAATGCCCGCGACGGGGGTGGTACTAAAAGCTGGTTGGTATGCCGTTAAAGAAGAAAAGATTGTTGTAGTTAAAGACAGTAATGATTACGACGACTGGGCATCTTCGGGTTATCGTACTGACACCAAGGCTGTTGGTCCAAAAGCTGATTGGAGAAAGACTATCGATTTAAGCACCAAGATTCCCGAAAATGGCGCGAAACTCTCTTTTACTGTTCATTGGGATATGAAAACAGAGTATAGCGCTGCTTATTTTGAAGGTGGTATCTATTTTTACGATGGTTCAGTTGTAAGTGAGGCAAATTATTTGACAAAATCTATACATACTGTCGATATGAATACTTGGAAAACTTTTACGTTTTCTACTGATATAGAATTAAGAAGTAATATACTCTATATATGCTATTATGCAAGAAGAACTGATGGAAAAAGCTCTCGTTTGTATTATAAAAATATGTGGATTGAATTAACTTACCCCGATACAACGACATTATACTTATAAGAAAACATAAGGAGAATCACAATGAAAAAGAAGAATTTTATTGTATTATTGAGTTTTGTCATTTTGACGATTTGCACGCTTTTCGGATTTGCAAGTTGTAAAAAAGACGACGTGGAAGGGCTTTATAAACCCACGAATATTACATACGACGGTGCAAGACTGACTTGGGATAAGGTTGCGCTTGCCGAATACTACACCGTTTCGATAAACGGCGGCGAAGAAAAACGCGTGAATACCACGCTTTATACCTATGAAAATACGGAAGCTGTGGAATTTGACGTTACGGTAAATGCCGTGATCGACGATAATTCCTATGGGAGTGATATGCACTTTATTCCCCTTGATACGATTACGGATATTACCGTTTCGGAAAGCGGCGTATTGTCTTGGGCGGACGTTGCGGGTGCGGGGGCATACCGTATCAGCGTAAACGGAAACGTTTTGGCTACAGACGTTACCGAGGCACGTTATGAAACAACGGAAGGAAGTAATCGCATTAAAGTTCGCGCCGTTGTACCGAACGACAACAGCTATTATTCACTTTGGAGCGAAGAAAAACAAGTTTACGTTAATTCTGCTCCTTCGTCCATAAAATATGACGGAGAAACGTTGTCGTGGCTTGGAAACGCAAGAACGTATGAGATCAGCGTAAACGGAATGAAAGAGACGGTTACGGGTACGTCATATACGTTTGATTCGGGTAATCGCGATTTTACGGTCGAGGTAAAGGCGATCGGCGATCATACTTCTTCTTATGATTCCAAACCCACGAGCGAAACGTTCCACTATTTACAGCCCGCAACAAATCTTGTTGTTGAAAACGGTATTTTGAATTGGACGGAAGTTGAAAGCGCAGAAGGCTATGAAATTAGAGTTAACGGCGTTACGCAAAAACAAACGGTGGCTGAAAACGCATACGATCAGTTGGCGGCGGGAACATCGCTTGCAGTTCAGGTAAGACCGTATAATAACAGCGGTAAATATTTTTCTGTTTGGTCGGAGGTAAAAGACATTTATATTTTAGAATCTCCAAACGTTTCTTGGAACGCAGATCTGGAACTTGACGGCGAAGCAAACAACAATTTTATTTGGGATACAGTAAACGGTGCAGTTGGTTATACGGTAGAAGTAGAGAAGGACGGTAACGTTACGAAACACGATTTTCCTATCGCGCAAACGGCGTTTGCTTATGCGTATGCCGAAATCGGTACGTATAAGGTACGCGTAAAAGCAATTGCAGATATCGGGACGGATTATTACGATTCCAAATATTCTACCGATTTAACGGTGGAAAGACTTGCCGCGCCAAAGGCTGCAAGCAGTAGTTATATCACGAGCGATCCCACCGATCTCGCAAAAGGATTTACCGTAAATTATACGGCAGTTTCAGGGGCAAGCGGATATCAGCTTTACAAAGACGGCGTACTTCTCGATGGGAAATACTCCACGGTTCTTTCGATTTCCGACACGAACGTAGCGGACGATTCCATTTCCGCACAGCAGGAATATAACTATATCATCAGAAGTATGGGTAGCGTAAAAACCGTTTCGGGTAAAACGTTTGTAACGCTTCCCTGTCTTACGAAAGACGCACTTTCGTTTAAGATTACCGTACAAGCAATGCCGACCGAATTAACGATGGAAGGCTTTAATGCAAAGTGGGCTGCTGTAAGCGGTAATAACGGATACGGAATAAAATATAGCGGCACGGTTGCAACGGCGGCTTCTACATCTTACGATCTTTCGACGTTAAAAGCAGGCTCGTATGACGTAAGTGTTTGCACGAAAGGTAACGGCGGCGTTACGCTTGCTTCGAATTATACGGCACCGATGGCGGTACAAAGATTGGTTGCCCCTACCAATATAAAAATTTCTTACGGAACGGGCGAAGGACAACTTGGGTTCGATAATGTGGCAAATGCCAAGAGTTATCAGGTTTTCCTTGATGAAAGCACGCAAGCACTTCCCGAAACGGCTTTCGATAATATGTATCAGTATATTAGAGAAAGCGGAACGGTTTTACATATGGTAGCCGTGGCTAACTACTTTAACGATTTGGGGACGGTTTATTATATGACGTCCGAATCTTCCCCCACGCAACAGTTTATTCGTCTTGCAACGCCCACTTTCCCCGAAGGTGTATTTGCGAACAGCGTGGAACTCGTGTGGAATACGCCGAACAATATCAACACCGCCGAATATACGCCGACCTATGAAGTATATGAAAGTGAAGTTATGCAGACGGGTGGCGTTCAGAACGGAACGAAATTCAATATTCAGTATCTTGAAGGAGGAAAGAGTTATACTTTCCGAGTAAAGGCAGTCGGTAACGATAGTAAATATCTTGATAGTGATAAATCGGTTGCGATCACGGTTTATAAACTTGCAACGCCTACGTTTGAAATCAAAGACGGTAAGTATTGTTGGCAAGGTGTAGCGAATGCAAGCGGATATGTGTTGGAAATAGACGGAGTTCGTATGAATAACGATATTCACGTGTCGGGAACGGAGTATTCCTATACGCCTAATTATACGGAAATCGGAAATCACACTGTAAAATTGTATGCAGTTGGCGACGGATTTAACAATATCAACAGCGATTCCGTAAATTATACGCAAGTCGTAAAAGCGTGCCTTGCTCCCGAAATAGAATTTTCTTATTCCAACGAATATTTCGTAAACGGCGGCTCGATCGACGTTTCAATTACCAAAACGTCGGAAAATTGTAGTAAATATCTTTATGAGATTGCTGGGGAAAGTATTTCTTCTTCTAATCTTACCGAATCCAAGCAAATAGAAAGCACGGGTACGTATTATGTGCGCGTAAAAGCATTGGGGGGCACGTTTGACGAAAACAATGTGTATTACATTGATTCGCAATTTGCGGGCGGCGGAACGGGCTATTCCATTACGTTGCTTGCACCCCCGACGGTTTCTTCGTTCTCGCTGAATTCCGACGGGGCTGTAAAATGGGCAACGATTACGGGCGCATCGGGATATGATTATCAAATTTCGTATGACGGCGGCGAATACGGAGAGGTTATTCATACGGGAACGGCATCGTTGAATGAACTTATTGCGAATTATAAAAATTACGGGACAATAAAAATTCGTGTTAGAGCGTGTGGTAATGGCGAAAATACGATTACTTCGGCTTGGGTTGAATGGATTTGGAGTAATCCCGATAAATGATAAGCGAAGTTATAACGTGTTTTCTGACACAAATCATTTTTACAATCGGGGCGATCATTTTGTTCGGTTTACTAATCGCTCTTTGTAATAAATTATTTTATAAAAATATGGGCGGTTTCGGGAAAGCTGCGTGTTATATAACAGGCTTTCTCGGAACTCCTGTTCACGAATGTTCACACGCTTTGATGTGTTTGATTTTCGGGCATAAAATAACGGAAATAAAACTATTTCAAATCAATTCGCAGGACGGAACGCTCGGATATGTAAATCATAGCTACAATACAAAAAATCTATATCAAAAAATCGGAAATTTTTTTATCGGAATCGCTCCGATTATAGTAATTTCGGGGGTACTCTATCTCCTATCAATATTGCTTGTACCGAATATGTTGGAATTGATTCTTGGTCAAACGAAAGACATTAGATTAGACGAGGGTATAATCGGTGTACTGGATGATATGCTGTTTACAATCCGCATTTTCTTTTCTTATGCGAGCACTTTGAATTGGTGGATATTTCTTTTAATCGGAATGTTTTTATCTTTGCATATGACTTTGAGTACGGCAGATATAAAAGGGGCTTGGAGTGGATTGTTGCTGTTATTGCTTGTTGTTTTAGGGATTGATATTGTTTTTGCAATAGTAGACATTGAGATTTTAAGCACCTTTACAAGATGGTGTTTGAGCGTGGGAAGTTATTTAAGTAGCGTTCTTATTTTATCTCTTACCGTTTCTATTTTTGCGGTAATATTATCTTATTTATTCAAAGTATTGTTAAAGAAAAAATTTTCATAAAGTTTTTGAACAGCCAACAGCAGATATTGTTGGCTGTTCATTTATAAAAAAGATCAAGAATAATACAATAAAGATTTTAATTATATCTAAAATGTATTGACAATTTCAAAATGATTGTGTATAATATACTAAACAGTAATAATCAAGGGGTTATTTATGGAACAAAACATCGTAGGTCAAAGGTTAAGAGTATTGCGAGAAAAAGCAAAATTATCGCAAGCGAAATTAGTTTTAGCTGTTGGCGATATAAAACAGCCCGTTTATGCTCGGTACGAGCTTGGCGATATAATGCCGTCCTATTCCGTGCTTGTTAAGATTGCTGATTACTTTGACGTATCAACCGACTATCTTCTTGGCAGAACTGAAAATCCACACGGCAAATATTTTGGGGAATCTGCACTATCCCAAGAAACCAAAATGGACGATTTTATCGAAATGTGTTTTGAACCGAATACTGCCGCTAACGCGAAACTTAAAGAAGTATTAAAGAAAATGTTAGAAGAACAAAAATAAGAAATTCTATTTGTTGATAAGGAGAGAGATAATGGCTGATTTGATTGCAAAGGAATATAAAAAGTTTGAAGATATAAAACGCGTTGACGAAAGCGGCGTGGAATTTTGGCTCGCCCGTGAGCTTGCCGTTTGTTTGGAATACGCCAAATGGGATAATTTCAAAAAGGTGATCGAACGCGCTATGCTTGCTTGTCAAAACAGCGGCTTTGAAATCCCCGACCATTTCTTTGAAACGACAAAAGCGGTTGAAATGCCCACGAAGCCGAAGAAAAATCAAGAGAATTTAGGTTTTGCCGACGTCGGGAAAACCAAAACGAAAAACGTGCTTGAATACAAGCTTTCCCGTTATGCTTGCTATCTTATCGTACAGAACGGTGATCCTCGCAAGGAAGTAATTGCGCTTGGACAAACCTATTTCGCTATTCAAACGCGCCGTCAAGAAGTACAAGAATATTTCAATCAACTTGATGAAGATAACAAACGGCTTGTTATTCGCGGGGATATAAAACAATGGAATCAAATGCTTGCGGAATCGGCGCATAATGCGGGCGTTATCACGGAAGAAGAATTTGCGATATTTCAAAATGCAGGCTATATGGGTTTATACGGTGGCGAAACCGTAAAAGATATTCACGAAAGAAAAGGCTTGAAAACGGGACAAAAAATTCTCGATTATATGAACAGCCAAGAATTGATCGCTAATCTGTTCCGTATTTCCCTTGCCGACGAAAAATTGAAGAAAGAAAACGTATCGGACGCTGAAACGGCTACCATTTTACATAACCAAGTCGGTCAAGAAGTCAGAGCAACGATAAAACGTGTCGGCGGTACGTTGCCCGAAAATCAACCTACCCCCGAAAAGAGCATCGACCAAATCACGAGAGAACAATTAAAAAAACTGAAAAAGCAACCCAAGAAAATGTTAGACGAATAAGGAGAATTGCCTATGAAAGCTGTTATTTACGCTCGTTATTCTTCCGATAATCAACGCGAAGAATCTATCGAAGGTCAGATCCGTGAATGTATGGAATATGCAAAACACAACGGAATGACTATTGTAGATACATATATTGACCGTGCTTTATCGGCTAAAACGGATAATCGCCCTAATTTCCAAAAAATGATTAAAGACAGTAGTAAACAACTATTCAAATACGTTATTGTGTGGAAGTTAGACCGTTTTTCTCGTGATCGATACGATTCCGCGCATTATAAGCATTTATTGAAAAAGAACGGCGTTAGAGTATTATCCGCAAGAGAAACGATAGCCGAAGGCTCGGAAGGGATTTTGCTTGAATCCGTGCTTGAAGGATATGCCGAATACTTTTCAGCGGATCTGTCGGAGAAGGTATTGCGTGGTATGACCGAAAACGCCTTAAAATGTATGAACAACGGAAGCGGTACGCCTTTGGGGTATTATGTGGACGACGAACAACACTTACAAATAGACGAAAAGAAAGCCCCGTTTGTTCGCGAGATATTTCAGCGTTTTGCCGATGGAGAAATGGTAAAAGACATTATTAAGGATTTGAATGCGCGCGGTGCAAGTATAACGGTTAAAATAAAGGAACCACATGATGGGAAGAAATCTTACGAAAGACCGTTGACCTATAATACGACAAGACGGATATTATCCAACCGAAAATACATAGGCGAATATCGTTTTAGAGATATTGTTGTGCCGAACGGTGTTCCTGCCATTGTCGAACAAGAGCTTTTCGATAAAGTTCAAAAACGCTTGGATCAGAACAGAAAAGCCCCTGCAAGACATAAGGCGGAAGATGATTATTTGCTTACCACACATCTTTTCTGCGGTAAATGTAAAGCTATGATGGTCGGAGAATCGGGAACGAGCCATACGGCAAAAGTTTATCGCTATTATAAGTGTGCAAACCAAAAACGCAAACGCAATAATTGTGATAAGAAACCGATCAATAAAGACTATATCGAAAATGAAGTGGTAAAAGCCGTTATGGATAAGATTATGGACGATGAATTGATGGAGCATCTTGCGGATTCGCTTTATGCGTTGCAACTCGCCGAAAATTCAAAAGTTCCGCAATTAAAAGAACAGCTTGCCGAAACGGAGAAAGGCATAGAAAATATGCTTAACGCCATTCAACAAGGCATCATTCTTGAATCCACGAAAAAACGCCTCTCCGATTTGGAAGAACGGAAAAAGGCGTTAGAGGTCGAATTGATACAAGAACAAATAAGAAAGCCTATTCTAACAAGAGAGCAGATTTTATTCGGATTAACAAAATACCGAAAACTCGATATATCAACGCAGAAAGGTAAACGTGCTTTGATCGACAGTTTCGTAAATGCGATATATCTTTACGACACGCACGCACTTATCACTTGCAACTACAAAGACGGTACTGTTCGTATTTCCTTTGAAGAAATCGAGAGTTCGGATTTGTTATCAGATGGTACACCAAAACACCCCGTTCGGGGTGTTTTTTCGTATACGCGAGAGGTTGACATTTTCGTAAAGATATTGTATAATAAAGAAAAAAACGTAAGGATACCTTTTATGGGAATGGTATTATTAACGGCGCTCGGCGTGGGCGGCGCAACGGTCGTCGGCGCGCTGATAGGCTTTATTTTCAAAAACGTAACGCATAAATTTTCCGATATCGTGTTGTCTTTTGCGGCAGGCGTTATGCTCGCCGCGGCGATACTCGGTCTTATCCTACCTGCGGTGGATTACGGTGGTAAATGGGGCTTGCCCGTTACCATCGTCGGTATCTTCGTCGGCGCGCTTTGCCTGAATTTGGTGGACAAGCTCGTGCCACACTTGCATAAGCTCGTCGGTCCCGATACGGAAGCGCACAAGAACGCCGATTTGAATAAGATATTGCTGTTCGTAATGGCGATCGCCATTCATAATCTACCCGAGGGGATCGCGGCAGGCGTGGGCTTCGGCTCGGGCAATACCGCGCAGGCGCTTATCATCGCAGGGGGTATCGCCCTGCAAAATATACCCGAGGGTATGGTCATTATCGGTCCTATGCTCGCTGCGGGCGTAAGTAAGAAAAAGACTTTCGTTTGCGCCCTGATCACCGGTTTGATCGAGGTATTGGGTACGCTGATCGGCTTTTTCGCCGTGAGCCTTGCAACCGCGATCTTGCCCTTTGCGCTCGCTTTTGCGGGTGGTACGATGCTGTACGTTATCAGCGACGAGATGATACCCGAAACGCACGCGCACGGCAACGAACGGGGTGCGACCTACGCCTTGCTCGTGGGCTTTTGCTTTATGCTGGTCATGGATATTTTGCTCGGCTGATTTCGCTTGTATAACAAAGAGAAATAGGATATAATACGAAGAAAAGGGGGAAAGGACGGTGATTGCTTTAGCCGAATTTGAAAAGCGGAAAAATTGGCTCGTATGCGTGGACAGCGACGGCTGCGCTATGGATACGATGGATTGTAAGCATATTCATTGCTTCGGACCGTGTATGATCGCGGAATGGGGCTTGGAAGCGTGGGAGGGGGAAATTCTCGCCCGTTGGAACGAGGTCAATCTCTACACGCTCACGCGCGGTATCAACCGTTTCAAGGGGCTTGCGCTGGCGCTTGCCGAGGTGAACGGGAAATACCGCAAGATCGAGGATATCGACGATTTGACCGCTTGGGCGGAAGGCAGTAAGGAGCTTTCCAACGAGGCGTTGAAGCGCGCGATCGCGGAAAATCCGAAAAGCCGCGTTTTGCAAAAGGCGCTTTCTTGGAGCAACGCGGTCAACGAAAAGATCACGGCGCTGCCCGAGGAACAAAAGATACCGTTTGCAGGCGTGAAAGAGGCGCTCGCTTACGCGCACGAAAGGGCGGACGTGGCGATCGTGTCGAGCGCAAATCTCGGCGCGGTGCTCGAGGAATGGGAAAAGCACGGGCTTTTGGCGTACGTGGATATCGTTTTGGCGCAAAACGCAGGAAGTAAAGCGTTTTGTATCGGCGAGCTTTTGAAAAAGGGGTACGATAAGGAAAAAACGCTGATGTGCGGCGACGCATTGGGCGATTTGCAGGCGGCGGAGAAAAACGGCGTGTATTATTATCCCGTCTTGGTGCGCCGTGAAAAGGAGAGCTGGGAAGAATTTATACGAACGGCTTGCGACAAGCTGATAGAGGGCGGCTACGGCGGCGACTATCAAGAAAAGAAAAAAGCGGAATTTATGAAAAATTTGGGCGCGTAAAAGCGCGCGTATAAGATAAGGAGAAAAATTATGGTGGATTTGAAAGCAAGACCCTACTATTTATCCGACGAGGATATTGCGTGGGTAGAACGAACGATCGAGGGTATGACGGCAGAGGAAAAGGTCGGGCAGTTGTTCTTTCAACTGACGGCGGGCGTGGACGAGCAGTACCTCAAAAATTTAATGGAGAAATACCATCTCGGCGGCTGTCGGTATAACAATATGCCCGCGGCGGCGGTGCAAATGCAAAACGCGATCTTGCAAAAGTACGCGAAGGTGCCGCTGTTTATTGCGTGTAACACCGAAACGGGCGGCAACGGCGCCTGTTCGGACGGTACGTTTATCGGCGGCGGTATCAAGATCGGCGCGACGGGTAAGGACGAGTACGCCTACGCGCTCGGTAAATATTCCAACGAAGAAGCGGCGGCGATCGGTTGTAATATGGCGTTCGCGCCCGTTTGCGATATCCATTATAATTGGGAGAATACCGAGGTCGTAGCCCGAGCGTTCGGCAACGACCCCGACCGCGTAGCGCGTATGAGCAAGGCGTATTTGGACGGCGCGCACACGATCGACGGCTTTGCTTGCGCGGCGAAGCATTTCCCCGGGAACGGACAGGATTTCCGCGACGCGCATATCGCTAACAATATCAATTCGTTTACCGAGACGGAGTGGATGGAAACGTACGGCAAGGTGTACAAGACCTTGATCGAAGCCGATTTGGACGCGGTGATGGGCGGTCATATTATGATGCCCGAATATATGCGCGCGGTGAAGCCGGATATCACGGACGAGGAAATGCTCCCCGCCACCCTGTGTCCCGAGATCATGACGGGGCTGCTTCGCGACAAGCTCGGCTTCAACGGTATGGTGGTGACGGACGCCAGCCATATGGTCGCTATGACGGATAGAATGACGAGAAAGGAAATGCTGCCCGCCTGTATCAACGCAGGTTGCGATATGTTCCTGTTCTTCAACGATCCCGACGAGGACTTCGAAACGATGCTCACGGCGTATCAAACGGGGGTTATCGGCGAAGCGCGTATGAAGGAAGCGCTCACCCGGATCCTCGGCTTAAAGGCGCGTATGGGCTTGCATAAAGGCGTAAAAACGCCCTCGCCCGCGGAATTGTCCAAGGCGATCGGCAAGGCGGAATATAAGGCGGTTGCCGAGGCGATCAGCAGGGATAGCGTGACCCTCGTAAAATATAAGGACAAGGGTATTTTGCCGCTCACGCCCGAAAAATATAAGCGTATTATGATCGTATACGTGAAAGGCGCGGCAGGGGCTATGGACGCGCTCGTGCAAATGGCAATGGGCGGCGGCGCGCAAAAAAATCCCGCCGAGGAATTGAAAGAGCGGTTGATCGCCAAGGGCTTCGACGCGTTTATTTACGAAAGCCCCATCGACAAGATGAAAAAGCAGATCGCGGCAGGGGAAAAGCCCAGCTTGAATTTATATTTCGCCGGTAAAAACGCGATCAAGGACTTCGTTTCCGAGCAGGATCTCGTGATCACTCTTTGCGACGTGGCGAACGGTAGACCCAGCTTCGGCTTGTCCAAGGGCGGCGGTGAAATTCCTTGGTACGTGTTCGAATTGCCCGTCGTGGCGATCAGCGTGAACGCGCCCACCATGCTCGCGGATATTCCGCAGGTCCGCACCTATATCAACGCGTACGATTCCAAACCCTCTACGCTCGACGCATTGGTGGACGGTCTCGTGAGCGGCGTAGAGGCGTTCAAGGGAAAAGACCCGATCGACAGCTTTTGCGGGCTTTGGGATGCGAAGATTTAAGAGGGAAAATGAAAGGTAAGCTCAAAGTATTCTTTATCCTACTGCTTTGCCTCCTGTTTTTCGCGCCCTTTCCGCAAATAACGGCGAGCGCGGACATGGGACCGAAGCCCTCCGTCCGTATCGCCTTCGAGGGGCTGGGCGAGGAAACGTGTTACGGCACGCTGCTTTCGAAAAATTCTTCTACGGGTCCGTCGAGCGCTTGGGACGGGGATGCGGAAAGCGGTCGTCATAAGGGAAACGACGAATATTACGATTTAGATTACGAGATATGGAGCGCGTTCGTCGGATACGCGGATACCGACGGCTACTATTTCTTGCAGGAAGCTTGGAGGGTGAGCGAAACGAAGAACATCGGTTGGACTTACTATCCGCCGTCCTCGTTCAAGATCTTGCTGTATTTTCCCGAACGAAACGTTTTCGCGGTCAGCGGTGTTTACGAGCGTTACGCGTTCGATAGTTATTACACCGTAGATATGACGGATATCCGCTTGGACGAGGCGGATTCGGGACAACGCTTGGCGGCGGAAAGATCGTACGATTATACCAACGAGATTTTATCCCTGCTTGCCCGTATTTTGGCTACGGTGGTTATAGAGATAGCGATCGCTTGGTCGTTTGGCTTACGGGAAAAGAAACAGTTATGGTGCCTTACGGGCGTAAACGGAGCTACGCAAATCGTTTTGAACGTGTTACTGAACGCGATCAATTACGCCTCGGGGCAGTTTGCGTTTATCGCGGCGTATTTCCTGTTGGAGATTATCGTCTTTGCGGTAGAGGCGGCGGTATACGCGCTCTTTATGAACAAGATCAGCGTCAAGCAAAGGCGGAAGCGCGTTTACGTAGGATACGCGTTCGTTGCGAACGCGGTGTCCTTTATCGCAGGCTTCGGTATCGCGCTTTTGATCCCGGGGATATTTTGATGCAATACTATAAAAAAGACGTGCCTGAGCGCACGTCTTTTTGCGGTTTAAGCGTTTTGAAAGGAATTACCGCGTCCGGCTTAACGATCTCGCCTAAGTAAGATATACCAAATAGGCACAAGAGTATCGGTACGGAAAAAGCACGAATGGGTAATATTTGTTTTTTAGGCAATATGCAAAACGATTGAAAAAAACAGCGAAAAAATGTATAATGTATTCAAGGAGATTTTGGAATATGAAAATCGTAATCGTAGGTGGGGTTGCCGGCGGCGCAACCGCGGCGGCAAGAATAAGAAGATTGGACGAAAGCGCGGAAATCATCGTTTTCGAGCGTTCGGGGTATATTTCCTACGCAAACTGCGGTTTGCCGTATTATATCGGTGGGGTGATTAAAGACGAAGGCGATTTGACCTTGCAAACGCCCGAAAGTTTTTATCGTCGTTTCAAAATCGTTGCGAAAGTCCACCACGAAGTGACCGATATTGACGCGCACGACAAAACCGTTTCCGTAACCGATTTGAAAACGGGCAAGCGTTTTACGGAAAGCTACGATAAACTCGTTTTATCCCCGGGCGCAAAGCCGATTTTGCCCGATTTTTATACCGAAAACGAAAGAACGTTTACGCTCCGCACGGTGGAAGATACCCTTAAAATTCACGCGTTTGTAGAAGAAAAACAGCCTAAAACGGCAGTCGTGATCGGCGGTGGCTTTATCGGACTTGAAACGGCGGAAAATCTCGCCGAACGTGGCGTTAAAACGACGATTATTCAGCGTGGCGATCATCTTTTGCCGACGGTTGATTGCGATATGGCGTCTTTTATCCACGCGAACTTCCGTCACCACGGCGTACGATTATTATTAAACGCTAATACAAATAAAATGGGTATTATAGGAGAAAAAGTTTCGCTGGATTTGGCGGGCGAAAAACAACTCAACGCGGACATGGTGGTACTTTCCATAGGCGTTTCGCCCGAAAATACCCTAGCAAAAAAGGCGGGGCTGGAGCTCGGCGTAAAGGGCGCGATCAAAGTCAACGCAAAAATGGAAACGTCTATTGCCGATATCTATGCGGTGGGTGATGCGGTGCAGGTAAAACACTTTATCACCGAGCAAGACGCGGTAATTTCTTTGGCGGGACCTGCGAATAAGCAAGGGCGTATCGTTGCGGATAACGTATGTGGACTGAATAGCGAATATAAAGGCTCGCAAGGCTCGTCCGTGATCAAGCTGTTCGATATGACGGTAGCGACGACGGGTATAAACGAAGCGCAAGCCAAAGCAAACGGCTACGCGTACGAAAAAATTATTTTAACGCAAAGCTCGCACGCAGGGTATTACCCGAACGCAACGGCAATGACCGTAAAACTGATTTTTGAAAAGGGAACGTATAAGATTTTGGGCGCGCAAATCGTGGGCTACGACGGCGTGGATAAGCGAATCGACGTTATCGCAACGGCAATACGGGCAGGTATGACAGCCGACGAATTGAAGGATTTAGACCTTGCGTACGCTCCGCCGTATTCTTCGGCAAAAGACCCCGTAAATATGGCAGGTTTCGTTGCGGACAATATCAAAAAGGGCGTTGTCAAACAGTTTTATTTTGAAGATATTCCCGCTTTGCGTGAAAGCAACGACGTCGTTTTGCTGGATACGCGCACGCCGTTTGAATATATGCGTGGGGCAGCGGACGGGTTTATCAATATTCCGCTGGACGATTTACGGGCGCGCATAGGCGAACTTGATAAAAGTAAAAAAATCTACGTTATGTGCCAAAGCGGACTTCGCAGTTATTTGGCGACAAGAATTTTAACCCAAAACGGCTTTGACGCGTACAACTTTGCAGGTGGGTTTAGACTGTATAGCAGTATCAAAAACGAAGAAATATTATCCAAACAATGCTATTCATGTGGAATGGAGAAATAATAATGGCAAGCACGAAAGAATATGTAAACTTCGTATTAGGTCAGATCAACGGCGTTGATATTACTTATAAAAAAATGATGGGCGAATACCTGCTATACGCAAACGGCGTTTTGTTCAGCGGTATTTACGACGATAGATTGCTTATCAAACCCACCGAAAAAGCAAAAGCTTTACTGCCGAATGCTGAATACGCTATTCCGTACGACGGCGCAAGACCTATGATTTTTTGCGATTTTGTGGACGATAGTGAGCGATTAACTGAAATTATAAAGAAACTAACCGATAAATAAGAATTTGTTTGTGAAATGCCATAAATCACCAATGTGACGGATAGTGTCGTGACTTTTTTTCGTTGCAACGTTATAGTGTCGTGACTTTTCCAAGTTGTGATGTTATAATGGATTTACAAAAATAAGGAGAACACATTATGGCTTTTGGCGAAAAATTAAAAAAGCTGCGAAACGACAATCAACTTACGCAAGACGAGCTGGCGGAAAAGATCTATGTCACAAGAACGGCTATCTCAAAGTGGGAAACCGACAAAGGATATCCGAGTATAGATAGTTTGAAACAGTTATCCAATTTGTTTCATATCAGTATAGATGAGTTAATATCTGATACCGATATTGAGAATAAGCGATTGCTTGATGAAGCGCAAGGTCGCAAATTTTATTGGTTCGCTATTGCTTGCCTTGCGGTAGCAACGATCAGCGTGGTAATAAACTATTTCACAAAGATACCCTATCTCAACGTTATCAGTTTTTCGGGTGTAATCGGATATATCGTGTTGGGGTTGCTTTCCAAGCCAAAATACAAGAGAATAACCGCAAGGAAAATGATACTACCGTATGTGCTTTCTCGATTAGTGATACTTGCTGTTATCATAACGGTTATAGCTTACGCATTCATCGAAACGTAGAAATAAAGCAACAACGAGTTGCTTGTCACTCTCAATCACCTATGATATAATAAGATTATAAATTTTTAAGGTGGTGATTTTTATGGAAACAAAAGATGTAATCTATGAGTTAAGAACGAAAAAAGGTTTCTCGCAAGAAGAGCTTGCGGAAAAGATATTTGTAACAAGGCAGGCAGTCTCCCGTTGGGAAACAGGGGAAACGGTACCGAACACAGAAACGCTCAAACTGCTTTCACGGTTGTTTAATGTGTCGATTAATACGCTCCTTGGTTCCCCGAGAGAGTTAATATGTCAATGTTGCGGTATGCCGCTTGAGGACTGTAATATCAGTAAAGAAACCGATGGGAATTTCAATGAGGAATACTGCAAATGGTGCTATGTTGACGGTGAATACACGCTTGATATTTGGAAACGATATGTCGAAATAGGTGGAAAAGAAAAGCTCGAAGAATTTAAAAGAAAGCTGATTGATGAAATCAACGCACTTGGGGTTGAAGGAATGCCGAAGGTTGAGAAGCTTAACGCCCTTGTTGGCGGATACATCAATCTTGAATATTGTCTTCCAAACGGTAAAATCGTAAAATTTCTTGACGATAACGCAACGTACCTCGGGAATCAACTCGAATGCGAATTCGGCGGTGACAGATGTTTTGGTATTGCTGCCAACATGGAGTTTATTCTCATCTGTACTTATGAAGAAAACGGAGAAAATCCCGAGCTTGTGATTTATAAGAAAAGATAAGCAAATTCCAATTTGATGAGGTAATTATGGCAAGCAGTAAAGAATATTTGGATTTTGTTTTAGAACAATGTAGCAGTTTGTCTGCTCGTGCTATGATGGGGGAATATGTGCTTTATTTCGGTGGCAAAGTTGTTGGCGGTATCTACGATAACCGTTTGTTTGTCAAACCTACGCCGTCAGCAATTGTATTGATGCCCGAGGCAACGCGCGAACTCCCATACGAAGGTGCAAAAGAAATGTTGCTTGTGGAAGATATTGAGGATAGGGATTTCTTGAAGAAGTTATTCGAAGCAATGTACGAAGAACTGCCCGAACCGAAGAAAAAGAAATAATAATTTCAATTTGTTGGGATAATATAGTACAAAGCAAGGGCTGACGTAAAACCAACCGTCAGCCCTCAAATTTTGCGCCGAAGCAAAAAAAGAAAAGAGATTACAAAAAAGTTTTCATAAAAAGTGCGCCGCTACAGGTCGGAACAGGTACGGTCGTTAAACCGAGGGATTTTTTAAGGCTTAGGCGGGGAAATTCAAGCAAATTTACAAGGCGGTAAAAAGTGCAAAAACGGGGCGATTTTGCACGAAAACTATATAAAAATGCCTCAAAATACGATATCTGCGAAAAACCCGATTTTGCTACAAATTCACACTTTCCCCAAGTTTCCCCACGTTAAAATCACGCTTTTTAAGAGCTTTTTCGTAAAGTTTTCAAAAAAGTGTGATTTTTCTTTTGTAAAATTGTTTATTATACGTTAAAATATGTTGACAAATAAATTAAAATAGATATAATAATATGATTTACTGCAAAAGCAATGAATGGAGGCATGGGAGAAAAAGGAGATTTTTTATGTACGAATATGTTGTCGAAAAAGAGATTAAAAGATATCGTAGTGATTGTTCTAAAACAATGGAGCAGTTGAGAGATGTGTTAAACGAAAAGTATGATATTAACACACAGTTTTCCTTGGTGGGTAGCGGTGGCGATTCAAGGAATATGGTTACAAGAAATGGTGATGGACCATTTGACTTGGATTATAATTTAATTATAATTAGGATGCCTGATGAATATTGGAATAATCTGAAAAAGTTAAAAGATACAGTTAGAAATTCATTGAATAAAATTGTTGGGAAGACTTGGTTTAGTGATGGTAAGGATTCACGTTCGGTAATTACTTCTATTTTACATTTTAAGGATTCTCCCGAAGTCGAGTTTTCATTTGATATAGCAATTTTAGGAAAAAATTCTAAAGGGAATCTTTGTCGGCTAATACATAATAATAAGGGCTATTACAATGAAACCTTTACTTGGAATGAAGTTCCTTCGTCACATAATGTAAGATACTTGGCAAATGTCTTGAAAAGAGAAGGTTTATGGAACGAAGTAAGAGAAGCATATTTAGGTAAAAAGAACATATATTTAAAAAGACGTGATGATAATCATCCATCTTTCGTGGTTTATGTTGAGAGCGTCAACGAAGTTTATAATAAGTATTATTAATATATTTTGATTAAATCTTTGCTTTTTAGCCAAAATGGCTCTTGGGTAAAGATTTTTATTTTTTATCAATATTAAAAATGGATTTGAATACTAAGGTAATTCTCCCAATTTATCAGCGATTCTCGTAAAAATAGTGATATTTTGGGAGAAAGAAAATAAAAAATCAACCTATTTTTTAAAATAAACTTAAAATTTCAAGTACTACGAAGAAATATTAAAATTCTATTTTGAAAATGTGTGTAAAATACTTGAAATAGAACGAGTTTTATGATATACTTATAGGGTAACATGGAGGATTATCATGGATCACTATATATCGCTTTTGAAAAAAGGTTGTTTTACGCGCGAAGAAGTTGCCGAAATGGTGGGCAATTTGCGTACGGCGGACAGTCTTTTATATTCCTACAAGAAGAAAAATTATATAGAATCCGTTCGTCGGAATTTGTATGTGGCGATCAGCCCCGAAACGGGTAATCCCGTGTGCAATTCTTATGAGATTGCGACGAAAATTTTTGCGGATGCGTATGTTTCGCATCACGCCGCTTTTGAATTTCACGGTATGGCGAACCAAGTATTCTCCGAAATCACCGTTTGTTCCCGTTCGCGCTTT
>JAFURP010000029.1 GCA_017471785.1 Clostridia bacterium | reverse complement strand
GCTCGTGCGGAATATCGACGATATCGTGACCCACCTGCCGCCCGCCGTTTTGGGGTATTCGCACGTAGGAAAGCTTTTGGAGATAGGCAAAAAGGGCAAATACACCGCCGTCGAGGCGCATTTATCCGAGAATATTTTAGCCGAGCTGAAAGCGTATGAAATGATTACCACGCCCTTACAGGGCTCGTAATGACAATATAGTTGCCCCGTCATTGTGAGTGTTGTGTAGCGAAACATAAAATATTTCAGTTTCGCGCGCTTGAATACTGTATTTATATTATACCTCACGACTTTGGTCTAAATTAAGTATTTTTTTGCTTACTCGTGTAAAATTATTATCAATAAGGAATTATTTATGATTAATTTAACACAAATTCAAGAACAACTTAAAACCGCTCTTAAATACTGCGGCAAAACCCAAAAAAGCATAGCCGACGAATTAGGCGTTTCCCAACAAATGATATCTTCTTACTTAAACGGCAAAAAGGTTCCACCCGTTGAAATATTTGCAAATCTTTGTCGTATATTAAACCTTGATGCCAACGATATTTTGTGCTTGAAATAATATGGCTGAAATTTCCACGGGATTACCACGCCCTTACAGGCTCGTAATCGCAGGTCGGCTGTCCAAGCAAAAACGACCGATTTCTCGGTCGTTTTTCGTTTGGTTTTATTATGCACTCGGCGCAGTATATCTCCAAGAAGTAGGTACGCCGTCCACGTAATGCCAATAGTTACCGTCCCACCACGTTCCGGCGGAATTCAAAGGCGGCTCGTTTTCGGAATAATAGTAAATTCTATTAGCATCATAGTCCTTTTGGCTATAAGTACTTATGCCTACTGTGTTCCACTCCGCTTTTGTTCCCTCAAAATATACGTACGTACCCGATTGGTCCCAATCATAGAAAATATGCTCGTGTACATTTTTCACCGTCTTCGGTACTACTATGTAATAGGGATAAAACGATGATTGCGACGTATAGAAGAGATAGGAGCTAAGCTCCGTCAAGCCTTTGGGTAAAATAACATTTTTCAAATAGACGCAATCATAAAAGGCATATTTGCCGATTTCCAAAATATCGTCGTGGAATTCAATGGACTTTACCGACGTATCCCCCTTAAAGGCATAATCGTAAATAAATTTCGTTTCGGTCGGAACCGTATACGTTCCGTCGGAAGCAACGTTTGGCGTTGTTAAGATCAAATATGGATTGTCTTCGTTCCCCATAAAGTAACCGCTCGTTTGCGATTTTCCCATATTCGTTCCCTCGCCATAATTGCTGAACGCGCCGTCCCCTAAGTGCATAAGCGACGAAGGCACTCTATCCACGAAGAAATGCGCGCCTACGTTAAACGCGGAATCGCCGATACTCGTGATACCGTCGTGAAGTTCAATGTGATTGTTTTGAACGAAACTGTTGTTGGTTGCACCGCTAAAAGCATAGTCGTAGATAATCGTCGCGTCTTCGTGAATAGGATATTCCGTCGCGTTATCGATTACTCTTTTATATAAAACCATATACGGATTATCATCGTTGCCGAGATAATAGCAATTGCCGTACTGTGCCATGCTTGCCGTATCGAAATTACAACCGCTAAACACGTTCGTTTTCATAATTTTCAAGCTAGACGGAATTTCAATCGTCGTAAAGCCCGTATTTGAAAAGGCATAATCGTCAAGCTCTACTAACGTGCCGGGAAATTCTACGGACGTTAAATCCGAACATAAATTGAAAGCACTCGCACCTATCGCCGTAACCCCTTCGGAGATTTTTACGGACGTTATATTTCCACATTGATTAAACGCCTTTACGCCGATACGCGTAACGGGCTTGCCGTTATAGTTTGCAGGAATAATCATTGCGCCCGTAAAAGCCGTATCACAATCCGTCACTTCCACAGTCGTTTCAAATTCGGTGAACGTCAACGCGTCCAGCATTTCTTGCGTCAAACCGCAAGCGCATGCGCCGTCACTAAAATCGTGTTCAGCCGTAGGCGTGTACGTATCTTTATACGTTGCCCCACATTCGCAGGTATTTTGCGTATAGCCTTGCTCCGTACAGGTTGCAGGTACGACTTCCGTTTCGTAGGTATGATTATCGGGATTTTTCGCCGTCGTCGTATCGTTATACGTATCACCGCAAGCGCAGGTATGCTTGGTGTAGCCGTCCGCAACGCAGGTAGGCGCAACCACTTCGTCCGTATAGCTATGACCCGTCGCGTTTACTTCGTCGCCGTTATACGTATCGCCACATTCGCAGGTATACTTGGTATACCCTTTTTCCGTACAGGTAGGATTGACCACTACGGATGTATAGCTATGCTCGTGTGCAGGCGTAGGCGTGGGCGTGGGCTCGGTTGTCGGTTCGTCCTCACACGCAGCAAACGAGAAAACGCTGCCGCACATAAGCAAGCTGAGTACTAAAGAAACTGCTCTTTTCATTATGTAATTCCTCCGTTTTTTATTTAGGGAGTCGTCGTTTTGCAATCGAAGATTGCAAAACGGGCTAGCCCGAAATTCTTTATTTTTCTATTAGTATAGCACTTTAGAAAAGGATTGTCAACGAAAAAAGGGCGCAACAGCGTCCTTTTTTATGCAATCAATGAAATTTAGGCAACCAATCGCCGTGCGCCTCGATCAGATCGTCGCAAAGCGATTTGATCTCGTCGAAGGTGAGTTGATCGCGCGTATGCGGATCGAGATACGCCGCCATATAAATATACTTTTTTTCCAGCGTTTCCGCGGCTTTGATCACCATATTGTGCACCGCGATATGCGTCATATTCAAGCCTGCGAGTTGATCGGGAACGTCCCCTACGTAGCAAGGGTTGATACCGTTTTTATCCATCATGATCGGCACTTCCACGCACGCGTTTGCGGGCAGGTTGGTGATCAGCCCCGTGTTTTGTACGTTGCCGTAGATACGATACGGTACGTTCGTTTCACAAGCCTCGATAATACGCGAAGCGTATTCGCGGCTACGCTCGTCGTGGCGGACGTTGGCAGGGTCCATCATCGTTTCCCGTAACGATTTCCATTCCTTGATCTGCCGCACGCAACGACGGGGATATTCGTCCAAGGGGATATTGAATTTCTCGATAAGCTCGGGGTGCTTTTCCTTGATGAAATACGGATGATACTCGGCGGTATGCTCGCTACTTTCCGTATTGTAATATCCAAACCTGTTCATCATTTCCAAGCGCACGAGATCCCAAGCAGGCTTCTTTTCATTGAAAACCGCCTTGAATTTCGGATACAGATCCTCGCCGTTTTTGCCCGTTATCGACAGCAACCAACACATATGGTTGATACCCGCCAAGGTATACGACGCGTCGTTTAGCTCGGGAATTTGCAAATCTTTATTGAGCTTGGAAAGCACCACCTGACAGGAATGGCAAAGACCGAGCGTTTTGATCTTGGTGTTGCGTTGCATATAGCCCGTCAAAATACTCATCGGGTTGGTATAGTTCAAAAACAGCGCGTCGGGACATACCTTTTCCATAATATCCGCATACCCTTTCATAACGGGAATGGTACGGAGGGCGCGGAAGATACCGCCCACCCCGATCGTATCGGCGATCGTTTGGCGAAGTCCGTATTTTTTGGGTATCTCGAAATCAGTCACCGTGCAAGGCTCGTAACCGCCTACCTGAATAGCGTTGATAACGTAATTCGCACCGCGCAAAGCCGCTTCCGTTTGCCCCTCTTGCGTGGCAAGATATTTGGTTACCGTTACGGCGGGCTTATATTTATCACGCATAGCGCAAACGATGGCGTACGATTCGTTTAAGCGTTCTTCGTCGATATCCAAAAGCGCCACGTCGAACTGCGGTAAATTTTCGGCAATAAGACAATCTCCCAAAACGTTTTTGGTGAACATCGTACTGCCTGCGCCTAAAAACGTGATTTTCATGATCTCTCTCCTTTATAAATCTTTATTTACCTCGAGCGTAGTCGTCACGCTGTTATGGTAGTGTTTTCTTACGCGTACGCTATCGTCGCGTATCCAAGCGTTATAATCGCAGCCACCCTCGCCCAAGCACCATTGATAGCGCTGCTCGGGTTGACGACCGAAAAACCGTTCCTCCATCACCGACCAAAAGCAAATTTCGGGGTCGACGAGCTGATACAAGCCCTTATCGCCGCCGAGCAAGCCGTGATGGGCTACCTGCAACGCGTCGCTTTTTACGTAATCGCCGTAGGTATGCGCCAGCTGTCGGCAAATGGGGTGTATGCAATCGCCGAGGAACAGCACCGTTTTACCGTTATCGAATTTCATACGCCACGCCGCGCAGACGTCGTTAAAGGAAATATAGGTGGCGGGATAGGTATTATCCACCGTCCATAATATCTCTATTTCCACGCCCTTGAAAAGATACTTTTGCCCCGTACGCAAGGTGTATACCGCGGCTTCGGGATAATATTTTTGCATATTTTCCTCCAAGCGCGCGATACCCTGCTTGCCATTGGTCACGTCCAAGACGATAGAGATCTTATCCGCGTCGGGGAAATTATAGGCAAAGGAAAGGATATCGATATCCGCCGCGTGGTCTTGTAAGAAATGCTCCGCAAGCTCGATATGGTCGTAATCGGCGTGGCTGAACAGCCACGCCGCGACGAGCGGTTTTTCCCTTTTCGTCGTGTGGTCCTTGAGGAAAGAATACAATCTCGGCATATCCCCCTCCCTGTAACGACCGCCGTCGATCAGGATAAAGCTCTCGTCGGGAAGCTGTACGACGAAGCCCATACCGCCGCATTGCATTTGCGTAACGGTCGTAGGCGTATCGTCCCCCTGCTCTACCTTCGGTTTTTCTACGGAAGGAAGCGCGTGCGGCGGCGTCGCCACGATACGCGTAGTATGCAACGAAGCGTCCCAAAAGACGAACAAATGCATATCCTCTCTGACGTACGTATAAAACAGGTTTACGTTATAGGGCGCGGAAGAGCCTGCCGAGAGCTCGCTCGCCGCGTATTGCGTAAAGCCCTCCGTTTCCAGCTTCTTCGCGTATTCTCTACATTCGTCCACCGTGCAATTGCAAATACAAATTTGCAAATCGTCCTTTCCGAGTGAAGCGGCAGGAAATTCGTTGCCTGCCGTCGTGTCAAAGCGTGGTATTTTCATTTTACCTCTCCTTTCGTAAATTCGGGTGCGTATACGCCCCAACCCCAACCGGTTTTTTCGTTGTTAGCGATAATATCGATATAGGCGCGTTGTAACGAGGTGTCGGTAGGCAATACGGAGATATCCCCCTCGTAAAACCGATAAAACACCCGCCAAACGCTCGTATAATCGGGATATTCCCCTTTTTCGAAAACGTCGTAATCGGCGCAAAACCGCATAAAATTCGAGGTAGGCTTCATCACTTCCTTGTGCTTTTCGAAAAGCATCCAAGAGCGGAACACGAACACGACGCGCTTATCGCCGTAGCGGTCCGCAAGATACCGCTTATAAAACGCCGCCGCCTTTTTATACGCGTCCTGCACGCCCTCGTAATCGAGCTTTTCGCCCGTTCTCGGCACGTGCACGTACAATACGGGGCTGTCCTCCTTCAAGTCCACGCCGTTCTTATTGTAAACCGCGCCGAAATTCGCCGGCTCGAACTGCAATTTACGAAAACCGAACTTTTTCATTGCGAAAAAGCCCCTGTGCCAAGGCGCGTCCTTCGTGCCCCATACGCCGTATAAGCCCTCGCAATCGAGCGCCTTGTATTTCAAATCGGCGACGGTATCAAACCAAATTTGCTCGTCGATACCGCCCGCAAGGTAGTTGGCTTTGAGTACGTCCGCAAGGTATATCAAATACAGCAAGATCAACGTATATTCGTGGATATCCGTTTCCTTGGCGATATTCCGAACGGCGTTTATCCCGTCGTCGTAGCTAAGCGCGCCCGTTTCGTACTCTTGCACGTAGCGGAAAAATTCCTCCGCCTTACCGCCGTCCGTCAGCCGTTGATAGGCGTTGAGCAGCGCCGTTTTCGCTGCCTGCGGATAAGCAAAGCTATCCAAAAAATCAATCAAATATCGTCTTTTCATAACCGCCTCAAAGCTTAAAATTTTCTTTCATAAACAGCACGTCTTGCAACGCGGCTTGATCGTTCGCGTATCTTTGTTCCAACGCCGCCAACTTTTTCTCCACCCACGCGCCGTCGATCTTCTTCGGGGTCCCGTATTCCTTTTCGGCGTTTTTCCAAAAGATCTTTTCCACGATCTCCTCGCTGAATTTTACCCCCTTATACTTTTCCCCGTAATATTCGTGCTCCCCGTCGGTAGCGAAGAAATTCCGCACCAAGTTGGGTCTTGCGCTCACCGACCGTTCCCAAGCCTCGAGCGACGTCGTTTGGATAAAATTATACGTGTCCGTTCCGTACTTGATCCTGTCCGCGTGCTCTTCGATAAATTTCCGCCATTTGTCCCAATCGGCGAGCATATGGAAATATTCCTCGCCCGCGGGCGTGGTGTCCAAGCGCGTATATTCGTAGTCCCCGAAAAAGCGTACCGCGGCGGCGTGATCGTTGCCGAAGAACCCGAAATGCGCCAAGGTCAAGTGCAGCTTGGGGTGTTTTTTCAAAACCTCGAAAACGTCCTCGGTCATCTCCTCCTTGGTCAAATCGTCGGGACCGTTCGCCCAGCCTCTTGCGATCGCCTCGGGCGTCATTTTGCTTATATCCCAAAATTCGTACGGATCGGCGTTATGGAGAGTGACGGGCAAGCCGTTTTCTTCCATAAACGCAAAGAATTTATCGAACACGGGATCCGCCAAGCGACGATTGAATTCGCGGCGAACGGAGGGCTTTCCCTCCAACATTTTCATTCCGTCGAAGCCGGCGCCGATATATTCCTCCGCCTGCTTCAAATGATCGTTTGCGCGCTCTTTATCGTCCAATTCCCTTTTATATTCCAACCCCGCAAAAGCGTAGCCGTTGGGCGAGAAATAGTTCTTAAAAAACAGATCCTTGATATTTTGCTTGTAATCGATATTTTCCTTATCGTGTTGGGGTATGCTCATAAACGAACACTTTTCCACGGAAAGCATATCGAATATTTGCTCGAATACCTTTACGGACTTTTCCACCGATTGTGGCATCGAAGAATGTACGTGACAATCGAATACCTTCATTTTTCCACCTCTATCGTCGTTAAATAATAATTTTTTCCGTCGTTTTCCGTTTGCATGGCAAGCTTTACCGTCGGCTTTTCTCCGCCGCCGATAGAGCAATATATCTTATATTCCCCCGCCGCCATAGCCTTGGGCAAACGGAGTTTCACTTCTTCCGTCTTGCCCCCGGGGAGCCAATTCGTGATATCTACGTCCGTTTGCGCTTCCAACGCGCCCTCCTTGCCCGTCAACGTAACGGTGAACGGTAATTTATTGTAAATGGGCGCAACGCCGCGGTTTTCTATCGTAAACCGTAACGAAAGCGTATCTCCTGCGCGTACGCTCTCGGGCAACACCAAGGCGCGCACGACGAACCGATATCCCATTTTCTCCAACCAATATTCCATCTTGTCTTTCAACTCGTAAGGAATAGGGAAGGATTTCGTATTGAACGTACTGATATGCCAGCCGAGCGTTTTTTCTATGATGTCGTCGATATCCCAGCCTTGGCGATACCATTCGGACACCCACCAATAGGACTCGAACGACACGGGCGCGGTCTTCCAATTTTCCTTTTCCAAGCTGTTGAATACGCGCGGAAAATACTCGTTCATATGGTACGGATCGCCCGTTCCGTCGCCGCGTACGCCGATCGGACGGCTCTTACCGATATGGTTGATCATCAAAGAAGAAGCGACCTGTCCCAAAAGCTTGGTGTTGGGAAACGCCTTGACGAACGTATCCATCAGCATTTCGATATCTTCCTGCGGATAATTTTCCAGCTTGTATCCCTCGCCCCACGCTCCCGGGAGGCAAACGTCCACGCAATCGAGCGTTTCGTCGCGATCGAAGCGCGCGCCCAGCTTTTCTATCGCCTTGGCGAAAAATTGCAAATACCGCCCGTCCGTCGGAGAATCCTTTACGCGCATACCGTCGGGTCGCTCGGGACAGGGCATGATCTTTTTCAACCAATCGGGTACGTCGTCGCGCGCACAAGTGCTGTGCGGCATCAAACGGAACATCAGCGTTTGTCCTTTTTCGCGCGCCTTATCCAAAATGCTTTGTATAAACGCGTAATCGTAGCGCCCCTGCTCGGGCTCGAAAGACTTCCATAAAATACGGATATACGCCACGGTGGTATCGGGATGATATCCCTGTTCCCTACCCTTTTCTTCTACGCCCTGCGGCACGGGATAACATTCGAAATTTTCCGTTTCCGTTCCCACGCTTTTGCCTGCTATACAGTCGGAATACAAAGCCTCGCCGCGAAAATGATTAAAGCTCGTAAATCCTATATACGGATTGTCGATAGGTCCTTTGAGCGGTTGAAAAAACACCGTTTTCATGCTTCGCCCATCTCCTTAAATACCTTTAACCATTCGTCCGCAATAATTTTCGCGCCCATAATCGAGGGGTGCGTACCGTCGGGTACGTACTTATCCGCGCCGAATTTTGCGGCTTTTTCTTCAAACGCGCTTTGTAAAAACACCGTTTTACAGCCGTATTCCTCCGCAAGCTGCTTGATAAGCTTTTCATACCAAGGGATACGACGGCAACGCGCCGAATAATGCGGAGAAAGTTCTTCGCTGATATACAAATGGAAAGGCGCGCACAAGATAAACCGTACGTTAGGAAGCTTTTCTCTCGTTTCTTCTATCAGCATACGGTAAATTTTCTCAAAACGCACTTCGTCCGTGCAAAGCAATTTATTACGCTCGGAATCCACGTCGTTGATACCGATGAGTATACTCACGACGTCCGGCTCCTCGTTCCATACGTCCTTTTTCAAGCGCGCGTACAGATCGTAAATACGGCTGCCGTTGATACCGCGGTTTACGATCTCGTATTGATTGGGGTCCTTCCCCAAAAGCTCCGCCGCGACCAAAAATACGTACCCGTCGCCGTACGATTCCACCGCGCCGTTCTCCACCTCGCGGTTTCTTCCCATATCGGTTATCGAATCCCCGAAAAATACGATCTTCATTATCGTCGCTCCCTTTAATCGTGCATTCTGAAATCCAAGCTGTACGGCAACGGATATAATTTTTCCACTTCCGCATCCAGCGCTTTGCCCGTCAAGCCCGTTTGCTTTGCTACGATATCCGTATAAATATCCTTCCAAAGCTTGGAAAGCGCCAATTCGCCCTCTTTCACGTCGTTCAATACGAAGTCGGGCGTTATGATCTTCGCCGCTTCCTCCGCTTTTCCCACGTGCAAAAGCGCCATCGCCAAATAGACCCGTAATCTTCCGTTGGCTTGCATTTCTTTATCCAGCTTGGCATACGCTTCTATCCACTTTCGGTCCAAGCCCATCGAGGTCAGCCAAGCCGCGTATTCTTTTACCAGCGATAAACTTTCGAACGCCTCTTTCCGCGCGTATACCTTTTCCTGATAGAACAGCGCTTTTTCGTTATCCTTCCATTCGTTCCGATACAGCGCCGCCAAATTTCGCCACGCCCAAACGTTGGGCGTGAGCGCCGCCGATTGCTCCCAAGCGACCTTCGCCGCCTCCAAATCACCGAGCGCGTATTCCACTACGCCAAGCTGTAAATAGGTGTACCAATGCCGTCCTCGCTCGCTCTTTGCCGATTCTTGTAATTTCTCTTTCCAAAACTCGTCCACGACGTAGGATATCGGCTCTTTCTCCACCGCGGGGCAGGGCAAATACCCCTTTTCGAGCAGCTGTTCGAACGCCGCCGTTTGCTCGTCCTCCACTTGGGGATAGACGTTATAATTACTGATACTCTCCTGCCGTTGCGCCGCGCGCATCTTGTTTTCCAAAGCGCCCCAGCCGCTTGCCGTATGTACCAGCTCGCCCGCGTTTTTCATCGGGATATCCATCAACCTTTCGGGCGCGACGCTGCCGCCGGCGATCTTCTCGTCGAGGGTCTTTTCCACCTCGGCGATCGCCCTTTCCCAAGCCCCGTAATAGTTCTCGTTCGTTCCGTCTATCGCCGTGTAGCCCTCCGTCCATTCCCAAACGGCTTTGGGTGGCATAGGCAAATGCTCCAACTGCGTGGTCGCCAGCCCCGCTTGGATCTCGATATACGCCTGTCCCTCTTCGGACAAAAACTCGTTCCAATGCCGTCCGCCCGTACGGTTCCCCCAAAGGAATAATTTACGCGTTCTCAAACGCTCGTTGGAATAATGCAACAAGCCCGTGCCGTCGGGGTCTACGCCCACGATCCATTTCCTGTCCTCGTCGGCTATACGGTAGAAATAGTCCGCCGACGCACCCAAATTCATCGAATAGGAAACGTCGATACCGTTCGATACGGGCACCGTCGTCTTATCCACTACGTAATGATCCTCTTGATAGGAGCAATGGATCGCCGTATTCGCAGGCACGATCACGCGCGTTTTTTCCGTTTCCGGAAACGCGATATTCGACCACCAATACATATATTTTTCTTCGTTTGACGTATTCTCGATACGGGGACGGATATATAAAGTATCCGAGCCTTTCGGCAGGTACGCCGTGATCGAATAGCTCACCTTACGGATACGCTCGAATTCGAAAAACTTCACCGTTTCCTCGTCGATCTTTTCGCAAAAAAGCGACGAGCAGGTAAGCGGCGTATGTCCCTTGATGCCTACGTTAAATTCCACGCCGCCCGAAAGCCACGCGTTCAATATGGCAAAGTTACAAGGCTGTATCACCGTGTTCGTATATAAGATATCCCGTCCGTTTTTCTTATCGTACAGCTGCCAAAGCCGCGCGCCGTACTCGGGCAAGAACACCGCCTTTAAGTATTCGTTTTCCAAAACCACCGTTTTGATCTTGGCAAGCCTCTTGTCACGGGTATAGCCGTCTTGTACCATATACGGCAAAACGGTATTTATCATACCTTTACCGAGATATTTTTTCTCCGCGTCGCTTACGTTCTTGGTGACCTCGAAGCCCGCGTGTATGTATTGTACGTTTTTGATATCGGGCAACGGATTGGGTTTTCCCATATCCGCCGCCATAATTTCCATATATTCTACTTTAACCATTGTTTTCTCCTATACTCTGTCCTGTAAATTCCAAGAAAGGGGTAACGGCAGCCACGCTTTAGCAAGCGCGCTCGCCTCCGCGGTGCACTCGGGCGGCAATACGCCGAACAAATACCGCGCCGCCTTTAAGCCGTCCAAAACGATATCCGCCGCGCCGTCGATCCTTTCGCAGCCTGCGCCCGTTTCGTCGACGAATAACCGCAATACGCCGTAACCCTCGATCCCGAGCCTTAATTCGCCGCACGGCATTTGGGTATAGGAGGCTTTGAGCTTCATAAACGCCGAAACCACCTTTTCCCAACGGATAAATTTGAAATGGCAGGGCGCTTTGATGCTCACGCCCTCCCCTGCGCCGTAAAATAAGCGGATATACTCCGCCTCGTGCGGATATAAATAGAAATAAACGGTAGTTCCCACGCGTTTTTGCCAAGCGCAAAGCATTTCCACCATCGCTTCCACACTTTCGGCGTAATTTTCCGCCAACACGTCGCCGCGCTCGTTCGCGCAAAGATACCCGATCGTTTTTCCGTTTTTCTTGGCGGCGTAGGGAACGTTTTTCCAAGCCACCATGGACGCGTATACGTCCGCGTAATCGTTATCCGATCTCCTCTCCACCGCGATCGCGCATTTTGCGTGCAACGCCTGCGCCGCTTTCAGCGTTTCCAGATCCGTCCGCTCGATCTTCTCGATAACCACGTCCTCTCCGACGCCGTTAAATTTACACTTGCGGTTGTGCTCGTTAAAGGACGCTTGATACATTCTACCGCAATTTTCATACCCGAAACGGTTGTATCTATGCCGCAAACCGCCCAACCT
>JAFURP010000028.1 GCA_017471785.1 Clostridia bacterium | reverse complement strand
CCAATTCGCTTCCGCGATGGGCAAAAAGGATCACGCGGTGCTTTTGGATTGCTCCACGCTCGAATACGAATACGTACCCTTGCAATTGGGCGATTATTGCCTAGTCGTCGCCAACTGCAACAAACCGCACAACCTCGTGGAAAGCAAATACAACGTACGTCGCCAAGAGGTGGAAACGGCGCTCAAAGCCATTCAAAAGGTCAAGGACGTCAAATGCCTTGCCGAGCTGACCCCCAAGGATTTCGCGGAAGTGAAATATCTTTTGTCGGGCGTGGTGGCAAAGCGCGCGGAACACGTCGTTATGGAATGCGACAGGGTACATAAAGCGGTGGCGGCGCTCAAATCGGGGGATTTGGAAGAGCTCGGACGGCTTCTCAACGAAAGCCATTTCAGCCTTTGCGAGCTGTACGAGGTCACGGGCAAGGAGCTGGATACCCTCAGCGCGCTGGCGAGAAAGGAAACGGATTGCCTCGGCTCGCGTATGATCGGCGCGGGCTTCGGCGGCTGTACCATCTCTATCGTCAAAAAGACGGCGGTCGAGGGCTTTATCCGTCGGGTAGGCACGGCGTACGCCGAAGCGGTCGGCTATAAAGCAAGCTTTTACGAAACCTCTATCGAGGACGGCGTGACGGTACAAAAATTATAAACGAGAGATCGTTCGCCTTTGCAAAAGCAAGGGCGAATTTTCTTCCAAGGAGAAAGGTATGCAAAGGAAACTCGGAATTTTAAGCGACTGTATCGTCGGGGAACACCCCCTCGTGACGCTGGAACGCGTCAAAGACCACGGCTTCAACGCCTTTTTCTCCTCGTGCGCGTACTTGGACCTGCCCACCGTTTCCGCGTTGCAGGACAAGGCGCAAAAGCTGGGCTTAAGCTACGAATTTATGCACGGTCCCTTTTTCGGCGTCAACGGTATGTGGACGGAAGCGGAAACGCCGAATATCCATCGCGAGATGCTGCAAGCGATCGAAACGGCGGCAAAGACGGGGGTAAAAAGGGTGATCGCACACGTTTCCAGCTCCTTCACCCCTCCGCCCGTAAACGATCTGGGCTTGCGCCGCTTTGACGAATGGGTGGAGCTCGCCGAGAAAAAAGGGGTGGTGCTGGCGTTTGAAAATTTACGCAAGCTGGGCAACCTCGCTTGTCTTATGGATAGATACGAGCAAAGCGCGGCGGTGAAATTTTGCTACGACTGCGGACACGAGCATTGCTTCACCGTCACCGTACCTTTCTTGGCGTTATACGGCGATCGGGTGGCTTGTACGCATATCCACGATAATTTGGGTCGGGACTATACCAAAGCGAACGGCGGCGATCTGCACAGGCTTCCCTTCGACGGTGAGATCGATTATCAAAGGATGATGCAGGGCTTGAACGCAGCGGATTACACGGGCGCGTTAACGCTCGAAGTGGACAATAAACACTATCAAGAGCTGACCGCGGACGCCTTTTTACGTACGGCGTACGAGCGGCTCGAACGGCTTTCGAAACTGTAAAACAAGGGGGCAGGGTCGAGATGAAATATATTTTGGCGTTAGATCAGGGCACGACGTCCTCGCGCGTTGCGCTCGTGGACGAGCAGGAGAATATCCTTTCCGTCTTATCGCGCGAATTTCCGCAAATTTATCCCAAAGAGGGGTGGGTGGAGCACGACCCGACGGATATTTGGTCGAGCCAATACGGCGTGATGATGGAAGCGGTGGCAAAGAGCGGTATCTCGCCCAAGGATATCGCGGCGATCGGCGTTACCAACCAACGGGAAACGACTGTCGTTTGGGAAAAAGAAACGGGTAAACCGATATACAACGCTATCGTTTGGCAATGCCGCCGCACGGCGGATACGATCGAGGACTTAAAAAAGCGCGGCTTGGACGAAAGGATACGCCAAAAGACGGGCTTGATCCCCGACGCGTATTTTTCCGCGAGTAAGCTCGCTTGGATCCTCGACCGCGTCGAGGGCGCAAGGGAACGCGCCGAAAGAGGCGAGCTGCTGTTCGGTACGGTGGATACTTGGCTGATTTGGAAGCTGACGGAGGGCAAGGTCCACGCCACCGACAGGACGAACGCCTCGCGCACGATGCTTTTCAATATCGATACCTTGGATTGGGACGACGAGCTGTTGGAAATTTTCTCCGTGCCGCGCGCAATGCTGCCCAAGGTCCTTTCCTCGGGCGAGATCTTCGGCTACGCAAACGTCGGCGGCGAGCGTATCCCCATCGCAGGGGTCGCGGGCGATCAGCAAGCGGCGCTCTTCGGACAGGGCTGTACGCACAAGGGGGAGGCGAAAAACACCTACGGTACGGGTTGCTTTTTATTGATGAATACGGGCGAGGAGCGTCCCACCAGCCAAAACGGATTGTTGACGACGGTCGCGGCGACGAGAGCGGGGCAAAAGCCGCAGTACGCGCTGGAGGGCAGCGTGTTTATCGGCGGCGCGGTGATACAATGGCTGCGCGACGAAATGCGCTTTTTCACGGAGAGCAGGGACGCGGAATATTACGCCCAAAAGGTCCCCGACACGGGCGGCGTGTACGTGGTGCCTGCGTTTACGGGTATCGGCGCGCCCTATTGGGATATGTACGCGCGCGGCGCTATCTTCGGCATTACGCGCGGCACCAAACGGGAGCATATCATTCGCGCGGCGCAGGAATCCATCGCCTATCAATCGGCGGACTTGGTCGCGGCTATGGAGCGGGATACGGGCGCGCGCATCACGGCGTTAAACGTCGACGGCGGCGCTTCGAGGGATAGCTTTTTGATGCAGTTCCAAGCGGATATTTTGGCGGCGGAGGTGGTGAAGCCGACCACGCACGAAACGACGGCGCTCGGCGTGGCGTTGCTCGCAGGGCTCACCGTGGGCGTATGGCAGGACGAAGCGCAGGTGAAGGCGCTGAAAAAGATAGATAAACGGTATGCGCCGAGCATGGCGCAAGAGGAGCGCGAAAGCAAGCTCGCCAAATGGCGCGAGGCAGTCCAACGCAGCCTCGGCTGGGCGCAGCCGTAACGAAAAAACGCCGCGGCTTCGCGGCGTTATATATACTTGGCGAGGCGTAACAGCCTCGTTTTTTCGTTGTCCTCGGGCTTGACGACGGCGTGTAATAAAAGTCTTTCCAAAATACCGCCGATCGTATCGGGCGCAAAGCCTTCGTTTATTAAATCCTTACCCGAAATCGCAAGCTGCTTCAGCGTCAAGGGCGCGTTTTCCTCGCGCAGCTTGCTTTGCAACGCTTGCCACCGCGCCACGGTGGGCGCGACGGATAGATCGTCCGTACAGGCGGAGAAATCCGCTTGTTTTACCAATAAAAGAGCCTCCAAGACGGGGTAATGCTCGACGAAAAACCGCCGCAGCTTCTTCTCGCCCGTTTGACAGTTGAAATCGTACATATGCCAAAGCACGAGCCGTTGCACGCCGTCGATCAGCTTGTTGGGCGCTTTCCAACGCCGCAAGACGTCCGCGGCAAGCCGCGCACCCTCCTTATGATGCTCGTGCGAATTGCCGTCGCGGAGCTTGCAAAAGGGCTTTCCGATATCGTGCAGCAGGGCGGCAAACCGCACGCTCTCGTCCGCGTATAACACGGCTCGCAGGGAATGCTCGAGCACGTCGTATTTATGAAAATCGGCGCGCTGTTTCATATCTCGCCCCAAGGTTAGCTCGGGCAAGATCTCGTCCAACACCCGCGTTTGCGAAAGAAGTTGCAGTCCCAAATAGTGCCCGTTTTTGACGCCGTACTTTTTATCGGCGGACAAAATAGCGGACAGCTCGGCAAAGATACGCTCGGGAGAAATATCCCGAATAAGCGCGGCGTTTTCGCGCGCGCCCGCAAGACATTCCCCGTCGGGCGTAAACCCGAGCTGCGCTCCGAACCGCGCCAGCCGCATCAACCGAAGCCCGTCCTCTCCGAACACTTTCTTCGCCGCGGCGACGGTGGAAAGTCGTCGCTCTTTTATCGCTTGGATACCCCCCAAGGGATCAACGAATTTGCCGTCGGCGATATCGTAATATACGGCGTTTGCGGTAAAATCGCGCCGCCGCGCGTCCAACGCGATATCGTCCGTGAAGTAAATTTCCACGGGCGTATGCACGCCGCGGACGTATTTATCCGAACGGAAACGGGAGTACTCGTACTCCACGCCCTCCCCGTCTTGCAGCTTTACCGTACCGGTGTTTTTATATACCGCTCTTACGACGAAGCCGCAATTTTTAGCCAGCGCTTCGAACGCGTCGACGGGTATACGCGAGCAAATATCCCAATCGCGCTTGCCCGAAAGCGGGGTATAGCCGCACAAAAAATCGCGCACGCTACCGCCCACGACGAACAGCGTCGAGGGGCAGCCTTTGGCAAGGCGTAGTAAGGATTGGGGGATAATTTCTTGCATAGCGGCTTCCTTTTATCGAACGATCATCAGCATTATAGCAAATTTCACGAAAAATTGCAATAGCAAAGGGGGGATTTGCACGGAAAATCCGTCGTAGACGACCGTTTTTCTTGCTTTTGCCCAAAAGGTGTGCTATAATATACAATAGGATAAAAGGGAAGATCGCGCTTTTCACGGGCGGATTTTTCAAAAAGGAAACAACGGAAGATGAAAAAATACCACATTATTTCCAACCCCGCGGCAGGGAAGACCCGATCGGGCAAAAACCTGAAAATAGCGGAGAGCGTATTCACCGAACGCGGCGTGGCGTTTGAAACGCACTTATCCCAATGCGTGGGCGACGCAACGCAGATCGCCCGTCGGCTCACCGAAAAGGGGGAAACGGAGATCGTCACCCTCGGCGGCGACGGAACGCTGCACGAGGTGCTCAACGGACTTGCCGATCCCTCCGCCTGTAATTTGGGCTTGATCCCGTCGGGCACGGGCAACGACTTTGCCGAGCATATCGGGCTTTCGCTCGACGCGAAAGAGGCGGCAAGCCTCATCTTAAACGGCGAGCCTAAGGAAACGGACTATTTGGAGGTAGGCGGCGTGCGCTGTATGAACGTTGCCGGCGTAGGCATCGACGTAGACGTTTTAGATCGTTGCAAACGGGGTAAACTCAAAGGCAAGATCAAATACCTTTTAAGCCTGATCCAAAGCCTTTTCAAATTCAAGGGCTGTAAGCTGGAGATCGAATCGGAGGGGCGTACGGAAACGCGCAACGTGTTGATCGCGGCGGCTTGCAACGGCTCGCAGTTCGGCGGCGGCATCAAAATTTGTCCCGCGGCGGAAGCGGACGATAGAAAGCTCAACGCCGTTATCGTAGATTTTATCGACGGTAAAAGGAAGATCATCAAGGCGTTTTTAGAACTGATGAAGGGCAAGATACTCGAATATCCGGCGACCACGCACTTTACGTGCAACCGTATGCGCGTTGTGCCCGAAACGCCCTGCACGATGCAGCTCGACGGCGAATTGTATACGGATATTCCCTTTGACGTACGCTTAAAAAGCGGCTTGAAATTTTACAGATAACGGGGGCAGGTACGAAACGAAACCCCGACACACGGAGAGCGTATGACGCTAAACGGTTACAAAAAAGCATTGGATAGAATACCCGAAGGGGTGTTCGTGTTCGACGATAGGCTGCGCGTAAAATTTACGAACGCGGCGTTTCGGCGCGCTTTTTCCGATACGGCGAAAAGAAACGGTACGCTCGCGCAAGCGCTTGCCTGCGGCGAATCGGGCAAATGCGGCGAGGGAAAAAATTGCGAATATTGCGCCTTTTTACGCATTATGCGCGCGGCGATCGCCGAAAAAGCGGAGAAATCGGAAACCATTCACACGAGCGTAAAGCGCTCGGGGCATACGGATAAGATCTCCGTCCGTATCCGCATTTTGCCGATGGATAAAAACGGCAAGCTGTTCTTGGGGCTTACGGACGGCACCTATCAAACGGAAATGGAACGGGAAATGCTCACGGCGCAGCGCATGCAGCAACGGCTATTGCCGGCGGGCAAAAGTATGGGCGGCGTGCCCTACGCGTATATGTATATCCCCTGCTTTGGGGTAGGCGGCGACCTGCCCGACGTGTACGAATTGAACGGTCAAACGTACGGCGTGCTCGCCGACGTATCGGGCAAGGGCATTTCGGCAGGTATGCTTTCGGCGTTCGTCAAAGCGGGGTTTGATAGAAAACAGCCCGACCTTGCCAAGGCGGTCACGGCGCTGAATACGAAATTCAACGAGCTTAACCAAGACGAGCGCTCGTACATCACGGTCGCGGCGGTGCGTATCGACGAAACGGAGCGCCTGCTTCGCTATATTTCGGCGGGGCACAACGCGCCGATACTTTTGAAAAATTCGTTGGGCATCAACGAGATCGAAGCGCCCGCGCCCCCCGTTTCCAATTGGATGCCCGATTTTATCTATCGGGAAAACAGCTTACCCTTTGAAAAAGGGGATTTGCTCGTGCTTTTGACGGACGGCGTGACCGAGTGTATGAACGCGAAAGGGGAGCTGTTCGGTATCGAGCGCGCGGAGAGCGTACTGTTGCAGAGCCGCGGCGCGGAAGATTTTATCGGCAAGCTGAAAACGGCGTTGACGGTATTTAGCGGCGGAAAGTTTTCGGACGACATCACGGCGATCGCGTTTGATTTATAAAGTAGGCTTGACGGAAATAAAAAAGCTTAAAAAAGTGTGCAAAAACAGTTGACAAAAGCAAAAAAAAATTCTATACTATATAAGCGCTTTGATGAAAGAGCGCAAAAAAACGACGGTTTTAGATTTGCATCCATAGCTCAATTGGATAGAGCGTCGGTCTACGGAACCGAAGGCTAGGGGTTCGAGTCCCTTTGGTTGCACCAGCAAACGGCACCCTCAAAAAGGGTGCCGTTTTGCCGTGCAAAAAAGGGAAGGACGAAGAACCCCTCGGGTTCGGAAAATCCAACGGATTTTCTTTGGCGCAAGCCAAGCCCCCTTTGGTTGCACCAGCAAAAAAGGGAAGGACGAAGAACCCCTCGGTTCCTCCAACCGTCACAACAAAATAAAATATTCCGCTACGGTGAGTATACCTAAAAACGCGAAGTTGAACGCGGAGAACGATAGCAAATATTTTCCCGCGCCCTTGGGATTCTTCGAGGTGTATTCGCGGAAGGTGATCAAGCTTGCCAGCGAAGAGATGAGCGTGCCCACGCCGCCGATATTCACGCCCACGAGTAGGGGCGCGTAATTATTCGTGAATTGCGAAAGCAAGATCGCCGACGGCACGTTACTGATCACCTGACAGGAAAGGGTCGCGACAAGCAACGGATTTTTTTGCATAAGCGACGCGAACAATTTTTCCACCGCGGAAATTCTCGCCATATTGCCGGCAAAGATAAAGAAAGCGACGAAAGTCAACAAAAGTCCGTAATCCACCTGCAACAGCGCCTTTCTATCCATAAACAAAAGCGCGACGGGTATAACGATAAGTCCGACCTGATAGGGGATCACGCGGAATACGATAATAATGGAAAGGGCGAATAAAACGCCGTAGACGATCGTCCGTGCGACGGGGAGCTTCACCTCCTCGTCCTCGACGGTAAGCGGCTCCTTTTTCACGAACAGACAGCAAAGGGTGATAAGCGCCACCGAAATACAAAACGGAGGGAGCATGGTCGCGACGAACGCGCCCGTGGGGATATTGAACTTGGTGTAAAGATACAAATTTTGCGGATTGCCGAAAGGCGTGAGCATACCCCCTAAATTCGCCGCGATATTTTGCATAATAAAGGTAAACGCCGTATATTTTTGCTTACCCGTAGACGAGAGCACGAAATATCCGAGCGGCAAAAAGGTCAAAAGCGCCATATCGTTGGCAATGAGCATAGAGCCTAAGAAGGTAATATACACGAGCGCAAGAATACAGGCGCGCGTATTTTTGAACAGCTTGACGATCTTTCGCGCCAGCACGGTAAAAAAGCGAATGTTTCGAAGCGCGCACACCACCGCCAAAGTGCAAAACAGACAGGTGAGCGTTTTGAGATCGAAATACCCGAGATATTCTTTATCGGGCGGCACGATAAACGAGGTGGCGATCGCCGCGACCGCCGCAATGCAAAGCACGGCGTTCTTTTTCAAAAAACGCCCGACCGCTTCCAAAACGACGCCGTGACGGTGATGATGAAACGCGCCGCGTTTTTTCGCCGCCGTATGCATACGCTTATACCTCCCGAAATTTTTACCGTAGGTAATTATAGCACTAACGCGGGAAAAAATCCATTCTTTTCACCCTGTAAAAAAGATTTTTTTATCCAAGAACGAAAAAGTCAAAAAAATCCTGTTTTTTGTTTATTTTTACCATTGTTTTTTTCGTCGTATACCGTTATAATGTAGGTATCAACCGCTAAGGAGAGAACAAATGGAACGGGAAAAAGAACGCTTCGGCGTAATGATCTGTTGCTCGACGAGCGCCGTTATGAAGGTGGAACGGGTAAAAAAGCTGCTCGACGAAATGCAAAAAATGGGCTACAATCTTTTGGAAATGTGTCTCGACGATATCTATAAGATAGAGAGCGAGCCGTATTTCGGCTATTTGCGCGGCGGCTATACCAAAGCGGAGCTCAAGGAGATCGACGATTACGCATACGAGCGCGGTATCGAGGTCGTTCCCTGTATCCAAACGCTCGCACACTTAAACAATTTGGTAAAAAACCCGCCCTATTGGGAGCTCGTTGACAACGGCGGCATCTTGCTCGTCGACGAGCCGAAGACCTATGCGTTCGTCGAAAAGATGCTTCAAGCGCTCAAGGGCTGTTTCCGCAGTAATTTGATCAATATCGGTATGGACGAAGCGCATACGGTCGGCTTGGGGCGGTATTTGGATAAACACGGCTACGTAAACCGTCACGAATTGCTCGTTCGGCACTTAAACAAAGTGGTGGAGCTCGCGACGAAATACGGCTTTAAGCCGCATATGTGGAGCGATATGTTCTTCCGCCTTTCCAACGGGGGAGGCTACTACGGCGAGGATATCAAGCTGGAGCAGTCCGCGATCGACAAGGTCCCCGAGGAAGTGGCGCTTTGCTATTGGGACTACGGCGAACACGAGGTCAAGGATGAAATTTACGAGGCGATGTTTGCGGCGCACGAGAAGTTCGGTCGCGAGCTTTGGTTTGCCGGCGGCGCGTGGTGCTGGAACGGCTTCGCGCCCTTGAACGAGTTTTCCCTCTACACGATGGAGCCGGCGATGCGGCTCGCGAAAAAGCACGGCGTAAAAAACGTTTTGATCACCCTTTGGACGGACGAGGGCAACGAGTGTTCGTTTTTCTCCGTCCTGCCCTCCCTGTACGCGATCAAGCAATTTTACGAGGGGAACTTGGACAGAGCAAAGCTCGCGCAAGGCTTTCAAGATATTTTCGGCGTAAGCTTCGACGATTTTATGCTGCTCGATCTACCCAATCAAACGGGTAGACCGCGCACTCCGTTCATTCGCGAAAATCCCTGCAAGAGCCTTTTGTATAACGATTGCTTTTTGGGACTTTTGGATCATTCCCTTTCCTTGAACGGGCACATACCCTACGGCGAGTACGCCAAAACGCTCGCGGCGGCTTCCAAGCGCTTGGGCGAATACGGTTATTTAGCCGAAGGCTTATCCCTGCTTTGCTCGGTTTTGGAGATCAAAGCGGAGCTGGGTATAAAAACCCGCCGCGCGTATAAGGACGGGGATATCGCCGCGCTTGAGAAATTAACGGGCGACTACGCGGAATGTGCAAAGCGCTTGGACGTATTTATCCAAAGCCATAAAAAGCGTTGGCTCGGGGACAACAAACCGTTCGGTTGGGAGATCCAGCAAGCGCGCTTGGGCGGCTTACACGCCCGCTTGCTCGATTGCAAGGAACGCTTAACGGCGTATTTGCAGGGGGACGAGACCGCCGTGATTGAATTGGACGAGGAGATCTTGCCCTACGTCGACGAATGGGGCTTGAATTTCAATTCCTACCGCGGCTTGGTCAGCCCGAGCGAGCTATAACGCGCCGTCGCCAAAAATAAAAACGCCGAGCCGTTGAGAGGAAGCGGCTCGGTTTTTTACGCAATTTTCGGCGGCTTACGCCTCGCCGTTGCGAGATTGTAACACTCGGTCGAGGGCGCTTCTCGCTGCGTTTTGCAGCGCCGTCAGCTTCTTGATCAATCCGAGAGCAAGCTTCTCGACGAGCCCCAACAGGAGCACGTCGACGCCGAGCAGACGCAATACTTTTTTGAAGACAGTTTTCATTTTCGTATTCTCCTTTTCCGAATTTTTTCGGGTCGCTCGTCTACCGTTTTTTCGGCGCGCAGTCAAGGCCGAGTGCAAACGGTGGACAAGGGGAGCTTTTTTTCGTCCGTCGCGCAAGTATTATAGCACGGATTGTTGATTTGTCAAGGGGATAGTTTCACCTTTTTTCGCGTTTTGAAGGATTTTTTAAGAAAAAAGAAAATTCGCACCGAAAAAGAGGAAGAAAATTTCTTTTGAAAAATATTGACAAAACGAAAAAGGTGTGTTATAATATGAAAGTTGTATGAGCAAGAGAAAGTATATTTTTTATAAGATAAGAGGAACGATGTATAGACGTTTTTTCAAAAGACTTTTCGATATCCTTTTCAGCCTGCTTGCCCTGATCGTGTTGGCGTTGCCCATGCTGATCATCGCGATCGCAGTCAAATGCACGAGCAAGGGTCCGGCGATCTTTAAGGTGGAGCGCGTAGGTAAAAACGGAAAGCCTTTCAAATTTTATAAATTCCGCAGTATGCGCACAAATGCACCCAAGGATTGTGCTCCCCGTTATTTGCACAGCGAGGATTACATAACCAAGGTAGGCGCATTTTTGAGAAAGACGAGTCTGGACGAGCTTCCCCAGCTTTGGTGCATCTTGAAAGGGGATATGTCGCTCATCGGCCCCCGCCCTTGCGGTTTCTCGGAAGTTGATTTAATCGAGGCACGAAAAAAATACGGCGCATACGCCGTGCGGCCTGGTTTAACCGGATTGGCACAAGTGAACGGTCGCGACGTGTTGGCTTGCAACGTGGAGAAGAAAGCGCAATTCGACGGCGAATATGCGAAAAAGATCACCTTTTGGAAAGACTTGAAAATAATTTTCCAAACGATCGGCGTAGTCTTGCGCGAGGACAACGTCGTAGAAGGCACGGCGGCGGTAGAAACGACGGGAACGGAAGCCGAAAACGAAGCCGAAGCCGCTACGCAAACGGCGACGGAGCTCTTGGACGAGGTCGCCGCGACGGAACGGGAACGGGAAGAAGAAACCGCGTCTTAAAAAACACGAAAGCTTGCCCTATGGGCAAGCTTTTTTTCACGCATAGCAAAAGCCCGCGCCCCATTACGAGAAAAATTCGGGGCGCGTTTTTTGGCGTAAAAAGTGGACGGGGACCGCTTTCCGCGCCAAGAAAATCGAGCCAAAGCGTATTAAACTCTTGACAAACGCGCAGTATCGTAGTATAATGTTTCTAAGCGAGCCTGCGCGTACGCGCGTGCGAGACTATTTTTCCCGAAAAAAATACGCGACGCTTTAAGGACGGAGCGACTTGCTTTACGGGCGGTGTACTAAGGACGATATGAGAAAGAAAGACAAGAAAAAATTAAGACCGATAGGGGATTGGAACAGGGGCTTTTTAGTGCTTGCGGACGTATTTGCGGTCGCGGGCGCGCTGTTGTTTGCCTATCTTGCGACGCAAAGCACGCGCGAGCTAACGCCGCAGGCTTGGATGTGGATGGGCGGCAACCTCGTATGTGCCATCGTCGTATTCGCCGCGTTCGGCTTATATTCCATCGTGCTCAAAAACGTGGGCGTAGCCGAAATGGTAAAAATTTTGATGGCGTCCGTGGTTATTACCGCCGGCAATATCGTATTCCCCCTCGTGGCGGGTAGACAGTTCGTAGGCTTGGGAACGGGACTCGTTTACGCTATGGCGTTGGCAGCGTTCGTCGTCTTTATCCGTTATTTCCAACGCCTTTTCGTCGCGTTTAAGTATCATTTCGAAACGAGCAAGGTGGAAAAGACGCGCGTTATGATCGTCGGCGGCGGCGACGCAGGCAGCGCGCTTATCAAAGAGATGCAAACCTCGGATAAGCTCTTCTACAAGCCCGTTTGTATCGCGGACGACGATCCCGAAAAGGTACGCAAATACATCAGCGACGTCAAGGTCGCCGGCACGACCTTCGACGTCAAGCGCCTTTCCGAGGACTATAAGGTACAAGAAATTTTTATCGCGATGCCCTCGGTGGATAAAAAGCATTTGAGCGAGGTGGTAAAACGCTGCCAAGAATGCGGCTGCCCCGTCAAGGTGCTCCCCGGTATGTACCAGCTCGCCAGCGGTCAGGTGACGGTAGCCACCCTCCGCCCCGTGGAGGTGCAGGACCTTCTCGGTAGAGAGCAGGTGAGCGTAAACTTGGACGAAATTATGAGCTATATCGAGAAAAAGGTGGTCCTCGTCACGGGGGGCGGCGGCTCGATCGGCAGCGAGCTTTGTCGGCAGATCGCCACGCACAATCCCGAAACGCTCATCATTTTAGACGTATACGAAAACAACGCGTACGATATCGAACAGGAGTTGAAGAGAAGGCACCCCGATTTGCATCTTTTGACCTTGATAGCGAGCGTTCGCGAAATGACGAAAATGCGCGACGTATTCCAAAAATACCGTCCGCAAATCGTATTCCACGCCGCGGCGCACAAGCACGTGCCGCTGATGGAAACGAGCCCCAACGAAGCGGTGAAAAACAACGTGTTCGGGACGCTCAACGTAGCGCGCTGTGCGGACGAATTCGGCGTAGAAACGTTCGTGCAAATTTCCACGGATAAGGCGGTCAACCCCACGAATATCATGGGCGCCACCAAGCGTATATGCGAAATGATCGTACAAACGATCGGCAAGCACAGTAAAAAGACGAAATTCGTCGCGGTGCGCTTCGGGAACGTACTCGGCTCCAACGGCTCGGTCATTCCGCTCTTCCGCCGTCAGATCGCGGAGGGGGGACCTGTCACCGTCACCCACGAGGATATCATTCGCTACTTTATGACCATTCCCGAAGCGGTGTCCCTCGTCTTGCAGGCGGGCGCGTACGCCAAGGGCGGACAAATTTTCGTGCTCGATATGGGCGAGCCGGTGCGTATCTACGATCTGGCGTATAATCTTATTCGTCTTTCGGGGTACGAGCCGAACGTGGATATCGACATCGTTTGCACGGGGCTTCGCCCGGGTGAAAAGTTGTTTGAAGAACGCCTGATGGAGGAGGAGGGGTTGCAAAAGACCCCCAACGGACTGATCAATATAGCGAAGCCCATCAAGCTGGACGAAAAGAAGCTTTGGAGTACGTTAGACAAGCTGTACGAGCAGGCGTACGGCGAAGCGGACGATATGAAAAAATCGGTAAAAGAGCTCGTGCCCACCTATACGATAGACAAGCGCGACAGCATCGCGGAGGCGCTTTGCTTGAAGAAGGACGAGCAAAAAATCAAAAAACTTATGAAAAAGGTAAAATAAATGGAAAAACGTATTTTATTATCCTATCCGACGATGCACGGCGAGGAAATGTGTTTCGTGCAAGAGGCTTTTGAAAAAAATTGGATTGCGCCTTTAGGTTTTAATTGTGATTTGTTTGAGGAGGAGATGTCCGCATATATCGGACGGGGGCAAAGCCAACGCTATCACGCACTTTCTCTTTGCTCGGGTTCGGCTGCGTTGCATCTTGCCTATAAATTGGCGGGCGTAACAAGAGGAGATATCGTACTTTGCTCGGATATGACCTTTGCAGCAACCGTCAACCCCGTTTCTTACGAGGGCGGCACACAAGTATATATCGACTCTGAGCGGGAAACTTGGAATATGTCGCCGAAAGCTCTTGAAAAGGCGTTTGAAAAATATCCGCAGGCAAAGGTAGTGGCTCTCGCGCACCTCTACGGCACGCCCGCAAAAATGGACGAAATCCTCGATGTTTGTAACCACTACGGCGCTGTGCTTGTCGAGGATGCTGCGGAATCCCTTTCCGCGACGTATAAGGGTAGACAAACGGGGACTTTCGGAAAATACGGCGTGGTCAGCTTTAACGGCAATAAGATCATTACGACCTCGGGCGGCGGGATGCTGCTTACGGCGGATAAAGCTGCGCGTGATAAAGCCTTTTTTTGGGCGACGCAGGCGCGTGAAAAGGCGGCTTGGTACGAGCACGAGGAGATTGGTTATAATTATCGTATGTCCAATGTGGTTGCCGGTATCGGACGCGGTCAGCTTTTGCATTTGGAAGAGCACCGCGCCGCGAAAGAAAGAATATACAAAAGATACGAGGTGGAGTTAAAGGATTTGCCGATCACGATGAATCCCTATTTACCCGAAACAAAACCCAACTTTTGGCTTTCCTGTATGCTTCTCGACGAGGATGTAAAAGTCACGCCGATGGAGATTTTGGAAAAGTTGAACGAGAAGAATATCGAAACGCGGCCTATTTGGAAACCGATGCATTTGCAACCGGTGTTCAAGGCAAACGATTTTATTTACGCCGAAGAAAAGCCCGTTGGAGAGGATATTTTCACGCGTGGACTGTGTTTGCCGTCCGATATCAAGATGACGGAAGACGAGCAAGCGTACGTTATTGACGCAATCAAAAATTGTTTTTAACCGCGAAACGTTATGAGAGAATTTTTCAATACCTTACTTACGACCCCTTGGGGAATTACGACGCTTATCGTAGTAGCGGCACTCGTTTGGGTTTGTCTTTCCGCGCTTTTATACAAACCGTTTTTCAAACGGTTTTACGATATCGTGTTTTCACTCGTTGCTCTTTTATTGCTGTTGCCCGTGCTTTTGATCTTAACGGTGGTCGGAGCGGTCAAGATGAAAGGGAATCCCTTTTTTACACAATTTCGTCCTGGCAAAAAGGGCAAGATTTTTCGTTTGGTCAAATTCCGCACGATGACGTGCGAAAAGGATGAAAACGGGAGGTTATTACCCGACGAAAAACGCTTGACGAGATATGGTAAGCTTTTACGAAGCACCTCGCTGGACGAGCTTCCCGAGCTTTTGAACGTGCTTTTCGGACAAATGAGCTTCGTGGGACCGCGTCCCTTGCTCGTACGCGATATGATTTTTATGTCGGACGAAGTGAAAAACCGTCATAAGGTACGCGGCGGCATCACGGGGCTTGCGCAGGTGAGCGGCAGAAACGCGATCTCTTGGGAGCAAAAATTCGAATACGATTTACGTTATGTAAAAAAGATTACCCTTTGGGGGGACATCAAGATATTGTTTTTGACGGCGTATAAGGTTTTTAAGCGTAGCGATGTCGTACGTGAGGGAACGGAGAGTGATATCGATTACGGCGATTGGCTGTTGCAAAAGGGCGCCGTCACGCAAGAGGAATACGATGAAAAACAAGCGCAGGCAAGGGAGATTTTGGCTAAATGAGTCTTTGGAAGTATTACAATCATGCCGTTTTACCGACGACTGCGCCTCACGAAAGGGTGGATACGTCGCCGATACGCGACGGTACTATTTGGAACGGGGGGGGATGGAAAGACGCGATTCTTGCTCGCTGGACCGAAGATTACGATTGTGGTACGGAAACGGAGTTTTGGTACGTAATTAAAGATACGCCCTTTGACATCGGCACGTTAAAATCGAAACGCCGTTACGAAATTACGAAGGGTATAAAAAATTTTCGTGTGGAGCGCATTTGTCCACGCGAATATACGGAAGAAATTTTCAAAGTCGCGGTTGCGGCGTTTGAAGCCTATCCGGCCAAATACAGACCGCATTTGGACAAGCAACGGTTTATCGAGGACGTGAAAGCTTGGGAGGAGCAAGGCTTTATCATCTACGGCGCGTTTTATAAGGAAACGGACGAGCTATGCGGTTACGCGCATATCGTCGAACACGAGGAATGGGGAGAGTTCCCCGTTTTGAAAACGGTACCCGCTATGGAAAAATTCGGGGTGAACGCCGCTATCGTTCATACGATTTTAACGGATGCAAACGAAAAGCTCGGAAGCGGCTATTACCTTTGCGACGGCGCAAGGGCGATATCGCACGAATCGGCGTTTCAGGACTATTTGGAAAAATATTTCGGGTTTCGTAAAGCCTATTGTAAATTACGGATTGTCTATAAGCCGAAATATAAAATCGTTATCAAATTGCTATACCCGTTTAGAAAGCTTTTGAACAAGCTGGACGGAGTGAGGCTCATACATCTCGTCAACGGTGTATTGAGAATGGAATATATTATAAGGAAGCAAGAAAAAAATGAGCGAAAAGCAAACCGATAGAGAGCGCGCTCCCTTTTCCGTGGCAATGTCCGTATACAAAAACGATAATGGGGAATTCGTTGAACGGGCGTTGGAAAGCATCACGAAGGCGCAAACGGTCAAGCCCGACGAAATCGTTTTGATCGTGGACGGTTCCGTATCCGAAGCGGTGGAGGAAGTGATCCAAAAATACGAAAGGGAATATACGGGTTTTCAAGCGGTGCGTTTGCCCGAAAATAAGGGCTTGGGAAACGCGTTGCAATTGGCAGTGGACAGGTGCTCGTATCCGTTGATTGCGCGTATGGACAGCGATGACGTCGCCCTGCCTACGCGTTTTGAACAGCAGCTTAAATGCTTTGCGGAAAACGAAAGCTTGGATATCGTCGGCGGCGATATTACCGAGTTTATCGGAGAGGAAAGCAATATCGTAGGAAAACGGAGCGTACCCAAAGAGAACGGCGCGATCAAAGCGTATATGAAAAAGCGCTGTGCGTTTAACCACATGAGCGTTATGTATAAAAAGGAAGCGGTCTTGCAAGCGGGGAACTATCAGGATTGGTTTTGGAACGAGGACTACTATCTTTGGATAAGAATGCAATTAAAAGGTTGTTCGTTTGCTAACACGGGAACGGTACTTGTCAACGTACGCGTGGGCGAGGAGATGTACCGTCGCCGCGGCGGATGGAAATATTTCAAGAGCGAAAGGGACTTGCAAAAATATATGCGTAAGCATAAAATGATAGGCTTTGGCACGTATTGTATGAACGTAGCGAAGCGTTTTATCGTGCAAATATTGCTTCCCAATCGACTTCGCGGTTGGATATTCAGAAAATTTGCCCGTTCGTCGAATGAGTGCGGTAATACGGAAGAATAAGGAAATTAAGCAATAAGGATGGATTCAATCGTGGCAGTAACGCAATATATCCCCACAAAAAAGCAGGAAACGAATGCAAGCAAGCTTTTGCTTTCGCTTCGGCAATTTTTCAACAGTTACATATTTTACGTATTGGAAACGCTCATCGCTTGCGTATTCGTGCTTTGCCGTCAGGAGGTCATCGGCGT
>JAFURP010000027.1 GCA_017471785.1 Clostridia bacterium | reverse complement strand
GGCGCCATCTTCGCGGGGAAGAATTTGCCCAAGAATTTGCCGAACAGGAACGCGAGCGTATCCGATACAGGCGAAACGACGAAGATCATTAAAATAAGCAGGTCGGAGTTGAAGCCGATCTCCGCAAGCCGTTCGGAGGATACGCGCATGGTCGCAGGGTCAACGTGGTTGGTGAGTACGAGTAGGCACAAAAGCAGGCTGGGATACACCGCCGATAGAAAGGATATGCCCAGATTGTCGGGGTTCGTTTCCTCGTGGCGCAAGACGAGCAGGGATAAAAGCGCGATCGCCAAAGCGAAGAAGCAAATGCACGTTACGTGTAAGCCGAACTGCACGAATTCCTCGACTACGGCGCACGCGGGGATAGTGACGATCGCAAACGTGATCACGATACCGCGCTCCGCTTTCGTCGTATGCTCTTTCATAGCGCGTAGAATTTCAAACGTACCGATCAGCGCAAAGGCGTAGATCAGCGCGTCGAAAAAGAAATCGTGTACGAAGATTTTCAAAAGATAGAAGCCGAGCAACACCACTACGTAGCCTATACCCGATATAACTCGATTTTTCATACGTTTATTCTCACTTTACCTTGTATTAAAGCTGTTCGTCCGTCTTGCCGAACCGACGCGTCCTGCCCGAATACCAAACGATCGCCTTTTCCAAGTCTTTATCCGAAAATTCGGGGAACATTTTATCCGAAAAGTACAGCTCGCTATACGCCGCTTGGTATAAGAGGAAGTTGGAAAGACGCACCTCCTTGCCCGTGCGAATGATCAGCTCGGGATCGGGCTGGTCACCGGTATACAAAAGCTTGGAAAAGCTTTCCTCCGTGACCTTTTCGCCGCGTTCTACCGCCAAGTTCGCCGCGCGAACGATCTCCGATCTTGCGCCGTAGCAAAGGGCGATATTGACGCCCTTGCCCGCGTAGCCCGCCGTTTTTTGCTCGGACGAGGACAAAATGTCCTGCACGTCTTGGGGTAATAGGGAAATATCGCCGATGGCGCGAAGTCTTACGCCTTTGGCGCAAATGCGGTCCATGTACGAGGTGAAATGGTTTCTGATCAGGTTATACAGTCCCTCTAATTCCTCTTGGGGACGGCGGAGGTTTTCCGTGGACAGGGCGTAGACGGTGATATAGTTCACGCCCAATTCGAACGCGCGTTCCATAAGCCCTATCATACGCTCCATACCCTGTTTATGACCGAAAGAACGGGGCATCAGGCGCTTTTTCGCCCAACGCCCGTTACCGTCCATAATGATCGCGATATGCTCGGGAAGCTTAGTCCCCTGCTTTATTTTATTCCGCGCCATAGCTTAAATAGACATCAATTCTTTTTCTTTTGCGGAAATAATCGATTCCAGCGTGGACATATAGCCCGAAACGGTCTTTTCCACCTCCGCTTCGCAGCCCGCTACCTCGTCCTCGGAAAGCTCTTTGGAGGTCTTGAGCTTTTTCAAAACGTCCATCGCTTCGCGGCGGTGGTTTCTAAGCGCGACTTTGGCGTCCTCGCCCATCTTTTTCGCCTGTTTTACCAGCTCTTTTCTACGCTCCTCCGTCATAACGGGGAAGGTGAGCAAAATGACGTTGCCGTTGTTTACGGGCGTGATGCCGATATTCGATTGCAGGATCGCCTTTTCCGTAGCCTTCAAAAGCGATTTGTCCCAAAGGTTGACCTGCAAGGTACGCGCGTCCAAGGTGGAGATATTGCCAAGCTCGATCAGCTTGCTCATACCGCCGTACGCCTCCACCTCGATCTTATTGAGGATATTGGGGTTGGCTCTGCCCGTTCTCAGCGCGCCGTAATCGCCCTCCAGCGCTTTGATCGTGTTTTCCGATTTTTCTTCAAGCTCCAAGCTCATTTCTTCCACTTTTTCGTTTTCTACCATATCGATTGTCTCCTTTTTAGTCGTTATTTATACTTTGATGATCGTACCCAATTTTTCGCCGCATACTGCGCGAACGATGGAATTTTCCTCGTTCAAGCCGAACGCGAGCGTGGGAACGTCGTTTTCCATACACATCGTCGCCGCCGTGAAGTCGATCACCTTCAAGCCGCGGTTGATGATATCCGCGTAGCGAAGCTCTTCGTATTTTTTCGCCGCGGGATTGGTCTTGGGGTCGGAATCGTAAATGCCGTCCACGTTCTTTGCCATAAGTAAGATATCCGCGTCGATCTCGCAGGCGCGGAGCGCCGCCGCCGTATCCGTCGAGCAATAGGGATTGCCCGTGCCGCAGGCGAAGATGACGATCCTGCCCATTTCGAAATGGCGAAGCGCCTTTCTTAAAATGAACGGCTCGGCAAGCGATACCATATCCAGCGCCGTTTGGACGCGGACGGGTACCCCACGCTGTTCGATCGCGTCCATCATCGCGAGCGAGTTCATGACCGTAGCGAGCATACCCATATGGTCGGCGGTCGTTCTATCCATATTCGTACCTTGACGGCCCCGCCAAAAGTTGCCGCCGCCGATGACGAGCCCTACCTGCACGCCCATATTATGGAGCTGTACGATCTGTTCCACCACGGGGGCGATCACCTCGTGGTTAAGACCGAAGCGTTGATCGCCGGCGAGCGCCTCGCCCGAAAGCTTTAAGAGTATCCGTTTATACACAGGTTGCATTGTTGTTTCCTCCCCTTGCTGTATCCTATTCATTATAGCATATTTTCAAAAAGAAAGCTATAAAATCGATAACGTTTTTTCGTTAATTTCTTTTGAATACGCGCTTAACGATACCAAGCGCCATAT
>JAFURP010000026.1 GCA_017471785.1 Clostridia bacterium | reverse complement strand
GAAGGTTATGCGGATAACGGTTTGGCGAGCGAATTCGAAAGCGTAACGGAAATTGTTGTTGCGGCGGATTTGAGCACCTACACGGTAACGATCGGCGGCGACAGCGTTGTGTTCAACGCGCCTGCGGCACAGTCGTAATCGAGCGGTGAAAACCGAGCTTTGATCGGGCTGCTTGCTACGAAGCAAAAAAGGACGGGGCTACTTCGGTAGCCCCGTTTTTCCGTATTTAATATGCTTGACATTTTTATTCAAGTGTTATATAATAAATAAAACGATCAAAGGAGAAAGAGCTATGGCGACCACGGTAAAGGATAGGGGCGTAACGCTGCGCCGTATATACGCTTGGGTGCTGTCGGTATGGACGGCGCTTGTGGGCGTATTGTTTATCGTGCAGGTGTGGCGGATATTTGCCCTCGGCAATAGATCGTTTACCACGGCGAACATAGCGCAGTATTTTTCCCAAATAGCCGTATTCGTATGGCTTTGGGTGGCGCTCGCCGTTGGCGGCGCGGTGCTTTGGAGGGTATATCCCAAGCAAGCGGAAAGGCCCTTGGCGGTTATCGAGCCGAAGTATACCCTTATGAAGCTCAAGCGGCGTTTGCCGCAAACGGAGGGTATGTCCACCGTGAGAAAGCAGGGGATAAGCCGTATCGTGGTATGGAGCGCGTGCGCGATAGCGTGTATCGCTTGCGCGGTGGTGGCGCTCGTGTATATGCTCGGAGAATATACGCCGCGCGCAACGGTTGGATTTTTCGCGGCGCACGAGGAAGCGGAGCGGTTTGTCCGCGCTTTGCCTTGGGCGTTGGCGGCTTTGTGCGTATGGACGGCGGCGGCGTATTTTGAAGAATACAGCTATAAAAAGGAGATCAAGCTCGTAAAGGAGCAGCTCGCGGAGAACGCGAAGCGGGGTATCAAGGGAACGGCTTCGGCGCAAGCGCCCACGCTTTGGGACAAGATATGCGTAAAGCTGCCGTTTTTGCGTTCCAAGTGGTTTTTACGAGGCGTACGGATATTCGTCGCGGTATTAGGGATAGGGTTGGTTTTATACGATCTTATCTTTTTAGAGGGCGGCGGTATGGCGGATATGCTGGAGAAGGCGATACATATATGCACCCAATGCATCGGCTTGGGATGAAAAACAAAGAATATACGTCGCATTTCTTCGTTGCGCTGTGCTTTTCTTGCTCGTGTACTATTTGTACGTCTCGCGTCGAAAATGCGCGCGCGCCTTGAACTGCTCGTATCTTGCTTTGTTTTTCTTCGCTTGGGAAGTAGCTCCCTACGAAAAAGCCGCGTTCGCCTTGTCTTGCTCGTATCTCCGCAATTTCACTTCGCTTATCTTCGAGTATACAAGAATAATTGTAAACTCCCGTCGGGTGCAAAACCGTAAGGAGCGAAGCGACGGAATAGCGAGCTTGTCGAGCGTCCGTTTGCGGCAACCTGCCGCACTCTCCGACGTTTTACAAACAAAGAACATACGTCGCATTTCTTCGTTGCGCTGTGCTTTTCTCGCTCGTGTACTATGTGTACGTCTCGCGTCGAAAATGCGCGCGCGCCTTGAACTGCTCGTATCTTGCTTTGTTTTTCTTCGCTTGGGAAGTAGCTCCCTACGAAAAAGCCGCGTTCGCCTTGTCTTGCTCGTATCTCCGCAATTTCACTTCGCTCGGCTCGGGGCGTACGATAATGTCATTGCGTTCAGCTTTAGCTATTTGGCGTAGCCAAGCTACCGTAGGTGGCGCGGCGATCTCCTATAAAATAATTCCTATACGTAAGGAAAAATTACGAAAATGAAGAAATTTTTCGGAAAAATCAAAAATTGGCTCGTTCGGCATAAGCCGTCCAAACGCAAGGTGATACAGCTCTATGCGGCGCTTTTGTATAACGCCAATATCAAGGGCTTTTTTAACGGTAGGATCTACAAGGGCGCGACCAAAAACCTGTGCGTCCCCGGGCTGAATTGCTATTCCTGCCCCGGGGCGATCGGCTCCTGTCCGCTCGGCGCGCTCCAAAACGCGCTGTCCGCCTCTAACACCCGTACTCCTGCGTACGTGTTCGGTATCATTATTTTATTCGGGCTATTGCTGGGTAGAACGATTTGCGGTTGGCTTTGTCCCGTGGGCTTGGGGCAGGAGCTTTTGTATAAGATCAAAACGCCTAAGGTCAAGAAAAGCAAGGTAACGCGCGTATTTTCCTATTTCAAATACGTGTTGCTCGTCGGGCTCGTGGTTATCGTGCCGCTCGTCTTTGCTATCCCCGGATTTTGCGAATACGTATGCCCTGCGGGTACCTTCGAGGGGGGCGTGGGCTTGCTCGGCAATTCCGCGAACGAGGGCTTGCTTGCTAACCTCGGACCGCTCTTTTCTTGGAAGTTTACGCTGCTTATTTTGATCGTTGTGGCGAGTATCTTTTTCTTCCGCTTCTTTTGTCGGTTTTTGTGCCCGCTCGGCGCGCTCTACGGCTTCTTTTGCAAGATCGCTATGCTCGGCGTGAAGCTGGATAAAAACAAATGCACCGATTGCGGACTGTGCGTGGGCGTTTGCAAGATGGATATCAAAAAGGTGGGCGACCACGAATGTATCCATTGCGGCGCGTGTATTTCCGCTTGTCCCGCGCAAGCGATCTCGTGGAAGGGCTCCAAGCTCTTTATCCGCGATAACGACGCGGATATGCCTGCAAGCACGGAGATCAAGCCTTTGACGTCCCTGTTAAAGCGCAAGGATACCGCGGCGGAGGAAAGCGCGACCGCCGTTGCTCCCCAAACGGAGGTGCAAGAAAATGAACAAGAATAAGGCGATCCAAATCGGCGCGGTAGCGCTCGCGAGCGCGGTGCTTTGCGGCGCGCTCGTCTATTATAACTTCATTGATAAAGAGGACGCAAGCGGCGCGATCTTATACGAGGAATGTCCCGATTTTACCTTGCAGACCTATGCCGTTGAGAACGGTAAATTCGTCGTATCGGACGAGGAGTTTACTCTTTCCGAGCATCGCGGCAAGGTGGTCGTTTTGAACTTTTGGGCGGACTATTGCGAGCCGTGTAGAAAGGAAATTCCCCATTTCAACGAGCTGTACGAAGCGTACGAGGGGGAAGTGGAGGTCGTGATCATCAACGGCGAAACGCAGGTGGACGCGCAGGGGCTTTTGGATAAATATATCAATAACGTCGAGGCGAAATATTACGAGGAATACTATTCCAAGTGGCCCGAATTTACCTGCACCTTTGCGCGCTATGAAAAGGACAACGACGTTAAGGAGCTGTTCGAGGTGGGCGACGCGTTGCCGATCACCGTTATCGTCGATAAAGAGGGGGTCATCAAATATATCGCGGAAAGCTCCCTGTCCTTTACCGAGCTGGAAGAGGCGGTCAAAAAGGAGCTTTGAAACAACGAATATAGAAACACCCGACCTTGCGGTCGGGTGTTTTTTCGTGCCGTTTTATTTAAGAAAGGCTAAGCTGCACGGTTATCGTTTGCGCTGTCGCCGTACCCGTAAACACGATCTGTACGACGTCGCCTGCGCTGACCTCGATATCCAAGCTATCCGTAAGGACGGTATCGTTTACGGTGAGCTCGGCGCCTTGAGGAAGCCCCGAAGCGCTGACCGTCAGCGTACCCGTCGCAGCCGCGGTGTAGCTGTACGCTACGAAATATTCCGTTTCACCCTCGATAGAAAGCCAAGGGGAAGTAGTCATAGAGAAGCTGTTAAGAGTAGTGGCGTTCGGCTTTTCGGGGTAACCCGCCGCAACCTTTTCGATCGTTACGTCAACCGTTGCCGTTTCTTGACTACCCGTATAGAGGAACATGATCGTTACGCCCTCGAACGCGTCCGTTTCGAATACAACGCCGTCCGACAATTCCGTGCCCGTATAATTTTTGCGGTTTTCGCTATCGTTCGTGAATTTCAATACGACGTCGGGATTTTCGCAAATAATACGATAATAGCCGTCGTTGATATACGTATTCGTATTCGCGTTGAGCTCTCTTTCCCATTTTACGTTATAGAAAACGTAATCCTCTTTTTGCAAGGTAACGCTGTTTTGCCCGAGGGAAAGCTCGTAGGGATACGCTTGCGTACCGTCGCTCGCCTTGCCGTAATAGTAGCAGGGGGCAAGCCACATAGCGTCGGGATACGCCGCTCTTTCTTCCATCGTCATACCCGAACAGCCGCGTGCGTCTACGTAATAGTTCAAGAAATCGTAAAGCTCCTTATTTACGGGATACAAGCCGTCCGCGCTTACCGCGTTTTCGTAGCAAGCCTTGGTGGCGTCGCCCTCGCCTTTCATAATGAAGCTTTCGTAATCGTTATAAAGGATATCGCCGTTTTCCGCCGTACCCGTATACAGCCTGAGGCTCGTGCCGCGGTTTAACAGCTCGGTGAAGGTGGTGTCGAACATACGGGTAGGCACTTCCGTAAGCATGGCGTAGATCAAGCCCTTTGGCTCGTCCTTCGTGCCCATACGGTAGAAGCCCTTGACCTTGACGGGGTCGCCGCCTGCAAAGGGAGTAACCTCGATCTCGTAATTTTCGTCGTAGAAATATTCCGCGCTCCAAGGCACAGTCGCGAGATTTTTACCCGTGGTATCCTCGTTGGGATCGGCGTAGAATTTACCCTTAAGCTCTTGCGCAGAAATCGCCGTTACGATATCTTCCGGCTCGCGTAAGGGCTCGCCGATACGCACGAAACGGATCTCTACCGTTTGCGCCGTGGTCGATTTGATACCGTAGGTCGCGCGCCAATTATCGCTGTAATATTTCGCGGAACAGTTGATCTTTGAATACAAAACGCCCGCCTTGTCGCCGTATTCTTGGGGTACTACGACGGCTGCCGTACCTATATAATTACCGTCGTCGTCCGTGGGGATATATTGCTCGTTGGCGTCGTATTGCGTGATCGTTACGCCCTCTACCGCGCTCATCGTATACAGCGCGTATAAACCCGTTTGGTCCACGTCGAACGAATAGAAAAGCTCGCTGTTGGCGGAGAGGCTCGCCTTATAATAACCCTCGTTGACTTGAAAACGGTTATCGGGCGCGCCGTCGCCGCTTCGGGCGTTTTTCCAAACGATAGTCGCGTCGTCGTCGGGGAAGATAAATTCCGCCGTTTCGTCGCCGCCCGAGGGGGGAGGAGGGGTTTCCTCCTCTTTACAAGCGGCAAACGCCGCAAGCGTAAAGCTCAATGCGAGCGTGGAGAGAAGAACGGTCCATTTTTTCCAAGTATTCATTCTCGTACCTCCTTACGCACCCAGCGTTTTTTCGTAGTAACACATATATTGCCACGAATTTTCTACGCCGCCGAAGCCGTCCGCTTTCTTCGTTAAAAGCAACATAACGTCCATAAGCTCTTGATTGACCTTGACCATACCGTATTCGTCTCCCTCGCCGAGTAACGCGTAGAAAAGATACTTCTTCATAAGATCGGTATAATCTATGCCGTTAAGGTAGAACAGGCGTTTGCTTGCGTCGGGATATTTCTCGTACGCTTCCTCGATCACGAGCTGCAACGAGGTGCTGGGGAAGAGATAGGTGGAGTGCACCATATCCAAATACAGCGCGCCGTCTACGTTTTCTTCGTAGCTTCCGTTACCGTTCGCGTCGTAATAATATACGTCGTTTGCTTGATCGTAAGCGTATTCGATCGCGTCGGGTACGTACGTTTCGCCCGTAACCTCGTTATAGCTGTACGTGTCGATCGCGCAATTGGTAAGATAGGTATAACTCGTACCCAAATAATCGATCTCCAAATCGAACTCACCCGTCGCGTTGAGGAAGAATCCGCAAACGACGTAGTACGTTTGCCCCGCTTCGAGGGGTAGATAAATATTGAAGTTATCGTAATTTTCGTTATTGCTTACGAGCACGGTATCGTCCGCATAGGCAAGCTCCGCACCGTCCGCGTCCATGATCCAACATACGGGGTCGTAGGAGGACGCCGTATTTTCGTATTCCACGGGAACCGTCGAATAGAAGTGATATACGCCCGTTTTCGTCGGTACGAATTTATGCTTGATACCGATGGGGACGATGGAAACGTCCACCTCGATATGGTTGGTCACGTTCTCGTATACGGGGATCGCCGCGTCGAAGGAGATACCCGTCGTCGGGTCTTTCATAGGCTCGGTATCGCCGTAGTGCGAATAATACACGCACGTTTCCAGCCATTCGTTAGCGTGATAGGGCAGGTGATAATTCGCGTCCGCTTTTGCGCCTACGATTACGTCTACCTTAGCGACCGTATCGAGCAGGTGCTTCAAGCTTTCGCTGACGGGCACGTAATTCACGCCGCCGTCGCGGTTGAGCGCGTTGTTGGCTACCCAAGCGTAATCCTCGATCGCGTCCGACAAATTCATACCGTCGTAGACGAGATATCCGTTATAGGCAAGCTGCCAAATATCGTACTCGTTCCAAGGCGTTACGTTCATCAGGTTTGCAAACAAGATAGGCTCGTTTGCGTCCGCCGTATTATCGTTGTTTTCGTCAACGTGATAGTAACCGTCCGTTTCGTTCAACGCCACGTTCACGTAGTTTTTGAACTGCGTTTTCTTTTCGCCCGTGTACGAAGCCGCGTTTTCGGGCGCTGCGTTCAAGCCCCAAGCCGCGTTGCGGAGAATATCCACGCCTTTCACCGTTTTGCCCGTACCGATATCCGATTTCGTACCGAAACGGAGATTTCTCAGCCAAACCTCGTCCTCGCCGCCCGAGCCGCTCGTATCCTTGATATAGCAAAGCGAGAGGGTATGCTTACCTGCGTCGCCCTCTTCAAAGACGTACGCGCAATAGGTTTGCCACTTATCGATCACGCCCGAGATCTGATGCACGATAGAGCCGTCGAGAAGCACGTACAACGCGTCCGCACCCGCTTCCGTGCTTACCCACGCGTCGAAGAATATCGTATCGTTCGCTTTTGCCGTGAAATCGAGGTTAAGGATAGAGTAAGAATAATGCACGTCGGCGTTGGAGGCGCGGAGATATTCGTTGCCGTCGCCGTCCTTTTCAATGGTGAACGGCCAAGAATATTCGTCGTTCTCCCAGCTCGCCGTAAACGCGCCGTTATTATGCAACACCCTGTCGACGTCCGTCGTAGTGGGCGCGGAAGCGTTGGGCTTTACGCGCTCGGTCGTACCCGAGTCGCCTGCTTCGCCGCCGCCGTATTCGCCCTCGCCGATAACCGTTTGGATATAGTTGTCGCCCGTGAATTTATCGAAAAGTCCGAGGAAATCGCTCGTCGCCGTCATAGAGCCGGTGTGCCAATAGGAGATCACGCCGTATCTATCGATCACGATGGAAACGGGTACCGCGGAGGTGTTGAAATGGGAGGTGACGTCCGCTTCGCCCGCCATTTCAAAGGACAAGCCGTTGTCCGCCTTGAATTCTGTGACCGCCGCTTGCGTATCCGTCGTGCTGAGCGCCAAGATCGCCACGTCGTCGCTGATAAGCGTGCCGTCGGGAGCGGCGCTTACGTACGCGTTTTGCATAGCGGGGAACTCCTGTTTACAAGGACCGCACCAAGTCGCCCAAAAATTCAGAAGCAGCATTTTCTTTTCCTGCAATACGTCCGAAAGCCTGAACGTCGTGCCGGCGCAGGTCGTTACGGTGAAATCGTACATAACGTCGCCGAGCGCGTAGCTTTTTGATGCGGGAATGGTCTTGTCGGTAATGAGCCGAGGGGTAAGCGAAACGTTCAAGTCCGTTTGCGCTTGAGAGCTCGTTTGATAGGAGATGGTATCGTCCATATGCCAGCCCTCGGGCAGGTCGGAGATACGCACCTCGTATTCGTCGAGCGCGAGATCGTCCTCCTCGGTAAAATACGCGTCGCCTTGTGCGCTCGTCAGCTTTTCCATAACGAGCGTTTCGCCGTCGTAAAGCCCGACGGAAACGTTCCGAAGCCCGAAACCGCCCTCCGACTGTACGCGGATCTTATATAAATATTCGTCGGGAACTTCTTCTCCCGTGTTCTCGTCCTTACACCCGACCGCAAGCCCGAAAGAAAGACAGGTTACGAGCGTGAGCGCAAGCATTGCGAGTTTCTTAAAAAATTTCATAAAATAATTCCGTTTCCGTGTTTATTAGTCGTTTACGACGACGATGGTGTATTCGCCGTACGCTTTCAAAACGTATTTTTCCTTACAAGCGTAGCCGCTGGGCAGGGTATCGTCGTTGACGATATACGTGCCCTCGTCCGCCTCGATCACCGCTTTGCCGTCCGCGTCCGTAGCAACGGGGGTAAGGCAGTTGCCCTTTTCCTGCGTCGCTTCGTCGTACGAGCAAATACCTACGGTAATGCCTTCGAGCGTAGTGCCGTTCGTATCCGTGACGATCACCGTGTACGCCGTCGCTTTTTCCTCACCGCAAGCGGTGAACGCAAGCGTAGCGAAGCAAAGGATCGCTGCCGCGAATACAGAGATAAATCTTTTCATAGCTTTCATAGTGTTTTCCTCCACGAAAATAACTTGATTTTTAGCCGATTTGATTGCCGTACGGTAGGCGCGTTTACGCGCGTATACGCGTAGTATATTATATAGTAGGATTTTTCATGCGGTTTTTGCTCGTAAGCACGAAAAAACGCTATACGCCACTATACAGCAAATACATTGTATCATACAAGCGTGAAAAAAGCAAGTATTTTCTTAAAGAAACGGGTTATATTTTTGGTTTTTACGCGTTTTTTCGTGAAAGTATCGTGAAATATGACGAAAGAAAAAAACCGCGAACGATCGCGGTTTTTTGCGTGGTATTGGAAATTAAAGTAAGCTTGCCGCGTCCTTGTCGCAAACGACGGTAACGAACGGGTGGAGCTGTAACACGGAAGCGGGAAGCGCGGGGGTGACTTCACCCTTGACCATACCCTTCACCGCAGCCGCTTTGTTCTTGCCCGAAACGACCATAACGATCGATTTTGCGTTCATAATATTCTTAACGCCCATAGAAAGCGCTTGGCGGGGCACTTCGTCGATGGAAGCGAACAAACGGGAGTTGTCCTTGATGGTGTTTTCCGTCAGATCGACGAGATGCGTGACCGAAGCGAACGGGGTGTCGGGTTCGTTGAAGCCGATATGTCCGTTGGAGCCCAAGCCCAGCACCTGTACGTCCTGTTTATAATTTTCCAAAAGCGCGTTATAACGGTCGCACTCCGCTTGCAGGTCGGAAGCCGCGCCGCAGGGGAGGTTGGTGTTTTTCAAATCGATATCAAGTCCGTTAAAAAGGTTGGCGCGCATAAAGTAAGCGTAGCTTTGGTCGTGGTCGGCGGTAAGTCCCACGTATTCGTCGAGATTGACGGTATGTACGTCTTTATAGGAGGTGCCGTTTTCCTTGTGATCCTTGATCATATTTTGATACATACCGATAGGGCTGGAGCCGGTGGCAAGACCAAGCACCGCCTTGGGGTTGTTTTTTACGATGCCGATCACGATCTCGGCTGCCTTTTTGCTCATTTCTTCGTAGTTTTCCGTAACGATAACTTTCATTTTATACCTCGGTAAAATTTATTTTTCTCAATACTTTCATTATACTCCCTTTGGCAAAATTCGTCAAGCGTTTGGAGGACAAATTTGCTTGAAATTGTTTCGTGATTTTTTGAGAATGTTTATCGCGGAAAATTTCAAAAAATCGCGTGCAAGAATTTGACAAATATTGTCGAATGTGATAGACTTATGATAAGCTTGGGAAATGTTTCCTCGCAAATTTATATTTTAAGGAGAGTAGTTTTTATGTCTGAAGAGATGAAAAACGAAGTGGTAGCAGAAGAGCCCGTTGCAGCTGAGAAACCGAAATCGAAGTTCAACGCGTTCCTCGACAGAAAGTTCAAGCTCGGTGAAAAGGGCTCAAACGTAAAGACGGAAATCATCGCCGGCTTGACGACGTTTATGGCAATGGTTTATATCCTGATGGTCAACGCAGGTATGTTTGCCGATCCGTTCGGCGACGGTACGCCCGTACTCGGCGTTTCCTACGGCGCAATGTATATCGTTACGGCGCTTTCCGCGATCATCGGTACGGTGCTGATCGGTCTTTTGTCCGGTTTGCCTTTGGCGCAAGCCCCCGGTATGGGCTTGAACGCGTTCTTCGTATATACGATGTGCGTAGGCTTCGGCTTCTCGTACGCAAACGCGCTCGTGTTCATCTTGATCGACGGCTTGGTATTCATCGCTCTTACGGCTACGGGTCTTAGAGAAAAGATCTTCAAGGCAATTCCCGACGATATCAAAAAAGCGATCCCCGCAGGTATCGGTTTGTTTATCGCTTTCCTCGGGCTTCAAAATGCGGGCTTGGTAGTAGCGGACGCTTCTACGGGCGTTACGATGGGGAGTATGAACTTCCTTAACGACGCGAATACTTGGGCGAGCCTCGTTCCCTTGTTCGTAACGGTGCTCGGCGTTATCGCGATCGCGGCTATGTCCAAAAAGAAAGTGGGCGGCGCTATCCTTTGGGGTATCCTCGGCTCGGCTGTTTTGTATTACGCGATGCTCGGTCTTGGCGCGGCGTTCGGCGACGAATCCAGCAAGGCTGTATTTGCAGGCGTATCTATGGCTAACCCTATCGACGCGTTCAAGGATTTCGGTACGCAAACGATCGGTAAGGTATTCACCGACGGCTTCAACTTCGCTCCGTATATCGAGGCGAACGGCGTTGCCAACTTTATCTTGATGCTTATCACTTCCTCCTTGGCGTTCTGCCTCGTGGATATGTTCGATACGCTCGGCACGCTGTACGGCGCTTGCAAGAGCGGTAACTTGCTCGACGAGAACGGCGACGTTCCCAATATGAATAAGGCTATGATGGCGGACGCTATCGCAACGACGACGGGCGCTATCCTCGGTACCTCCACGGTTACGACGTTCGTTGAATCCTCGGCAGGTACGGCGGCGGGCGGTAAGACGGCGCTCACCTCTTACGTAGTGGCTATCTTGTTTGCGGTCGCTATGTTCCTTTCGCCTATCGCGCAGCTCATTCCTTCCTGCGCTACGGCTACGGCGCTCATCTACGTCGGCGTATTGATGATGAACAACGTACGCGATATCGAATGGTCGGATCCCGCGATCGCGCTTCCTTCGTTCCTTACGATCGCTATGATGCCGTTTACCTACAACATCTCGTTCGGTATCGGCTTCGGCTTGCTTTCCCACGTGATCATTAAGGTTTGCACGGGTAAGGCAAAAAAGGTTGGCGTTGCGACCTACGTTTTGACGCTCATCTTCTTGTTGATGTTCTTGTTCACGCACTAATAGACAATAAGGAAAAATAGACGGGCTTGTTTCGGCAAGCCCGTCTATTTTTTGAAAATTTTTTTGGTTTTCGCGGCAAAAAGCTTTGACAACGCCAAAAAAATGTGATATAGTATTATAGCTTGCATGCAGAAGTACCCAAGAGGCTCAAGGGGCTCCCCTGCTAAGGGAGTAGTATGGGAAAACCGTAGCGAGGGTTCGAATCCCTCCTTCTGCGCCAAAAAACGGACGGGCGATCGCCTGTCCGTTTTTTGGCGCTTCAGAACAATACACGAAACGCTATAAAGTTTGCATAAATCGTGATTGACGAACGGCTTTGGGAATGTTATAATGAAAGCACGATAACCTTATCGAACGTAGGGATAGGGGACGAAGGAGAAGCTATGGGAAGAAAAGTAAAATTCGGGGTCTTTGCCGACGCGCACGTGGATATCATGCACGACGTCGAACAGCGTTTAACCGTATTTTTAGACGCTTGTCGGAGAGAGAACGTGGATTTTATCGTTCAATTAGGGGATTTTTGTTATCCCGATAAAATTAAAGACTATACCTGTACGAACGAGAACGCACCCGTCAACGTTCGTAACGCGCTCCGAAAGAAATGTTACGTCAATAAAGATAATATTATTTCCGCTTATAAAAATTTTGAAAAGCCGTCCTATCACGTGATCGGTAATCACGATTGCGACGTGTGTTCCAAACGGGAGGTTTTGGATTATTACGGAGCGAATTACGGTCCGTATTATTCCTTCGATATGGGAGGCTTTCATTTCGTCGTTCTCGATAATAACAATTACGTGATCGACGGTAAGGAATATTCGTATGAAAACGGCAACTATTTCAACGAAAGCTATCACGCGAAAAAGCCTTTCCCGTACGTGCCGAAAGCACAGCTCGCTTGGCTGAAAGCGGATCTGGCAAAAACGGAAAATCCCACGATCGTATTTTCCCATTATGCGCTTGAATCGACGACGCACGATAATTTCAGCGACGAAGTAAAACGAAACGCTTGCGAGCTGATGTCCATTTTGAACTCCGCGCCAAGCGGCGCGTATATGAGTATGTACGGACATACGCACGTGGAGGACCTTTACCGCACGGGCAGCTTTTGGCACTACGCGGTCAACAGTATGTCCAACTGCTGGTTGGGCTCGGCGTATCCCTGCTTAGGCCGTTATACGCCCGAGATCGACGAGCTGTTCCCCAATATCCGATACGTTGCGCCCTATAAAGATTCGGTATTTGCGATCGTCGAAATGGACGACGAGGGCGCTATGATCAAAGGCGTAAAAAGCGAGTTCGTCGGTAAATCGCCCGAGGAGCTTGGGAAGTATACGCGAAGGGATTCGGGCTGGATGAAGGTGCAACGCCCCTGTGTGATCACCCCCAATATAATGGATAGATTTATACCTTTTATGAAATAAACAAAACGTCGGGAAACGGATAGGTTTCCCGACGTCTTTTATTTTTCGCATTATTCCTGCGGCGGATTTTTCAAGCTTTGCTTGATGCGCTCGGATATGAGAACGTTGTTTTTCGTGATCTTTGGCGGAACGATAATACGCTGATACCGCTCGTGCTCCTTGGGCGTATAGCCGAAAAAATTTTGGAAATTGTTAAAGAACGTCGAATAATATTCGTACCCCAAAGCTTCCGCCACCTCTTGCGGCGATTTTCCCTCGTTTAGCATCAAAGCCGCCGTTTGCATCTTTTGATTGAGTATGTACGCGTGTACCGACGTACCCATCTCCTTGCGAAACATATGATGCAAATGCGATTCGCAAACGTGCATATGTTGGGCGATCTTCTTTGCCGTCAGGGAATTGGAAATGTTCTCGTTGATATAGTTTGCACAATGCTTGGAGAACTTGTCCGCCGATATGGTGGGCAGCAAGGATTTTTCCGTATTCTTCTTCATTTTTTTTCTCATTTCGTTGATCTCGCGAAGTAGGGAAAAAAGCGTAGAGATAAGCTTCAGATCAGTAAACGCGTCGGGCTTTTGACAAGCCTTTTTAATGGCTTGCAGCAGGTTGCGCGTTTTTGATTTTTCTACGTATTCGCGCGGAATGATACGATGAAAGGTCTTGGCTTCGACGAACGGCTCGAGAGGGTCGTAATCCATCAAATTAGGGACGAATTTCGGGGAGAATTGAAAGACGATCCGCTCAAACGGTATCGCCAGATCAACGTATATGGAATGCATTTCGCCTTTGTTGATCAAAATGATATCCCCTGGTTGTATATCGTACGTTTCGCCGTCGATCTTGTATTGTACCTTGCCCGAAATAAGCAAAAGCAATTCGCATTGCAAATGTACCTCCGGCGGACGCGTGAATTTCGTGAACTGCGCGGAGGTGCTTATCGAATGATGAAAATACATTTCGTTGGGGGAATTGTATTCGACGTAGGTTTTGATCATAGTAGCCTTATTATACTATATTTTGTTTCAAAAGTCAATACATAAATCGTAATAAAAGTAGTAAAAAGTCCAATTTTATTTTATGCACAAAATACTATTTTCCTTGCGGAAAGTACTATTGACTATTCGACTATTTGGTATTATAATAAAATAAAAATTGTGCATAAGGAGAAAAATGCAATGAAAGGATCGTTCAAAAAGGTTGCCGCGCTTACGCTGTGCTTGACGATGGGAGCGTCGACGGGCGTCTCGTTGGCGGCTTGTACGAAAAAAGATAACGTTATCGTCGACGGTAAGACGATCAATATCCGTATGGTCGAAGCGGGTAACGGCGTAGAATGGGCGTACGTACTCGCCGACGAGTTCGAGAGGGTGTACGCAAACGAGGGGTATCAGGTAAATATCCTCGAGCCCTCCAGCGATATGTCGGGAAGCGTAGCGTTGACGGATATGGCGATGGGCACGGAGGAAACGGGTATCGATCTGTATATAACCGGCGGTATCAAAGCGGACGAATTGGGCGTAGACGGCTCGTACGCGAACGGTACGGCGCTGGCGGAAGATATTCGCGAGCTCGTCTATAATCAGCCTGCGATCGGCTACGACGGCGTGGAGGAATCGGTCAAGATCTCCGACAAGATATCCGTGGAGCAAGCGTCCTATTCCGTGGACAGTCACGGCGCGATGTACGGCTTCCAATATAATAATACGACGGGCGGACTCGCCGTGAACAAGAAGAAGCTGGATCAATACGGCTTGGAGCTTCCCAAAACGACGAACGAGCTTTGGGCTTGCGTCGAAGCGATCAAGTTGGGCGCAAACGGCGTAAAGGGTAGTGCGGAAACGAAAAATTATCCGTTTACCTACGTTTCCGGCTCGAACGGTTACGTCGTGCAGGCGTTGCAAACCTGGCTCGCGCAGTACGATTATCAAGAATCGCAAAGATTTTGGAGTATGCAGGAAACCGCTGCGGACGGAACGAAGACGGATATGCTGACCAACGGTTACGAGGTGTTTAACACCTTAGCCGTAGAAGAAATGCTTACGCTCGCGCATCAGTATATGGATATCCGTATCGCGACGAACGGCTCGACGACCCATTCCTTGGATACCGCGCAATCGCATTTGATCCAAGAGAATAACGGCTATCAACCGAGCGCCGTGTTTATGTTCAACGGTAGTTGGATGTATAACGAGGTCAAGCTCAATTTCAACAAAGATCTGCTGCAAAATATTACTTTTATCAATATGCCCGTGATCTCCGCTTTGGGTACCCGTCTTATGGGTAGCGATACGAGCTACGGACTCGACGACGCGAAATGCGACGAAATCTTGTCCTATATCGTCGGTATGGTAGACGAAAACAAGACGATCGCGGAGATGATAACGGCGGTGCAATCGGAGTTCTCCGTAACGCTTTCCGAGGACGTCGTAAAGGAAATCGCTCGCGCGAGAGGGTTGAACTATACCCGTGGTATCGAACAAATTGCGGTCATCAACAAAAACGCGGCGGCGAAGGAGCCGGCGGCATTGTTCCTGCGTATGATGGCGAGCGACGATTTCGCGCAAACTTGGCTGGAAACGGCGAACTCCGCGCCCTTGTACAGCAAAAATTTGGATATGACGAACGTGACCAACGAGTTCGTTCGCGCGGCTGTGGAAATTTGCACGAACGATTACGCGGAATGTTTTACGGGACCGCGCAGTACGTCGGGGCTTCGCAAGAAGCTGGGATTGAACTCGACGATGTTCTCCTTGATCACGCATATTCCCTCCGAGGTATATAAAACGTACGGCGAGGGCAAAAACGTAAACTCGATCTTCGAGGAGGACGGCAGTAAATCTACGAGCAAGGGTATGGAAATTTACCGCACGGCGGCAAAGGCTATGCAAGAACGGGAATACGAGCATTGCATGGGTCAGTGGTCGAAATGGTTGACCGAGCACGGGCTTGGCTAAACGGTATTTTGGGCAAAGGACGCGTCCTTTATTTGTCGGCACAGCCGACAAATAAAAAAATTATTGATAGAAAGGAACGAACAGATGAGTAGTGAGATCAAGAAAAAGAAATTCGGATACAGCAAGTTCGAGAAAATGAACTTCCCGTTCATTTACTTGATGATCGCGTTTCCGATCATTCAATTCCTCGTATTTTGGGTGTACGTAAATGCGTCGTCGATCGCTTTAAGCTTTCAAACCGCGCAAGGGGAATTTACTTTCAGGAATATAAGCGCCGTATTTAAGGCGTTTAACACCGTTGACTCGTACGGCTTGAATTTCGGGGAGTCGTTGAAGCATTCGCTGATTATTTGGGGTATCAGTCATTTGATCGTATTCCCGATCAGCATTATTACGACCTACATATTGCAAAGACAAATTTTCGGGCATTACGTATGGCGCGTATGCTATATCATTCCGTCGCTGATGGGCTCCATCATTTGGACGACGCTTATCAAATATATCGTCGCGTACGACGGACCCGTGGTAACGCTATTGCTACAGGCGGGCGCCGATCTGCCCGAAATGGTGCGACACAGCGGCTTGTTGGCGTCGGAGAAAACGGCGCTTCCCACGGTCATCGCCGTTTCGACGATCATGGGGCTCGTAGGCAACAGCGCGGTTTTGACGGGCGCGTTTTCGCGCGTGCCCGACGAGATATTCGAATCGGCAAAGCTGGACGGCGCGGGCTTTTGGAGAGAGTGCTTCCAAATCGCCATTCCTTGCGTTTGGTCTACGCTCGTAATGATGATGACGTTCTCCCTGTGCTCGATATTCACCTCCGACGTAAACGTGTTCCTTTATTCCAACGGTACGGGCGAACCGGGGATGACTACGGTAGGCTTCCACTTATATATCATAACGTATCGGATCTCTATGTCGGGCGGCGCGCGTACGAGCTACGGCTATCCCGCGGCGTTGGGTCTCGTGCTTACGTGTATGACCCTGCCCGTCGTTCTTATCGGGCGTTGGCTGTTGGATAAGCTGCAAGACGCCGTGGAGCTTTAAGGAGGGAAATATGGCTAAAATCACGTTTCGTAAACAAACGGCGGAGGTCAAGATCACGTACGTCGTTTTCCTGATCTTCTATATAGTAATGGCGTTTTTGCATATTATGCCGCTGGGCTGGTCGCTGATGAGCTCGGTCAAAACGGGCGAGGAGTTCTTTGCAAACAGCTTCGGATTGCCGACGGCGATCCATTTGGATAACTATATCCGCGTATTCAAGGAATTTACCTATCGTCAATATAACTACTTGGATATGCTTTGGAACTCCCTGTGGATGTTGGTCGTAGGCGTAGTGGTGGAGGTGCTTGCCAGCGCGCTCCTCGCCTATCCGCTTGCGCGCTTCCGCTTCCCCGGACGCAGCTTTATTTATACGGTGGTCATTTTCGCAAATACCATTCCCATTATCGGTGCCGGTCCCGCGAAGTTTAAGCTGATGTCCGCTTTGGGCTTCGTCAATAACCCTTGGCTGATCTGGATATCGTGGGCGAATGCGTTCGACTTTGCGTTTATCGTCTTTTACGGTAATTTCAAGGGTATCAGTATGACCTATTCGGAGGCGGCGAAAATGGACGGCGCGGGCAATTTACGCGTGCTCTTCCAAATCATTTTCCCGCAGGCGTTCCCTTGTATCGCCGCGATCTCCATCACCTCGGCGATCAACGTGTGGAACAACTACTCAACGGTTATGATCTATATGCGCGAATATCCTAATTTGGCGTACGGATTATACCTGTTTAATACCGCGGCAAATTACGTGGCGGATTCCAAGCCCATCTATTTCGCGGCGACGATCATCTCGTGTATACCCGTTATCGTGTTGTACGCTTGTAATCAAAAGCTCATACTCACCAACGTAACGGCGGGCGGCTTGAAGGGCTGACAAGGAGGAAAAAATGACGAAAATAAGAAAAGGCGTTTTAGGCGTATTGATGGGCTTGCTTATCGGCGTGTTCGCTTTTGCCGTCGCTTGCTCGAACGAAAATAAAGAGACCAAGGGACCCAAATTTTTGGAGGGTGCGTATGCGGAGGTCGTCCTCGGCGAATCCATACTCATAGACGAGTTCGTGGATTTCGGCAACGAAGCGGATTACCGCTTTACGATCACCGATCCCGACGGTAATGAGAAAAACTTTTCCAACCGTCCTATGTGGACGCCCGAAACGATCGGCGCGCACGTGATGAAATATACCATCAATAGCGGCGACAATGCGGGCGAGGCGACCTACGAGGTAGAGGTCGTGCCCTACGAAATGGAATGGACGTACGACAACTTCCAAACGATCACCCTGCAAATGGGCGAGCCTATTTCGTTCAACGAGCTTTTGTACGATATTTTGAAGGTAAACACCAAAGCGTACCGCGGCAGCGAAACGAAATACAGGGTAAATAGCGTAACGGTGGACGGCGTAACGACGGAGTTTTCGGAAACGACGAGCTCGTACACCCCCGAAAGCCTTTCCGACCACGTATTCCGCTTCTCCGCAACGACGGTGGACGGTCAGTATAGGGAAGCGACGGTGATCGTAAGTATCCAATATATCGACGAAGCGATGTCCGCGTGGTCCACGGCAAACGACGTTACCTACAATAAATATTTGCGCGTGATGGAAGCGGACGGACAAAAGGGCGTGCTGTTCAACGCGGGTGACTTTACGGGAAAAACGTCTTCGATCGGCTCGACCAATTTGCCCTACCTTGCCTACAACGGCGAGTACGGAGTAGGGGATTACGTAATGTTCGATTTTACGGGTAGCAACCTGCCCCAGCTTTGCTTCTTCGTAGACGAGCCCAGCCCCGATATCACGGACGGCGGAAAGGGTATCTACTTAAACAATTTCGTAAGCAGCGGCAATAAATCGTACGGAAATCGGCAATCGATCTTCGGGCCGTATAAAGTAAAAAATTCCGATCTCGTATCGAATAGCGACAGGCTGGACGTCTCGGTGGGAAGCGCGCTCGGCGCAAACTATCTGAACGCCAATAAGAAATACCGCTATATCGCGGGCTTTTCCGACGTAACGGAAACGGTGTTCGATACGGACGGCACGACGGTCGTAACGGCAGGTACGGCTACCTTGTGGCAAATTTTATTCGATTTGGAGCTCGGCACGATTGTATTTGACGAACGAGTAACGCTCGATCCTATGAACTTGAAGCAGGAGGAGCAACGAACGGCGTTCCCTGCGGATTATTTCACGGGCAGTATCGTGGCGTACGGCAATTTCGAAAGAAAAATGTCGTGGGATAACGTGTACCCCGTGTTCGAGGACGTAGCGGATCCGTACGGCTTGATCAGCCAAGCAAGCTTCGTTGCCGATTACGCGGCTACGGTGGCGACGAGCGCAACGCTCAACGTTTCCGATTATATCGCTCCCGAACAGGGCGCGGAATACGACTTCTATTATTTGGACGCAAACGGCACGAGAACGGATATCACGGGCTCTACCTTCAGCTTTGCGCAAAACGGCGAATACCGTTTGTGCTACGCGCCCAAGGCAAGCGGCGTAATGCCTTGCTCCGAGGCGATCTCCGTATTGAATATGGCGGATACGACTCAAGCTTGGCTTGCGACGAACAACGTAAAAGTGTACGGCGCTTCGGAGATCACCGAAACGCAAGGGGTGACGTTGAAAGCAGGTAGCTATACGGGTCGGAGCAATTCCTCGCTCGGGGTTACGGACGTACCGTACGTAGCGTTTACGACGGCGGACGGCACGGGCTTTGGAATAGGCGACACGCTTGCGTTCGACTTTACGGGCGGCAACCTGCCGTATATTTCCTTCTTCAACGAGGAGATTACGGGCGCGACCAAAAATCTCGTCGGCGGAAAAGGCTTTATCTTCACGGGCGGCGTAATGTCCAAG
>JAFURP010000025.1 GCA_017471785.1 Clostridia bacterium | reverse complement strand
CCGTTTTCCTCCATCCACGCCAGCGCCTCTTTTGCGCCGTTAAGGCTCATACCGCCCCGTCTTTGCAATAGAAAGATAGAAGCGCAGCCGTTATGCACGACCAAACGCAACGCCTCGATAAAACACGGCTCGACCTCCTCCGTCGAAACAATTTCCTCTTTCATACGCCCTCTCCTTTAATCGCTCGACAATTTGAGCTCTATCCCCACTACGCCCCACCTTTCTTCCTCCTCGGGGGTGTAAAAGGTATACATACGCTTCACCGCGTCCTCTATAGAAGCACCGTTAAACCCACACTTGCCAAATTGCTTTGAAGAAAACAATTCCGCAAACGACGGAAACAAATGCAACGCGACCACTCGCGCGGATATTTGCCTCGCTGCGTCCTCGGCGTGGATAAAGCGAACGTAGCTCCCCACGCGGATTTTTCGACGTTTTAGATCGTATAATCGCACCTCTACCGTCTTTTCTCCGCTCTCGATTTGCTCAAACGGACCTTCGCACAAACGCATTTCCGTTCTTTTCTCTTTCATACGTACCTCCTACTCCCAATTCCAAAACAACCGTTCTCGCACGCCCTCGTCGAAGTTGCCCAAATGCGCTTTGATGCGTTCCTCCTGCTCCGAGGATAACCAATGGCTGTTTTGATTGAGCAATTTCATTGCAACGCACAGCTCGTAATTTTCAAAATAACACTCGTACAAGCGTTGCGCCGTCCGCTCTCCGTCCTCCAACAGCGCGACCACGCTCGCAAATATCTCCGCCGCCCGCGACCCGTCGTCGGATATCCCCACCCTCCGCTCGTACGCACGCACGATTTGAAAGATATCGTCCAAATCGCATTCGTACGTAAAGACCTGCTTATATAGAGTCCCGACCAGCTCGCGTCGCCATTCGCTTGAAACGCTATGTTTATACGTGATCTCCACCGCTTCCTCGATTGCGCTTCGTACGATTTCCTTTTCCATATTCACCCCAAAAGGCTACGTCGACGCTCGTGCGTATTCCCCGCCACGAAGCTCGTAGCCCTTGCCTCCTTTATTCTTCCGCCGCCACGTCAAGCCATAACGCCCGAACGCGATCGGTGATCTCTTTATCCATATGCCAATGCCCGAAATACCATTTTTTGAACGCCGTTTCGCTCAACACCCAATCCAAAAAGCCGGTCAATTCGGCGTCGTGTCCGTCCGGATAAAACCCCATCAATCTGATAATCCGTTGCGGCGCGGTGTGCGATACGATATAATCCACTTTATGTGCCGCCGCGCGCAAATTGTCGATCGCCTCCTGATACTCGCTTGCCACGGGCAACTCCTCCTCCCAATGCAAGCCCTGATTTTTCTTGGTCGCTTTATCGATACTATACGCGCCGCCCATCACGAAAATTTTTTTACCCTGTAGCGTATAGATTTGTCCGCGCATTAGGTGCAAAATATTGGGGCGTATTTTATGAACGCGACCGCCGTTCCATACCTCGCAAGGATACGCGTTTAACGTCGTAAAATTCTCGTGATTGCCGTCGCAAAAGCAAATCGTATAGGGCTTTTTCGCCAACTCGTCTAAAAACGCCCTTTCCGCCTCGTCGTCGTACATCACGTACCCAAAATCACCGCACACGATCAAATAATCGTCCTTCGTCCACGCACTATCCCCTAACCTTTTGCCGTCCGAAAACCGCGCGCGCTCGCCGTGCGTATCGCCCGTAAAATAGATCATACTCTCTCCTCCCTCTGTAGTATACCAAAAGCGACGAAAAATTGCAAGGGAACAACGCCCTTCAATCTCCGTCCGGAAACATTTGTTTTTTGAACGCCTCGTAATTTTCCTCGGTGATCCCCTCGAACGCCTCCAAAACGTTTTTATATACGATCTTTTCTTCCTCCGAGCCAACGCTCTCCGCCTCGGCAAGCAGCGCCGTCGCCTGCTCCTTTGCCTGCGCGTAGGAAGCCTTGTTCTCCAAAACGATCCGCTTCATGACCGCCGTACACCGCGCCGCCATCTCCGCGCCCAATAGATGCATCAAGTTCTCCGAGCCCACCGCCAATATCCGCTCGATCGCCGCCACGAGAAACAAAAACGAAGCCCTCGCGCTCTCCACGTCCTTGATCTCGATCCACAACTCCTCCTCTGCCTGCAACAGGGAGTAATCCTCGAATATCTTGCTTATCCCAATGCGGATACGATCGTTTTTCAAATCGTAATATTTCGCCATATACCGCATCGTCAAGCCGCAATCGGAAAGAAATATCCTATCCCCGAAAAAAAGCTTAAACTGCATTTCCGTATCGTCAGGATAGGTCGTCTCCAAGCAACAAAGATAATGATCTTCCTCCCGCAAAAACTTATCGCAATCATTCAACTCGTCCACAACTACTCTCAACATTTTTTTCTTGAACAACGCCGCGGGCGTAAGCTCATTCGGCTCTTCAAGCGTATCGTCGTCATCGTCATCGTCGTCATCGTCGGCGTTCACCTTTTCCGCCAGCTCCGCGCGTAAATTTTCCAACAACCGTTTCTCCTCGCGTTCTTGTTCTTTCTCCTTTTTCTCTTCAAGCTCCTTTCTGATGCGCGCCCAATAGCCTTCTTTTTTCGCCGTTTTACACTCAAACTCCTCTTCGTCCTCTTCGTCGAACAAACTGTAAACGCGCATTTTCGCTCCTTCGAGCTTATCCAAAACCTTCTTGCCCGTATATTGAAACACGAAATCGGGCCTCCGCTCCAAAACGCCCGCGCGTATAAGCTCTTCTACGAGCGCCTCCGCCTCCTCCGCGCATATATCCAACTCCTCTTGCACGACGGGCAGAGTAACCGCTTGCGCCCTCTTAAAATACTCCAAGACTTTCGATTGCACGGCAGTCTTTTTCCTCGCGCGTCCCTTGTATTGGTACACAAACCCGAGGGTATACTCCACGATCCCCGACTTCAAAAAGCCGTATAAAATCTTCTCCGCGGTTTCCTTATCCAAGGAAAAGCCCTCTTGCATAGAAAGCGTCGTAACCTCCTTCACCGTTTGCAAATATGCAAACGCTTCCTCTCTTAAATCCGTTTTCATTCCATTCCTCCTTTACGCGGTAAAACCGCCTCCTTGAAAAACCGTTCCAATTCCTTTTTATTCATACCGTTCACCCTGAATAATCTTTCCGCCAAACGCTCCAGCAAAGCCCTGTGCTCAACGATCATCGCCGTCGCACGCCGATACTGCTCCACCAAGATTTCGTTCACGCGCTCGTCAAACGCCTGTTTGAGCTTTTCCGATCTCGCTTCGTCCGCACCCGTCAACAGGCTCTCCTCCATACCGTAATCGTCCACGATCCGCTTCGCATATTCCCTCGCTTGCGCTAAATCGGCGCTTGCGCCCGTGTTCAACCCTTTCTCACCGTAAACGATCCTTTCGGCGGCGCGCCCGCCGAAGCACACGCAAATCTTATCCAACAGCTCGTCGTAAGAATAATCGAGCTTGTCCTCCTCACTCGCGAACTGCATATATCCCCCGTGTCCGCCGCGCGATATATTCGTGACGTACGCGGGTATACCTCCCGTCAAATAGTGCGTTAAACAATGTCCGCATTCGTGATAGGCAGTCTTTCGCATCGTCTCCGCCGACCACTCCTGCCTTTCCCCGTACCAAAGCCGTTCCAAGCCCTCCTCGAAATCTTTCATCACGGGCGAAACGGACTTACGTTTTTGCTTGACGAACTTGACCAGCTTCGCTAAATCTGCAGGCGATCTTCCTACCGTTCTTTCCGCCAAAGCACCTATTTCCTCCGCCCCAAGACCGATTTCGTATTTGTCCATATAATATTGCAAAATTTCCAACCGCTCCGTTGCTTTGGGCAGTTTGACTTCGATTACCCGATCGAAGCGGCGTAAAAACGCCTTATCTAGCTTTTCGGGCGAAAAATTGGTTGCGGCGATCACGAATGCAGGTCTTTTGTCGTCCTCTCGAAACCCGTCCATTTCGGATAAAAAGGCGTTTTGCAGCTTATCGTCCGCCTCCGCTCCGCCGCCCTCGCCGCGTCCGCGTATTTTCCCGAAAGCATCGATTTCGTCGATAAACAACACCGCCGTATACTTCCGCGCGATCGCAAAACAGCTTCGGATATTTTCCGCGCCCTTGCCCACCCACATCGACTCGAACTCCGTCGCGTTCTTATGAATAAAAGCCGAACGGGTTTCATTCGCGATCGCTTTCGCCATATACGTTTTCCCCGTCCCCGAAGCGCCGTACAGCAAAACGCCTTTAGGGAGATCCATTCCACGTCTTTTATATGCGATCGGGTCCCGCACCCCTTCGATCAGCTCCTTGATCTCTCCCAGCGTTTCCGCCGCACCCTTCACGTCCGAAAACCTTACGTCGGGTATTTCGCGCGCGGCGCAAAGCTCTCGCTCGTCTATAGCGTTGACCACCTTTTCCTTGCGGTAATTACGCAGAGTCACGACGGCGGTAATCCCCCTTTCCGTCCTTTGTAGAGCGTACCCAACGTCAAACTCGATCACGCGACTCTCCCTCGCCAACGCGGTCGTCGCCTTGACAAGCTCGATCGACTGCGCGATCTCTCTCAGCCACGCCGTAAAACTCTTCTCCTCGTCGGCGTTGTAAAAACCGCTGACGCCCTCCTTGTTATATAGCTTTTTATCCACGGCAGTCTTTCTCTCCGTCAATGAAAAGGCGTAAACGGGCACCTCCTCGTCCTTTTGCGCCTCGCGCACGATCTGCAAACCGTTTTTCCTTTGCGCTTTGTCCACGCTCACGAACACCGCGTCGTAATAAACGCTCGATATCCGTTCCCCCTCCGCAATCGGTAGCACCTCGAACAGCCCACAACCCTTCAACGCGTCTATTTCCCACGCCGAGCCGTACGCCGCTACGCGGTATCTCTCGCCGCTTCGGAAATATTTCCTAATCTCCTTATCCTTGGCAAATTCAAAACGAAACGCTATCTTTTTCAGCGCGCGGATATCCTCTCCCTGCTCGTAAACTAAAGTCGCGGCGTTCTCTAAATGCTCCGCAAAAAAATGCTCCACCGCCGCACCCATATTTCGCGCGTCCGCTTGCCCTCCTTTTTGAAAGAGCAGGCTGCGTGCAAACGGCTTTTTTGCGTAATCGATTTTCAACGCGGGATACCTTTTTTTCCACTCCTTACGTAAAAGCTCCGCCTTCAAAAGAGCGATCGCGCACAAATCCTGTCCGTTCAATTTATTAAAAGGTATGATGGTACCCTTGGCAAATCGGGAAAGCGTCGCCGCGGAAAACCGAGCGTTTTTCGTATCCTCGTCGATATCCGCGCGAAGCGCGCTAAGGATCTTACTCTCGGGTAGAGTAGCGTAATTGTAGCGGTATATACTATCGTACAACGCGCTACCGGCGTTCGTCGTAACGATCACGATCACGTTACGAAAATCGATCTCCTCACCGTGATACTTGTCGTGCAAGAACCCCGTTTCAAACAAGGGCTGAAACCTATTTTTCACGCTCGAATGTGCCATATCAAACTCGTTCAAGATCAATACGCCGACAGGCACCCTTTTGATCGGACCGGTAATTTCCCCCTCCGCCGCCTCTTTGTAGCTCTTGTGCGTACCGTCGGGATTATGCCCCTCGCGCTCGCCGTACCGATTGCAATCGATATTGTAACAGGGTAAGCCCAACTCCTCCGCCGCCAGCATTGCGCTTTCCGACTTTCCCGTCCCGGGCGTTCCGATCGCCAAAATCAAAGCCTTAGGTCCCCTTTGCGTTTGCGACTTCGTCGCGTACGACTCCATGATCGTCGTTTTGATCTTATCGGCAGCGTAATCCTGCCCCACTATATTGCGAACGATCCTCGTTCGCACCCTTTCCGCCTTCAACAGCGTAGCCAATAAAGCATCCATTTCCTTGTTGTTCGTATACGTCGCTTTTTCCATAAAAACCCCTTTTTTTATCGTCTTTGACACCATTATACACGAACCCCTAAATTTGTCTATAGTCCCCGTTGTGAAAAGCGTATTTTCACAAGTGAATTTTTTTTCGCGCCCGTGAAAAGCATTTTTCACAAATCCGCCCGTGAAAATTAAAATGAAGAAAGGACCGCGTTCCACGTGGAAACACAGTCCTTTCTTCGTTTTTTCAATTATCGAAAATCCCAACGCAATATGCGATCGGCCACCACCATTAGATCGTCACACTGCTCAATGATCACGCCCGAGGGCATCTTCCGCCAAGGATTTGCCTCCTCGTCCCCAAACGACCGTTGCGGATCCTCCGCGCTGTAGGTATGATAAAAAATTTTCATACCCGCCTTTGCCATAGCGTCGAAATCGTTTTGATCGTCGCCGACGAAAACGGAATTTTTCAGTTTTGCGTGGAAACGGTTACACAGCTTCTCAAAGCCGGCTTGCTTACCCTCCACGCCCATAGCGTACATATCCCAATCGTACTTGGTGGGAATGATATCCTTCAATCGCCCCGTATACTCGTCGAACACGAAACGGTTTATGTATATCTTGTCGAATAGCTCTTTCGCATCGGGTAGCATCTCGTATAAAATACAGTCGGCTCCGCCCGAAATGATCACTACCTTACAGCCGTTCTCTTTTAATTTCAAAACCGCCTCGCGCAAATTTTTAGTCAAACGCGCGCCCGAGTTTTTTAACGCCTCGCGCATCTTTTCTATAGTCAAGCCACCCGCCTTCAGCTCGTCGCAATCCGCCTTGCACCATTGGGGATAGGATATTTTTCCGGCAACGAAGTCCTCCTTCAAGCGCAACGCCGCGGCGCTCGTACCGCCGATCGCCTGCCATAAGATAGTCCAAGAATACCGAAAGCCCTTAAGCAACGTTCCGTCAACGTCAAACGCAACCACCCGAACGGGACCGCCCGCGCCCTCCCGTCGTCCCTCCGTATTTGTAGACGATAAGAGGAATGCCTGACGGAATATCTCGTGTATATTTTGCTCCACGCTCTTGTTCTTTTCCCAAACGAGAGGAGGAATATCCTTATATTTCACCGCCAACGTAGCCAAAGAGGCGGATAACGTTTGAACGGACTTTTGATACACCTCCAAATTGCCCACTTCGTTCACGCATTGCACGAACGCGTCGGCAAGCTTCTCGAAATTGTTTTTTTTGGGTAGTCCCCTACTCCGCCAAGACCGAACGGAGGTTTCGGTAACGCAATCGTCCCCGTCCGCACGCACCAAATCGGTAACCTTCACGCCGAACGAATCCATCATTAAAACCAACACTTCGCTAAAAAGCGTTTTTGCCATATCCTTTCACCTCCCTCTTTCGTAGAATTTATCGCTTACTTATTATTGTACCATTCTTTCCTTATTTTGTCAATACGTTTGGAAAAATTTGTTTCCGGAAATTTATAACGCCCTTGCGTTCAGCTTTAGCCATTTGGCGGAGCCAAGCGAAGTAAAACGAAGCAAGGCGCAAGCAGTTCAAGGAGCTACGAGGGCGCGTGCAAGTAGCACGTAACCGAGTAGCAACGCAGAAACGCGTAGCGTATTCTTTGTTTTACACCACCTCGATACTGACCGCGTGCGAAATACACGGAATACTCTCCCCCTGACCGCTCGAAACGGTGGATAAAAGCGCGCCCGTCGCCGCAAGCAGCACCCGTTTCAATTCACCCCGACGGAGCTTGTCGAAAATATAAGAATTGAACACGACGGCACTACAGCCGGCGCCGCTCCCGCCTTGAAATTCGTCCTCGATCACGTTATAGACGATCTCGCCGCAATCCACGTGATTTTTTTGTATGTCGACCCCCTTTTCCCAAGTCAAGTCTTTCAATATCCGACTGCCGAGCGCACCCAAATCCCCCGTGATAATGAGATCGTAATAATCGGCTTCGCGCCCCGTATCGCGCAAATGCCCGAGCACGGTATCCGCTGCCGCAGGCGCCATCGCCGCGCCCATATTGTTCACGTCGGTAATGCCGTAATCCACCACCTTTCCAAGCGTTGCGCTCGTGATCGCGAGCCTGCTCCCCTCGCTCGCGATAAACGCTCCGCCCGCGCCCGTAACCGTCCATTGTGCTTGCGGCGGCCGCGTATTGCCCAGCTCCAAGGGATAACGGTATTGCCGCTCGGCGGAGGAAAAATGACTTCCCGTCGCCGCTACGATCTTCTTATAATACCCCGCGTTGATGAGCGCGGCGGCAAGCGCAAAGCTCTCCGACAGCGTGGAGCACGCGCTGTATACCCCCAAAAAGGGAAAATCGAAATCGCGCGCAGCAAAGGAAGCGGAGATGATCTGATTGAGCAGATCGCCCGAAATAAGCAGATCGACCTCCTCCTCTTTCGCTCCCGCGTTCTCGATCGCGCGGCGAATGGCGTAGGTGAGCATCTTACACTCCGCCTTTTCGTAGGTGCTTTCCCCGAACGTATCCTCCGCAAGCGCCTTGTCCACGAATTTTCCGACCACGCCCGCGCACTCCTTCGGCCCCGCGACCGTCCCCGTCGCGATTATCCTCGGTTTGTTCTCAAAAAATACCGTTTGTCCTTTCAACGCGTACCTGCCCCCTTACTTTTCCTACGAGCAGTATGTCGATAGCAACCCCCTTTTATGCGACGAACGCCAAAAAATCCCCCGAAAGCCGAAGCTTTCGGGGGCAACCCTATACAACGATGCTTACTCGTTTTCCTGCGCCTTTTGATTGATAAAGAATTGATAATCCTCGTACAAAGCGATCGAGTAATCACTTGCGCTCTTATAATCGCTTTGCGCCTTGTTGAACTCCGCCATATGCGCCGCGTTCGACGTCGAGAACGGCGCGCTTTCGTATAAACCAGAAGCGTTCCACACCGCCTGACTGAAATCGGACATCGCCTGTACGTTTGCAAAGTGAAGATCTCTCTTGGTCTTATCCTTTACGAACAACAGGTAATCCACGGTGTCGTTGACGATATAATTTTCCGCCTTACGCACCTTGGATATCCAGCTCTTTTCCGTATCGGTAAATTCTTTGTATTGCAAATTGGAGATTGCTTGGTTTTCGACGATCGTCAAAACGCCCGAATACGGCTTGTTGTGATAGGAATATCCCTCGGGATAGGAATACGTGCCGTCGCCGTTGTCGATCCAATGCACGCCCTCTATACCGTAACGGCAAATATTATAAATATCCTCGCTGCTGTATACCCAGTTCAAGAAGGTCAAAATAGCGGTCGCGTCGGGAGTATTCTTGGTGATGGACGCCATAAACGTACTCACCGAGTTTCTCATATTCCCTTTCGCCGTAGACTCGTCGTCCTTAGTCAAACCGCAAAGCACGGTAAATTCCGCCTCGGGATTTTGCACCTTACAAGCGCGCGCCACCTCGATCAAATGCTCGATCGTACCGTTTTGCAGGAATACGCCCGTACTGCCCGCGATAAATTCCGCCTCGTAATCGTTTACCTTGGTCGCGTCGGGCGATTTTTTCAGCAATCCCTCGTGTATCCAACGGGATTCCACCTCCAGCACCTTCGCGTATTCGGGATTGAGCAACGCGCCGTACCCCATCACGTCCGAATTACCGTCCTTCGCTTTCGTATAGGTATAATACCCCGCGTCCAAACCGTACGCGCCCAAAAGCCCCGTCTTTTCCACCTCGTAGATCGCGCCCGAAATTACGTGGTTGAGATTTTTCGCGGACTTCATAGCCAGCGCCATCTCCTCGAATTCCTCGTAATCGTTGACGAGCGTCAAGCTATCCGCCGTCGCTTTCGCTTCGTCGTCGGTATAACCGCAAGCCTCCATCCAGTCCTTTCTCACCAAAATACCGAACTTATACGGCGTGATAACGGAGGGGATACCGATGATCTTGCCCTCTTTATCCGTCACCCTATCCAGCGCGTCGATCGTGAGCTTATCCGCCTCCGCAACGTCGGGGTTGGGGTCCGTCCAAGTCATCCACTTGCCGAGATTTTTATAGCGGGTGAAATCGGTACGCAGATCGCGATACATTACGGTATTTTGTCCCAAGAACCAATCGTCCAAGCCGTCGCCGCCGCCCACGTGGCTCATAACGATATCAATCGTACCCTCTTGCACTTGGGTCGTCATACTGCTTTTCATCGTTTGCCCCATCAGTTGCACGTTGAACTTGATCTTTTCGCCCATTTGTTCGTAGTACAGGTCCTCAACGTACTTGTAGACCTCCTCCTCTTTCGAGCCTTTTTTCATTTGATATTCGCTCGAGCCGCCCGTCCAAATGGTAATTTCGGTCGCGCCGTCCGTACCCTCCTGTTGATCACCGCAAGCCGCGAGACCGAACACCGTCAACGAAGCGAGCGCCACGCTCAATATTCTGCCAAATTTTTTCATCCTGTTTATTCTCCTTATATATTATTTTCTTTAAGCCGTTACAAACGGATTTTCGCCGTAATACCGCACGTTGTCGAAATACGCCACCGTACCCGCAACGAGGTTGCCGATATCGATGCCCGCCCAATGCGCGCCGGCGGCGTCGGCAGGATCTACGACGTATTCGACGAGCACCGTATACCAAACGTTATCCTGGAACGTACCCGTGACCTCGTTGCCGTTCCCGTCGTAAAGCGTAACGTACGGATTGCCCGTTCCGATCGAATTATCGTCGTTGAGCTTGATATTCGATTGTCCTACCCAAGTATACGTCGTGCCCGATACCGTGTAGTTGGGCGCGCAAATGACCACGCCGCCTTGCTCTACGCAAATATCGAAGGTAACGAACTTGTAATTCTTGGCAAGCATATTCTTTCTCGCCCACACCGCGTCGTTATACGCTTTCGTTTGGTTATGGTTGGTTTCGTATACGCCGATCTTATCCGCCCAAGCGGCGCCGTTCGCCGTAAATTTGTACTTACCTGCGTACGTACCCGTAGTCACCTTTTCATAGGACGAGGTCGTCGCCAACGCGCTCGCCGGCACGAGCTCGCTACCGTCGTAGCCTACGTGATCCGTCTTTTGCGCGTAGGTGTTTTCCTCGTAACAGCTATCGTCGAAATAGTAGCGCACCGTATCGAAGTACACCGTACCGCCCGTACCGCTGAAGCAGATAGCCGACCAAACGTCGTTATCCGCAGGCGCTTGCGAATTTACGCGATCAACGATAACGGTATACCATCTATTCGCGAAAATATAATCGGTTTCCTTAAGCGCTACGCCGCGGTGATAAATGGAGATCAGATCGTTGTTCGCCTCGGTGCTTTCCGCCGCCATCTCCTCCAGCGTTTTGCCCACGTAGTAATCTCTTCTCGTCGCCTTTTGATCGGAAGTAGCGTTCATCGACGTTACCCTCAACAACGCGCCCGAGGTGAGGCACACGTCGATCGCCACGTAATCGTAATTCTTATCCGTCATATTTTGATAAGCCGTCGTCGAATTGACGTTGGGGATCGCGCCGTTCGCCACGCCGAACGGGTGCGCCGATTCTTTCACGACAAGGGTATCGCTCCACTCCGTAATACTCGAATCGGTATATGCGTACACGCCCGTACGCCCGTACACTTCGCCCGAAACGGGCTCGTACGTCGCGTCAACCGTTCTTGCCATCATCAGCTCTCCGCCGTCCTCTTGCTTATACGAGCCGTACACGCGCACGGTGATCTCCGTCGTAACGCTCTCGTCCTCCTCGTACGCAATGGTCACGATCGCCGTACCCTGCGCCTTTGCGCGCAAGGTCAAGCCGTCTACGAGCTCCACGATATCGTCGCCGTCGTAGCCGAGAACGGTAAAGCGCGCGTCGTCCACGACGTCGTTGTCTATCTTCACGTTCGCCAAAATATCCGTTTCGGCAGGGAAATCCTCGCCGCTCACCACGCTATTATCCCAAAGCTCGTAAACCTCCTTTACAAGCTCGATCCTGTTCGCGGGCTTGACGGTCAGCTCGAGCTCCTTGCTCGCCGTCTTACCGTTCAACTCAACCGTTACGGTAAGGCTCGTTACGCCCGCCTTCAAGAAGTTGATCGTTTTCTTTTCCGCGTCGTAGCTCGCCACCGTCGCATCGCCGAAAGCGACCGTCCATTCGCCTACGCCCTCGCCTACCTCTTGCTTAAGATAGGTCGCCGTCGCGATATCCGCAAGCGCCATCGATTCGCCCGCGTAGCATTTTTCTTCAATTGCAGCCGCCAAAACGAGCGCCTCGTCCGCCGCAAAGTCGAGCATCCAGCTCTCGTCGTGATAATACCGCACGTTATCCAAATACACCGTGCCGCCGCCCGAAAGATGCAACGCCGCCCAGCCTTCTTTCAGCACCGCCGTCTTATAATCGACCACGACGGTATACCAAGTATTCGCCGCAATCGTTTCGCCTTTCTTTAACGCTCTACTGCCGTTATACAAGCCGATATTATCGTTGTAATAGCTCGGCTGTACCTCGCCGACCTTACTGCCTGCTTGATAGTAATTTCTTTGGTCCTTCACGCCCGTATTTTCGAGCGCGTTGACGCGCATCAGCGAACCGACGGTAAGATACATATCGAACGTGATGTACGCAATACTCTTTTGGGTCAGGTTATTGAACGCTGCCGTAGCGCTGCCGTAGGGCGCAACGATAGCCTCGTGCGCAGCCTCGCCCAGCTTATGCCCCGTTTCGTAGATCATCAACCGATCGTTCCACGAAGCGTTCGCATTCGCCGCGTAATACTTATAAGCGCCCGTTCTTCCGCCGACCGTTTCGTCCGCTTCGCCGTAGGTGATATTCTCATCCACACGGTTCCCCCAAACGAATTCGTCGTTGCCGCGACTTCTGAACGTGTCGAACGTAACGATTTGGATCGTATCCTCGTCGATCACCTCGCCGCCCGTCGTTTCAAACCAAACGCGCACGCAAGCCTCGCCGACCGCGTTCGCCTTCGCCGCCACCCTACCGTTTTCCAGCGTGATATACTCGGCGCCCGAAACGATCTCGTACCTTTCTCTATCGCTTCCGAGCTGCACTTGGTTTTCGTACATCTTCACCGAAAGCTCGCGCGCCTTTTCCAAACCGTACTCGCCCGCGCCGCTATACAATTCCACGCTGTCGTATTTCAACTCCACGCGGCTGTCGGGTACGACGTTAAGGGTAAACGTAACCGTATAAGGATGCGTTACGCCGTCCACCGTCCTTTCCAAACCAACCGTAACGGTACCCGTACCGAGCGCCGTCACCGTGATCACGCCGTCCGCGTACGAATTGACCGACGTTTCACCGCACTCGACGATCTCGTAATCGGAGATCTTCTCGCCGCCAAAGCGCACGTCCAATACCTCGCGCAGATCCAGCGTATCGTTTACGTAATAGAATCTGTCCAAGCCGTCGAAGCTCGCGCGGAGCAGATCGTTATACGCATACTCGTTTATATACGAATCGTCCTTGTAATAATTCGTATTCTTCAAATAGAACACGGAGGTTTTATCGTCTTCCGTCTCCTCGAGATTCGAGCCGAAATCCTTCTTCGCCGTCAAATAGAAATTCTCTTTCGCCTTACCGTCGATACGGAGCGCAACGGTGATCCAAGTATCCGTTTCGAATTGGTAAATTTCCTTACCGCCTTGGAACAATCGCAAGCAGGTGGATTGCACCTTTTCGTCCGCTTGGAGGGTAAAGGCATACGTGCTTTGCTTATACAAATCGTAATAGGAAAGCTTGGGCGCAAGCAAATTCTCGCCGCTTTCCACCTTCAGATCGAAGGTAATATATCGATACCCCTCCTTGACCGCGTTCCCATTCAAATCGTTGTAGGCGTTGAGCTTGCTCTTCGTTTCGATCTCAAACGCTTTCGCGCCCGCGTTATCGTACTTATATTCGCCCTCGCCGTTTTCGACCGCCTTAAATTCAACGTATGCGTTGGGAGCGAACGCGATAAATTCGTTCGCCTGCGCCGCGTACTTCGCCGCGTTTTGGCTATCCTGCGTCAGCGTGCGCGCCGCCATATCCCGCATATCCTTATCCGTGCCTACACGGGAATTGATAATCGTGGTATCGAACCAATACCGCAGATCGTCGATATAGGCGACGTTGTTTACGTAGTTGCAGGCGATAAAGATATTGCAATCCTCTTTGCCCGCCGTCAAGCTCGCCACCGCCAGCTTTTCTATATCCAAATATACCGTTTGCCATTCGTTTGCTTTGAGCGTGTTGGTGATTTCGCCCGCCGCGTTTACGATAAACATATCGTCGCGGTTGTTTTGGCTATCCGTACGGAAATACGAGCTGCAACCGTTCATACCGAAGAACATACCGTGCAAGCTGTCCGCGCCGTTCGCGTTCGTATAGTACACGTCGAACGAAACCATCTTATATCCGTTTTCCTTCAAGCTGTCGTACTTCGTATGACCGTTCGTCGTTCTCGTGGACATCAGCTCCAAACGGGTGTTCCAATGCGCCCAAGCATTATTCGAAACGTTTTGGTTGGCTTTCACGTTCGAAATAGTATAATCGGCAATGCCCTCTCTCGTGCCGTTTTCCGTAATGTTCTCGTCCGTTCCCTCGTACGCCTTCACCTTTACGTCCGCTTTTTTGGTATCCACCAGCTCGTCGAGCGGATCCACCACGATATAGTTGGGCATCACGTTCACGGTAAGCGTTTTCGCCTCCACGCCCGCGACCGAGGTCTCAACGGTGATCGCCACCTGCTCCCCGTCCGTATCGGGCGTATAATTTTCCGCCACCTTCACGGTGTTGCCCGTGATCGTCACGCTATTCACGTCGCCGCTCGTTTGCGTAAGGGTAACGCTACCCTCCTGCAACGCGCCCTGCACGAATACTTCGGGCGTTACGGTATACGAATTACGCTTGGCAAGCGTACCGTCGGGCACGTCGAAAATACTGATCTCCTCTTCCTCGAGGAACATCACCTTTTCCCCGTACACGGTGACCTTTACCGTATCGGACGCCGTCCACTTTTTCCAAGTCGCCTCCACCGCGATCTCCGTTTCCCCCTCTTGCAAGCCCTTCAATCTTCCGTTTTCCACGGTAACGATCGTCTCGTCTGCGGAAAACAGGCTCACGCTGTCGGGCGTATACAAAACGTCGTTATAGTTAACGAGCACCTTCGCGTCGCTAAGCCCGTTGACGAACGCGCGCGCGTCCTCCGTTTCCAAAGCAGGCTCGATAAAGCGGTCGCGCACGGTAACTTCACACTTCGCCTTGCCCGACTCGGTCTTTACCGTGATCGTCGCTTCGCCCTTCACGCCCTGCGCCATGACCAAGCCGTCCGCGCTTACTTTTACGATCTCCTCGTCGGAGGACGACCATTCAGCCACCTCGTCGCTCTCGACGGTCAATAGCACCTCGTCGTACAAATTGAGTGCAAGCGAAGTTTTATTCAGCTGCAAGCTTTCCTTACTGCAACCCACTCCAAGCGCCAAGCATACCGCGCAAAGACACGTCGTGAGCCAAATCCAAATTTTTCTCTTCATCACTGTTCTCCTTTTTGCGATCATTTACAAATCGCGCCGAGATAAGCGCTCTTATTTTCGTTGCCTACCCCGTCCGTTTCGGACGCCTTCTTGATCTCCTTACCCTTTACCAGCACCTCTTTGTTCCCAAGCGCAAACGCCTGCATCTTATCGATACCCAAGCAATCCTTCGGGGGCGTGATCAAAGGGTCAACGCCCACGATCGCCGCTTCGTCCCCGAGCGCCTCCGCTTGCCCGTCCATATTATAATAGAGGTTATTGATAAACTGCGAATTTTTCATCATCTTGACGGTAAACCTCGCGCCTGTCTTTTTCGGCGCGTAGAACACGTTGTTCGCATACACGTTGTTGTAGCAGTAGGTGGATTCGTCCTCCGTGTGGATCACGCTTTGTCCGTCGATATCGTCGCGGAGCACCACGGTATTGTTATACACGAGCACGTGATCGGTCTCTCTCGCGATCGTGATCAAGCCCGAGCGCACCACGTCCCTCGGGTTGCCGTTTTCGTAGAACACGTTGTTACGGACGATATTCCTAAACCACCTGCCCGTGACCTTTTCTTCGATCGGCTCGCCCTTTTCGTCCACCGCCTTGGGCGTACCGTCCTTTTCGCGTTCCACGACGGGCGTCGCAAGATTGCAAAAGAGGATACCGCCGCCCTCGTTGTGGTGGGAATAGTTATGCTGTACGATAAGGTCCACGCACGCGTTGTCGATATCGAAGCCCTCCGAATCCTCCGAGCCGTGGCGCATCCACGTATACGCCGCCTCGTTGTATTGGAAGATCGCGTCCTTTACGTTATACACCCAAAGTCCGCCGTTCCAGTACCCCGTCCTGCCCAAAAGGTTGGAATAATAGGTCTTGTTGCGCTCTACGAACACGTTTTCCGCCGAGCTTACGACGAATCCGTCGCCGCCGGCACATTCCACGTAGTTATCGTTCCAATAAATATTCTTGCTGACGAAATACCCCAAGCCCGTCTCCACGTCGTTATCGGTAAAATCGTAGCCCATCCAAGTATTGTAGCCGTAGCCTACCCCGGGCTTATCCACCCACTTATTGTAGATGGTCATACCCGTTCTCGCCACGTTCTTCACCACGTTTTTCAGCACCCAAATATTTTCAAACCAGCTGGGTCCGATCTCGTTGTGGAAGATGATACCGCCGAAATACCGATACCAATATCTCCCCAACGTCTTGCCGTCCTTATGGAAATGGGGGCAAACCACTTCCACGTCGATATCGTCGGGACAGGTGTCCTTCGGCTCGGTGGGATATACCCAATTCCAGTTGATATCGTGTACGAAGCAGCTCTCCACCACGATATTTTTCATTGCGCCCTTTTTATCGGGCAGAACGTGGATACCGCGATACGCCGTCGGTCCCGTCACCTCCAAATTATACAAACGGATATTCGAAACGTTCACCTTGACGACGGAATCGTCCCCGTAAAACACGGGATATCCCTCGCCCTCGCCGTACGCGTCCAAGATCAGGGGAAACTCGTCGGAGGGCTCGCCCCCTTTGATCGTGAAATTCCCCACGAACGTACAGCCCCTTTTGAAGAGCAGGCGCACCCTATCTCCCGCTTTGACCTCGCGGCAAATGCGCTCCGCCTCCTGAATAGACTTTTTCGCCGTCAGCGGCGTCAAGCCGTCGAATTCGTCGTAGCCGTCCGCCGAATCGAAATAATAATCGGTATACGCGGAGGTATCCACCGTAGGATAATCGGGTGCGTGCGTGATCCTTTCGCGTACGCTTTCCCCCTCGAACAAATCGATCTTATCCTCGCCGGTTAAGATCCAACCCTCGCCTTTTTTATATTCCATCATAAGAAAGCACCGTCCTCAAGCTTTTTTGGCAAACGCGCCGATATAGAAATTTTGCGTAGCGTCGTTGCCCATGATATCGTATTTCATCATAGTAGCAATAGCAACGCCCTTAGAATAGATCACGTCGTTTTTCGCGGCGAAAAGGAACGCCTTCTCGTATCCGGAATAATTACCGTCCGCGGGCAGCTCGATCTGCGGATCGACGTCCAAGATCGCCTTGGTATCCGCCGAGAAATTCAGCTCGCTATACAGCTCGTCGCCGTTCTTAACGTTATAATAAAGGTTGTTTTCGAATACGGGATTTTTGATCGTACCCAAATCGAAAATAGGCTCTGCGCTCGCGTCTACGCAATAGAAAATATTATTTCTATATACGTGCCCTTCCGCAACCACGTTATCCTCGCAGTCGATAATATGTTGATTGTAAATATCCCCGCGGATAACGACGGTATTGTTTTCGAACGTCACGTCGTTTACCTTACGCGCAATGGTCACGAACGCCGAGTGATGATTCGCGTCGTCCTTGTCGTTGAACACGTACCCGTTGTTCACGAACACGTTATTCCGCACGTAGTTGCTCTTCCAATTACCCCAATAATTTTCCAGCCGCTCGGTCGCAGGCGCACCGTCGCCGTTGAATTTGAGCATAGCCGTTTCCAAGTTACAAAGCAAGAGCCCGCCGCCCTCGTTATGGTGTCCGTAGTTATATTGCATATACACGTTCTCGCAGGTGTTGTCGATATCGAAGCCCTCGCCGTCGGACGAGCCGTGACGAAGATAGGTATACCCCGCCTCGTTGTATTGATAATACCCCGTCCTTACGTTATGCACCCAAATACCGCCGTTCCAAAAGCCCGCGCGTCCCAAATAGTTGGACTTATAGCTCGTATTACGCTCCAGCCACACGTTATCCGCACCCGCAACGACGATACCGTCGCCGCCCACGCAGTTGGTATAGTTGCCCGTAACCACGATATTCTCCATCGGGAAATATCCGACCCCCGTTTTATAATCGTTATGATCGGTCGTATCGTCCACATACTTATTATAGCCGTACCCGACTCCCGGGCGGTTTACCCAATAGTTATAGAAGTTGATACCGAGGTGCGCGACCTCTTCCACCTTATTGTCGGTGATCCACATATTGCGGAAGGTCACGGGCGCGCCCACGGAGTTGGTCAGATCGCCCGTAAAGATACAAATGCCGCCGTACAACCGACGGAAACGGTTCGTACCCGAATCCGCCGAGGGCGTGACCACCTCGGGATCGATGTCGTCGGGGTTGGTCGCGTCCGGCTCGGTACCGTACACCCAGTTCCAGTTTACGTTATGCACGTAGCACCCGTCCACGACGATATTTTCAAAGATACCGCCCTTGCGCGGGAAGATATATATCCCCCTCGTACAGTCGGGACCCGTGATCTCGATATTCAAAATACGCGTATTCGCCTCTTCCAAATGCAATACGTTCGCCTTACCCAGCTCGGAATCGCTCGAAGAATTGGTCCCGTTGCCGTAGATAACGGGATATTCGTTCCCCTCGCCGTACGCGTCCACGATAAAGGGATGCTCCGCCGTCGCGGTATAGCCCGTAAGCTTTACGTTTTCGTTAAACGTCGTACCGCGCTTTAAGAGGATACGAATGGCGTATCTGTCCGCAAATTCGTCGATAATTTCGGGAATTTCCGAAAGCGATTTTTTGGGCATATCCATATGCAAACCGCTGTTTGCGTCCTCGCCGTCCTCCGCGTCGAAATAAAAGGTCTTATAAATATCCGTATTGCTCAAGACCTCCTCGGAAATCTCCGCGTATTGGGGCGCGGCAGGGGTTTCGATATACGTAGGCGTTACGCCCGCCTCCTCCTCGTCCTTACACGCCACGGCGGTAAACGGAATACACAGGCTCAACGCCACGGCAAACACTCTCCCCACCCTTTTCAAAAATCTCATATCTTTCTCCTTTTTACACTTTTTAACTTATCACAACGCCGCCGCAGGCGGCATTTCACGAAAACGAAGCTTTTATTTCACTCTAAAAATCCCGTCTACCTCTTCTATCTCTACGAAATGCGCGCGCTCGTCCATATGCGGATCGTTGGGCATATGATAGCTTGCGTACAGCCTTCCGTCCTTTTCGAAGATCATACCGTGTCCGCCGTTGGAGGAAACGAGCGGCTTTTCGATATGCCGCCACTTCCCGTCCAGCCTATCGGCAACCGCCATACCCATCGCGTACCCCTCCTTCCCGTGGCTCGACCAAAGCATCACGTATTCTCCCTTGGAGTTTTTACGGATAAACGGCCCGTCCGTCACGTAACATTCAGGCTCGACCTCCACCACCCAAGGCGCTTCGTTCGCCTTAAAGAGCGTTTTGATCTCTCCCACCACGCACAAGCTTTCGTCCAGCTCGGCAAGGCACATTTCCCCCACCTTGATATCCGTCCACTCGCGGCAAAAAACGGTGTATCTCTTGCCGTTCTCACAGTAAAAGGTCGCGTCGAGATTACTCGTTTCGTTGGGGAACAACAATCCCCCGTGCGGCGCGAACGGTCCCAAAGGCGAAGAGGAGGAAAGAATTTGACATCTTCTCACGTTATCCCCCTTGGAAAACGCCGCGAACAAATAGTATTTCCCGTTATATTTATGGACCTCGGGCGCCCAAAACTGCTCCTCCGCCCAAAAATCGTCCGAATTTTCAAAAATCACGTGTTCTTCAAAATTTTCAAGATCGTCCGATACGTACGCCTTGAAGCCGTCGGCTTTCCCCTTCCACGTTTGCGGATCGGTCGAGCCGTACAAATAATACCTTCCGTCCTCTACCAACACGAACGGATCTCTGATATAAATATCCTTTAATTTCATAAGACTATTCCTCAATACATATCCTTGAGCGCGCGCGGCTCGTTCTTCTTTGCATAGTACGCATACAAAACGGGCACCGTGATCACGAAAGCGGTAAGCAAAAGCGCAAGCTTATCCCTCTTTACGTTAAATCGGCGGTAAATTTTAGTGGACGAATTGAAAATGGAAAGCCAAAACAGCAGCGCGCAAAGCACCAAAACGACGCCCATGATCTGCCAAAGCGAGGGAGCGGACTCCGCAGGCAAACGGCTATCCCCCCAACACGCGTACAAGGTAGCGAATACGCTCAAAACGGCGACGATCGCCATCATACCGTGATACTTTTTCACGGGGATCGTCAAAACGTTAAATCCGCCCGTAATACGGTTTACGACGTAAAAAGCGTAAAAGGGAATAAAACAAAGCTTGTAATCCTCCTCGCCCAACCTTTTCGCCAAACACGCAACCCCGAGCGAATATAATTCAATAAACGCCAAGATCGCAATTACCAAATACAAAACCCGAATCATAATACTCCTTTTTCCGCACCCTTGCGGAAGGTCCCCGACGCGAGCCAAACGCTCGCGCCGAGCGACCCCGTTTTTTCATTCCTTTAAGCCGCAAACGGATTT
>JAFURP010000024.1 GCA_017471785.1 Clostridia bacterium | reverse complement strand
CGGGAGTAAAAAATATGGAAAAAAGGCTTTTTGAGATACCGAAGCTGGCGGAATTTTTCGACGGGGTGGACGAAACGATCGGCAAGTATCGCGCAAGGCGCGGTCGGGAGTTTACCAAAGAGGATATGCTTTGGGCGAGGGAGGAGCTTTTGGAATGCTTGCAGGGGTTGGACTATATCGATCTAAAGATACTGTATTACGTGCTTCATCTACAAAGCGTTTATAAAATGCAGGCGTTTACCTTTCTTCGGAAGCTGTACGAGGCGGAGAACGGGGGAGAGGATTTTATAGATAGGATATTTCTTTGCCGTTGACGGCGTTTAAGCCGCTTTGAAAAGGCGGACGGCGACGGCGGTCATATCGTCCTTGGCTACGCCGCCGTAGGCGGTCAAGGCTTGCTGTAAAAGCAGGTCGGCGAGCTGTTGGGGATTATGGACGGGGATACTTTTGAGAATATCGTACAAATCGGTCGTGGAGCCGAACGCGCCCGTGATACCGTCGCTTAAAAAGAGCAGGATATCGTTTTCCGAAAGCTCGTAGGTCGCCGCGGTGGGGTGCAGGGAATCGAGTATGCCCAAGGGCAGGGTGCCGTTTTCCAGGATCTTGACGGTATTGCCCGACAGGATAAAGCCGACGGGCGAGCCGATCTTGACGATATCCGCCGTGCCGTCGTCCAAGTCCACGACGGCGATATCCACGCAGGCGAAGCTTTCTTCCTTATTAAAGGTGAGGAGCTTATTCACCGTGGTAAGCACGGTGTCGGCGGGCATTTTGGCGCGGTAGAAGCTCTCTAAAAGGGAAATAGTGCTTTCGGAAATGCGGCGCGCGTATTCGCCGCTGCCCATACCGTCGGAGAGGGCGACCATAAACCGCCGTTCGTCGATCTTGATAACCGAGTGGGTGTCGCCGCTTGCCGATTCTCCCGTTTTGCGCGTGGTCGCAACGCCGAACGCGGCGTCGAAGCGCGGTTTTTTACGGAGCACGCAACAAAATTTATCGCTGCCGAGCGTCAGGCGTTTGGAAATGGTCATTTCCGTTCCGAACGAGTGGGAGGCTACGGCGGCGATCTTTTTTACGTCCGCTCTACCGTAGGTGACGAGGGAAAGGGTGGGGTTGTCCTCGTCGCCGTAGACGAGCACCTCCGAGCAAACGATGCCCACGCCGAGGAGGGCGATATTGAGCGCGCGCTCCTTGTCCGTATAGATACGGAGCGGCTCGCTTTGCTCCAAGGCAAGGTCGCGCAAAATCTCGCTTACGCCCTGCGCTTGGTTGGCAAGGAGGGTCCTGCCCGAAGCGGCGTTTTCCGTTTCCGTCATATACCGTTTATAATCCCCGATCTGACGGTTGACGGCGTAGAGGATACCGCTTTGGTTTACGCACGCGTCCGATACGGCGCGCGGCAGGTCGATCAGGCTCGCCTTGCCCTTTTGGCAGCCGATCTCGACGAGCTTGGTCAGCTCGTTTATCGCGCCCTTTCTCGCGCAGGCGCGGTATTGCGGGCACGTGCGGCAGGTTTCCTCGACGATACAGGCGCGGATATATTCCTTTGCGCCGTCCTCCGCTTCCGTCGTACCGAGGGTGGAAAAGGTGGTTTGGATCTCGCGGAACACCGCCGAGATCTCGAAAAGCTGTTGCCCGATCGCGGCGCGGTTGCGATTGATGGCTACGCGCGAAAGGTGTTTTTCGCGGTAGAATAAGAGCTTATTTTCCAGCTCACGGATAAGAGGCGTGGGGATCAGCACGAAAAAGAGCGCCGGAAGCACCGCCGAAAGAATGGACGGGACGAGGCTTGCGGCGGCGTAGGAATACAGTCCGTCCGCGTAGCCGTAGGCGAAGAACACGGCAAGAAGCGCGCAGGCGGCGGCAAGCCGACCCGATTTGATAAACAGCGCGACGGCTACGCCGTAGACGAAAAAGCGTTCGGGGGAAAGTCCGAAGGTGAGGAGCAGGGGCAGGCTGAGCGCAAAGGCGCAAACGAGCGTGGTTGCGTCCTTGGTCGCACAGGCAAAGAGAAGTAAGGCGAAAAACGCGATACCCATGTACGCGTTCACGCCCAAGAAACGGCACACGCCTACGCCTACGGTGACGAAAAACAGTACGCAAAAGACGATCTCGGCGTCCTTTAATCGGCATTTGAGCACTTTTTTGAGTAGAGCGCCGACGGCTACGGAAAAGACGGCGGCGAGCAGGAAGATCGCCGCGGCGAGGAGTATTTTTTGAGGGACGGTGCCGTTTAGGAAGGCGAAGGGGAGTACGTAGGGGGTAAAGGGAGCGAACGCGGCGAACGAGGCGAGGGCGAGCGCCAAGCTTACGAGGGGAGGTAAGCCCTGCGCGGGCAGGTCGGCTTTTTTCAGGTGCGCGCGGATCAAAAAGCCGATCGAGAGAAAAACGCCTTGGAGGGCGTAAAGCAAGATATCTCGAACGCTACCGCCGACGAGCGAGGTGAGAAAGTAGCCGAGGGAGGCGAGCAAGGGGGAAAGTCCGACGCTGCCCATAGCGTAGACGAGGGCGAGTCCGACGGGCTCGCCGTTTGCGAGCGTAAAGCGCAAGCAAAGCAGGGCGGCAAAAAAGAGTATGTATAAAAGGATACGGGAATGATCCGCGGTTTTGATTTTCATAACGACCTCCGTTTTTCGAGTATTCATTATAAAAGAAAAAACGCCGCGGAATTTGGGCGTTTTTGGCTAACGGGGGGAGGTTGTGGCGTTTTGGTTCGATCATTGATTGACGGGGAAGCCGAGGCTGATCAAAATAGCGCGGTTGACGCGGAGCATAGTGGAGGGGGGAAGCTCGCCGATGCGTTCTTTTAAGCGGCGTTTATCGAGGGTGCGAATCTGTTCGAGTAGGATCACGCTGTCCTTGGCAAGACCGTACGCCGAGGGTAGCTCGATATGGGTGGGGAGCTTTGCCTTATTGATCTTGCTGGTTACGGCGGCGGCGATAATGGTGGGGGAATATTTATTGCCGACGTCGTTTTGTACGACGAGTACGGGGCGTATGCCGCCCTGCTCGCTACCCACTACGGGGGATAAATCCGCATAATAAAGCTCGCCGCGTTTTACGTTCATAACACACCTCTTTTGAAAACCGAACAACTCCCTTGCTATATTATATGTAGGGAGAAAAATCGGCGTTCCGTTTCTTCTACTGTGTTACGAGTATTGCCAAGGACGGCGGGGTTTATACCTCGCGGAAACTTTTTTCTTGCGCGTGCATATATTGTTAGTGGAGTTTTTTTAAGGCGGTGGTCGTATGGAAATGAGTTTTTCGGAGCTTAAAACGAAAGAGGTCGTGAATACGCAGGACGGCAGGAAGCTGGGAAAGGTGTGCGATTTGGTGTTTTGCTATCCCGAAAACAGGTGGTTGGGGATCGTCGCGCCCAACGGGCACGGGTTTGGGTTTAAGAAAAACGGACTGTTTATCGAGCTTAGGAATATCGTGAAGATCGGGGAGGACGTCATTCTCGTCAACGTAGGCTTGCCGCGCAAACGGGGCGGTAAACGGGGAGGCGATACGGGTATGCACGCGCCGACGGGTACGCCTATGGACGGCGGCTGTTCACCGTCTCCGCACGGCGGTATGCCCTACGACGGGGGACAGCGGCGGAGCTTTGAGGAATACGAATAAACGAAAAAAGGAACGGCGAGCAAAAATTGCCGTTCCGTATTTTTGAAAAAATAGAAAAATGCGATAAAAAGCGATTGACATTTGCCTTGGACGGTGCTATAATAGGCATAGTTGCTTTGGAGGCATAGTCTCAGTTGGTTAGAGCGCTCGCTTCACATGCGAGAGGTCACAGGTTCAAGTCCTGTTGTCTCCACCAAAAACAAAAAACGCCCGACGGGCGTTTTTTGTTTTTTTCAAGAGACGGGCTTGGGACGTCATTTCGGCTTGATTATATATATCGTGTCGCTCATGTAAGCCGTTTTATTTATGATAAAGGAAACATAAGGTTTTGCCCTATGTTTCCTTTACCGTTTTCGCGACCCGTGAGAAAGGTATTTGGCTAGTGGAGGTCGGGAATAAAAAAAGTGTGCCTTGCAAGCAAAGCACACCCCGAAATGTACCTCACTTGTTGTCACACAGCTCTTTTACACAGAGAAAAGAAGTACAAATTCGCATAATTGTACCCTGTGTAAAAAAAGAAAAAATTATTCAGCTGTGTGACGAGTATAGTTTACCATATTTGCAAGCGGCAGTCAAGCGTTTTTCTTAACTTACGCCCCTAAAAAAAGAAAGGTTCATAGGTGCTTTTTGCATATCGTAAAAAAATTTTGCAAAAGGGGTTAAAAAATCGTTGACGGGGTTTGGCGTTTTCGGGTATAATAGAAGCAGTCGGGGTCATAGCGCAGTTGGTAGCGCGTTTGAATGGCATTCAAAAGGTCAGGGGTTCGACTCCCCTTGGCTCCACCAAAATAGGGACGGCGAATAGCCGTTCTTTCACTTTTTTGTGGGCGCGCGCGTATATTGTAGTATGAGAAATATCGCGTACGATAGGAACGCCGTCGTGGCGTATGCAAGGCGATGGGCGTTTTCGCGCAATCCCCACTATTATAACTTCGACCGCGTCGGCGGCGATTGTACCAATTTCGCTTCACAATGCCTCTTTGCCGGCTGCGGCGTGATGAATTTTACCCCCGATATCGGTTGGTATTACCGCTCCGCAAGTAGCCGCGCTGCCGCGTGGACGGGCGTGGAGTATTTTTATCGCTTTTTAACGGAGAACGTGGACGGGGTCGGCTCTACCTTAGGTCCGTTTGCCACGCTCGTTACCCAAGCGGAGCTGGAGATCGGGGATTTCGTGCAGTTTGGCAGGGATACGGGGGATTTTTACCATACGCCCGTCGTCGTCGGGTTTTCGCGCGGCGTGCCTTTGCTCGCCGCGCATACCAACGACGCGTTCGGCAAGCCGCTTACCGCCTACTATTTCGAACGCTTACGCTGTATACATATTCTCGGTGCGAGAGGAGAATAACCGCCAAAGGGCGGTTATTTTTATATGCGATCGGTCAAACTGTAGCTATGAAAGGTTTGATCGAGCAAGCGAAAGGCTTGCAAGCGGAAATGGTGGAAAACAGGCGTTGGTTGCACGCGCACGCGGAAACGGGCTTCGAGCTCCCGCAAACGGTGGGATTTATTAAGAAAAAATTGACGGAAACGGGCTGCGTGCCGCTGGATTGCGGTAGAGCGGGCGTAGTGACCGTGATCGGCAAGGGGGATAGGGCGTTTTTGCTTCGCGCGGATACGGACGCGTTGCCCATAGCGGAGAAGTCGGGGCTGTCGTTTGCCTGTAAAACGGGGAATATGCACGCTTGCGGACACGATATGCATACCGCTATCCTGTTGGGGGCGGCAAAGCTGTTAAAGGCGCGCGAACGGGAATTGCGGGGCGCGGTGAAGCTTTTGTTTCAGCCTGCCGAGGAGCGGTTGGAGGGGGCGAAGGATACGATAGAGGCAGGGGTATTGCAGGAGCCCGAGGTGGGCGCGGCAATGATGCTGCACGTGATGACGGATACCCCGATGGAGAGCGGCAGGATCGTCGTGTCTTCGGCGGGAGTGAGCGCGCCTGCCGCCGATTATTTTCAAATTCGCGTACGGGGCAAGAGCTGTCACGGCTCCGCGCCGCAAAACGGAGTGGACGCGCTGCTTATCGCCGCGCATATCCTCGTGGCGTTACAGGAATTGTCGGCACGGGAAATCCCAGCCTCCTCCCCCGTCGTGCTGACGGTCGGCTCGCTTTATGCGGGTACGGGCGGAAATATTATCGCGGATACCGCTTTGGCGGAGGGTACTTTGCGCGCGTTCGACGAAGAGCTTCGCGCTAAGATAAAGGCGCGTATGGGAGAGCTCGTGCGCGGCGTTGCAAGGGCGCTGCAAGGACGGGCGCGTTTACGATTTACGAGCGGTTGTCCCGCTCTTTTGAACGACGAGCACGTTTGCGCTTTCGCGGAAAGGGAGCTGAAGGAGCTGTTCGGGGAAAAGGAGATTTTTTCCTCCGAGCAATTTAGCGGACGGGCAAGGGGTATGGGCGGTTCGGAGGATTTTGCCTATATCAGTCGCGAGGTACCGTCTGTGATGATCGCGCTTTGCGCCGGCGAACGGGGAAAGGGGTACCGCTATCCCCTGCATCACCCCAAGGTGAAATTCGACGAATCGGCGTTGTATATCGGCGCGGCGGCGTTGGCGCGGTGCGCGCTTGCGTGGAAAGGAAAATAAAATATGCCCGTTGGGACATACGACGAAATTCGGGCGTCGAAAAAGGGCGGTTTGCGTTTCTTGCGTAGATACGCAGTTGCGGTGTGCCGCATACGACGGCAAACGGGCGCGTTCGCCCGTTTTTTCTACGTTTCGACAGGGCGTGGATAGGGGACCTCGTATGCAAAACGCCGCATAGGAAACGGAAGCGTCCGTTTATAATATATGCGGTCGTCCCCATATGAGCGTATTGTGAAAATTTGCCGTTTCCTCGCCCAAGTCGTTGACTATTTGAACAAAAAGGTATATAATGGAAAGCAAGAGAGGTACATTATGAATTCCGATTTCGTTTACGAGTTTTACAGCGAGGGGTTTTTCGGGTATAGCCAAACGAAGGATTTTTACTATTTTTCCTTTTGGCATTTCTTGCCATTATCCTGCTGGTAGCGGCGATCTTGCTCGTTTACCGCTACCGCGAAAGGATCGCGGCTTGGAAGGGGGAAGAAACGCTTCGCTTTATCATCGCCGCCGTGTTGATCATCAACGAGGGCTTTTATTATTGGCGAGTTATGTACGTAGGGAGCGGCGGTAGCAGTACCCCCAAACAGTTGATCACCAAGCTTCCGTTGCAGGTGTGCGAATGGTCGGCGTATCTCGCGGCGTTTATGCTGATGAAGAAGAGTCGCCATATCTTCGATATTTGCTATTACATATGTCTTACGCTGGGCGTTATTCCTTTCTTTACGCCTGCCGTGATCGAGTACACGGGTCCCACCTACGCGCGGTATTATCAATTTTGGTTTGAGCATACCCTGCCCGTGTTCGCGGTATTCTATATGATGTTCGTGCACGGGTTTAAGGCGAATTACCGCAAGGTATACAAGCCCTTTGCCCTGCTGGCGGTGTTGGCGACGCTTGCCATTATCGCGAACCTGAATATCGAGGGCGCGAACTTTATGTATCTCGCCGCAACGACGGACGGGGATTCGATCGCGAATATCCTGCCCCAAAACATTTGGATCCGTTTGGTGCTGTATTTGGGTATTTTGATCGTGCTCTTTGCGCTCGTATCTTTGCCGCATATCATTCCCGAGCTCAGCGCTTGGAGAAAGAAAAAAGCTGCTCTGGCGGCGGAAAGCGCGGACGAGCCGCAGGCGGAAACGGCGGAGACCTCGGAGATAGCGCTAGCGGCGGCGGAAGATACCGAGGATACCGAGAAAAAGAATGAATGATATACGAGCGGAGTTAAAGGCGTTGGCGCTTGAGTGGGGTGCGGATATCGTCGGTTTTTGTCGGTTGGATACGCCCGTGGAGGGGTTTTCCTACGCATTGTCTATCGGCGTGAAGCTGTCGGACGCGGTGCTTGCCACGATAGAAAACGCGCCGTCGTTCGTGTATTTTCAGCACTACCGCACGGCGAACGCTTTGCTCGATACGGTCGCCTTTCGGCTGGCGCGCGCTATCGAAAGGAAAGGGTACGCGGCGTTGCCCGTCGCGGCGAGCCAAAGCCTCGGAAAGAACGATCCCTACCGCGGCGTGTTGCCGCACAAGACGGCGGCGGTATTGTCGGGCTTGGGCTTCGTGGGGAAGAGCGGTTTGTTTTTATCGACGGAGTTCGGGAGCAAGCTGCGGCTTGCGACGGTGCTGACCGATATGCCCGTGCAAAGGGAGCTGCCCGTGCTCGAGAACGGTTGCGGCGGGTGCACGGCTTGTCAAAACGCCTGCCCTGCCGGCGCGATCTTCGGGGAGAAGCCCACGACGGACGGGGAGCGGAACTTCGACGCGGAAAAGTGTTCGAGGTATATGAAGGAGCATTTCCAGGATATCGGGCGCGGAAGCGTATGCGGCGTTTGTATCAAGGTGTGTCCGAAAAATAAATTGTAACGATAAAAAACGCTTGCGTTGGGAAACGCAAGCGTTTTTGTGCTTTTTGGAAATTACAGCTTCAAATCGGGAATACCCGCAAAGCCTTTGGCAAGATCCTCTTCGGTGGGGATATAGTCGCTCATTTCTCCGTTGTGGAATTTCTCGTACGCGACCATATCGAAATAGCCCGTGCCCGTCAAGCCGAACAGGATCGTCTTTTCTTCGCCCGTTTCCTTGCATTTTTTCGCTTCGTCGATCGCGACGCGGATCGCGTGCGAGGATTCGGGGGCGGGGAGGATCCCCTCTACCCGTGCGAAGTATTCCGCCGCTTCGAATACGGAGGTCTGCTCCACCGAACGCGCTTCCATAAGCCCTTGCGCGTACAATTCGGAAAGCGTGGAGGTCATACCGTGATAGCGCAAGCCGCCCGCGTGGTTTGCCGAGGGGATAAAGCCGCTGCCGAGGGTATACATTTTCGCCAAGGGACAAACCTTGCCCGTATCGCAATAATCGTACGCGTATTTGCCGCGCGTGAGCGAGGGACAGGAGGCGGGCTCTACCGCGATAAAACGGTAATCCGCTTTGCCCTGCAATTTTTCCGCCATAAAGGGCGCGATCAAGCCGCCGAGGTTGGAGCCGCCGCCGGCACAACCGATAACGACGTCGGGCTTTACGCCGTATTTATCCATCGCCGTTTTCGCTTCCAAGCCGATGACCGATTGGTGCAACAGTACTTGGTTGAGTACGCTGCCGAGCGCGTAGCGGTAGCCGTCCGTGTTTACGGCTACTTCCACCGCTTCGGAGATGGCGCAGCCGAGCGAGCCCGTCGTGTTCGGGAACTCCTCCAAGATCTTTCTACCGATATTCGTGGTGTTGGAGGGAGAGGGGGTCACGTTCGCGCCGTAGGTACGCATGACTTCTCTTCTGAACGGCTTTTGCTCGTAGGAAACCTTGACCATATACACCTTGCAGTCGAGCCCGAAATACGAGCAAGCCATCGAGAGCGCCGTACCCCATTGTCCTGCGCCCGTTTCGGTGGTCACGCCCTGCAAGCCCTGCCGTTTGGCGTAGTACGCTTGCGCGATCGCCGAGTTGAGCTTGTGGCTGCCGCTCGTGTTGTTGCCCTCGAATTTATAATAGATCTTCGCGGGCGTACCGAGCGCCTTTTCCAAGCAGTACGCGCGAACGAGGGGAGCGGGACGGTACATTTTGTAAAAATCGCGTACCTCGTCGGGAATGGGGATATAGGGGGAAGTATCGTCCAGCTCTTGCTTGGCTAGCTCGGTACAAAATACGCCCGAAAGCTCTTCCAGCGTCATGGGCTTTAAGGTTTGGGGGTTTAATAAGGGCGCGGGCTTATTTTGCATAAACGCGCGCAGGTTCAGCCAGCTTTTCGGCAGTTCCTTTTCGTCTAAATAAATTTTATAGGGGATTTCTCGTTTCATAATCATCTTACTCCTTTTCTATTTTAATGATTTTTTTGACGGCTTATGCTCGATAAGCTTCGCCATCGAAAGGTTAATTTCGTTTTCATTTGCCTTGCCTCCCGTAAAAAAAGCCCGAAGTACGGATATGTTCCGTGCTTCGGGACGATAGTTTCTACCGCGGTGCCACCCAAATTGACCTTAAAAGGTCCGCCTTCTCGCGTACGATCATACGCTTCGCGCTGTTACGGGCGCTACCCGTCGATTGCTACTTGCGTCGCCGCTTTCGTTCGCCCTCGTAAGTCCATTCCCGTTTGCCGTCCGTATCGCGATCTCACCGCCTGCGACTCTCTTTGCCGTCTTAAACAAAGGTACTCCTCTTACTCATCGGTTTGTGTGCCTATGAAATTATTTATATCTTATCACATTTTTCGATAGCCGTCAAGCGTTTGAACGAAAAAAGGATAAAAATATTTTATTTTTTTACGATACGATCTCCACTTGACAGCAACGCATGATCTGTAGCGCCGCTTCGTGGTTTTGCTTGGAGGTGCCGGCGCAAAGGGGCGCGTTGACTTTCACGCGCATTTCGGGGTACAGCGCCTTTAAGATGAGGGCGTTGCTCACGACGCAAATGTCCGTGCAGGTGCCGACGAGCTCTACCTCCGTAAAGTCCTTGAGAAAATCCCAGTCCAGCGTGCCGAAGGTGGGCTTATCGACGATCGTTGCGTTCTTGAATTCGAGCGCGTGCGCGATATCCTTTTGGATTTGCCAGCCGTTCGTATCCTTGATACAATGGGTGATGGGCAGGCTTTTGCCCTCGGGGGTGGAAAGGTAGTTTTTTCCGTGCGTGTCGCGCGTGGCGAATACCGTGCCGCGGAAGCAATCGATCCGCCGTATAACGGGCGCGACGATCGCTTGCGCCGCCGCGTTGGCAAGGCTGCCCGTGATAAAGTCGTTTTGCATATCGATCACGACGAGTGCTTTTTTCATAAGTGCCTCCTTATAAAGTCAAAGTATCGAAAATTTCGTCCGTTTCCAAGCTTTTCCAAGTGAGCTTGCCGTTCTCGTAAAGCAGGTAGGAGTGGGGCGTGCCCTCCTTGGGGAGCGCGGTCGAGCCGCAATTGGCGTAGATACCGCCGCTTGGAAGCGTTTGATGGCAGGGGGCGTGGAAATGCCCGTTGAAAAGGATATCGCCCTCTTGCAAAAGGGGCGGATTTTCCGCATTATACAAATGCCCGTGCGTTAAAAACAGCGTTTTGCCGTCGTCGTCGATCAGCGCGTAATCGGCAAGACAGGGAAATTCGAGGACCATTTGGTCTACCTCGCTGTCGCAATTTCCCCGAACGGCGGTGATCTTGTCTTTCACTCCGTTGAGCATCGAAAATACCCTTTTGGGCGCGTAGTCCTTGGGAAAGTCGTTGCGCGGTCCGTGGTAGAGAAGGTCGCCGAGTAGGATCAAACGGGTCGCGTTTTCCTTTTCGAAGGCGTTAAGGAGCTTTTCACACCAAAACGCCGAGCCGTGGATATCGGAGGCGATCAAGATTTTTCGTTGCATAGTCGTAATTCCTTAACGGTTAGAAGATGAATTTGAGGATATCGAACTGTTCGGGTAAGTTGGAGCCGCTGCCAAGGAGCGCCGCGTATTTATCCATAAGCTCGGGAAGATTTTCTTCCTTGTAGCTGGAAAAGGGAAATTCCGAATAGTTGACCGCTTTTTGCGCGAGCAGGTTGATCGCCGTGGATACGAATTCGCGGCTTTCGGTGATCCCTTTCACCGTTACGTTGTTTTTGAGCGCGTGTTCCAAATTTACGTGCAGGCTCTTGCCCGTGGGGGCGCAAAAGGCTACGAACGCGTCCCGTTTTACGAGAGGAAACATAATGGACGGCTCGCTGCGGTTGGAATAGGTGAGATACACCGCGCCGTCGGCGAACTTGCCGCCCGTTGCGCTTAAAACGTTGCTTCTAAGCGTTTCGTCGTTGGGGAAGGTATAATAGATGCCGCATTTTTTCGCGCGCGCAAGCCGTTCGGCGTTGTTGTCCGCGAGAATGGGTACGGCGCGATGATAGATGAGGATTTGGCAAAGCACGTTGGCGTACAAGCCGCCGCCCAGCACCAGGATATGCTGTCCGACGGTGATCTGCATTTCGTCCACCACCCGTTCGGCAAGCGCGATAGCGTCTATCAAGAACGCCGCCTCGTCCGATACGGAAGCGGGCAAGGGATATACGTCGTCTACGCCTGCGAGCACGAAATCGCGATAGAACCCGTCTACCGTTTCGCCGGCGATTTTGAGTCCCGTTTCCGCGCACTCGTCCTCCGTTACGCCCGCCAAATACACTCGTTCGCCCTTTTTGATGAACGAGTCCTCGTTCGCTTCGGTGACTTGACCGATGGCAAAGCGACCCAAAACGAAGGGGGATTTTACCTTGATCGCACCCGAATAGACGGCTACGTCCGATTCGGTGAGTAGGGCTTTGGTGATCTTTACTTTCACCTTATCCGAAGTGAGCTTCAAATCGGGAGCGCTTACGTGCTGTAAATTGTGCGGATAAGCAAGTTGCCAAACTTTCATTTATATCCATTTCCTTGATCGCGCGGTTGTATTTGGCGACGGTGAAGAAAGGACTTCTTTGCGCGACGCCCTGCGCGATAAGATAAGTATACCGCATTTTCTTGAAATTTGCAAGTATTTTTTATAAATAGAGTTAAAAAACAGTTGACGAGGATAAAAAAAAGCGTTATAATTGATTAGCACTATTAAGAAAAACAAATTGCAAAATAACAACAGCGAGGTGAAAGATATGAAAGCGGATATTCATCCTAACTATCATGAAGTAACGGTTACTTGCGCTTGCGGCGCGACCTTCAAAACTGGCACGACGAAAGATTGCGAGGTTTTGAAAGTGGATATTTGCAGCAACTGCCATCCTTTCTTTACGGGCAAGCAGAAGCTGGTAGATACCGGTGGTCGTATCGACAAGTTCAAGAAGAGATACGGTATGTAAAACGGAAAAGACGGGCTTTAAGATTGCTCTTAAAGCCCGTGTTTTTTATCAAGGCTACGTCCCACGCTCGGTTGATTTTTGCCTATAAAATACGGCGCAATACGGCGTAAAACGCGCGGTTTCGTACGCAGTCAAGTACGCCCTTGCATTTTTTACTTGTCTTGCTCGTATTTTATAACGGCATATTCTCAACCGCTTGTTGTGCCGTCGCCTTTGTAATAGACATTTCATTTGTTGGATAAAGTAACGATTATGAAAAAGAAAGAACAACGAGAACAAAAACCCGTTTCCATCGGCGGTCAAGCGGTGATGGAGGGGGTCATGATGCGCGGAAGGACGGCGATGGCTACCGCCGTGCGCGACCCCGAGGGACATATACAGATCGAATCGGAACGTTTGACGCCGCCCGAGAAAAAGAGCAAATTTTCCCGTTTGCCCTTCGTTCGCGGCGTGTTCAATTTCGTCCACTCGCTCGTCGACGGCAACCGTATCTTGATGCGTAGCGCCGACGTGGCTATGCCCGACGACGAGCAGCCCACCAAGGCGGAGAAGTGGTTGCAGGAAAAGCACGGTATCGATCTTGGCGGTATATTCAATTTTATCGCGGTATTGCTCGGCGTGTTGCTTGCCGTCGGCATCTTTATCGCGCTGCCGCAGTTTATTACGGGCTTTTTGCCCTTCGATAAGACGAGTACGGGCTGGGACGGCGTTTGGTTCAACCTCGTCGAGGGGGGCGTGCGTTTGCTCGTGTTTATCGCGTATATTTTACTCGTTTCCTTAATACCCTCTCTAAAAAGGGTGTTTATGTATCACGGCGCGGAGCACAAGACCATTTCCTGTTACGAATCGGGTAAGGAATTGACGGTGGAGAACGTCCGCGGCTGTACGCGCGTGCACGATCGTTGCGGTACGACCTTTTTGTTTTTGGTGATGATCGTAAGTATCGTCGTGTTCTCGCTCGCCAACGTAGTGGTGGCGCAATGGCTGTATACGGGTACGAGATGGGACGGCGTTTTGCGCGTTGTTTTCAAGCTTTTGTTATTGCCCGTCGTAGCCGGCGTTTCGTACGAGATCTTGCGGCTTTTGTCCAAGACGAAGAGTAAATTTTTCTTTATTTTCAAAGCCCCCGGGTTGCTGCTGCAACGGCTGACGACGCGCGAGCCGGAGGATAAGATGATCGAGTGTGCGATCGCGGCGTTTAACACCGTTTTACAAATGGACGCCGATCCCACTATCCCCGAGCGCGTATTCGCGGTTTCGGGTAAGATGAGCGCGCTGTTGAAAGCGATCAAAAAACGGTTTGCCCAAGCGGATATCGACGAGGAGGAGGCGGAATGGATATTCGCGCTTACTTTGGGTATCCCCAAGAGCGCCGTGACGGGCGAGGAGCGAATGGTCAAGGCGGCGCAGGCGAAGGAGATCGTCCGCATTTCCGACGAGCGATTGACGGGTAGACCCCTTTGGTATATTATCGGCGACGCCGATTTTTGCGGCTATAAGATCAAGGTAGACGAACGGGTGCTTATTCCCCGTCCCGAGACGGAGGAGCTTGCGATGATGGTAGTATCTTCCGTAGAGGACGGACAAAGCGTGCTCGATCTTTGTACGGGCAGCGGCGCGATCGCGATCGCCGTTTGCAAGGAAACGGAAAAACGGCGTAAAAAGGTGCAGGTTACTGCCGTGGATATCAGCGCGGAGGCGCTCGAGGTGGCGAAGGAGAACGCCGAGGCGAATCAAGCGGATATTCGGTTTTTGCAATCCGACCTGTTCGCGCGTATTCGCGGTAGGTTCGATATTATCGTTTCCAACCCTCCGTATATCCCCTCCAAGGATATCGAAGGCTTACAGCGCGAGGTGAGAGAGCACGAGCCGCGGCTGGCTTTGGACGGCGGCGCGGACGGCTTGGATATCTATCGGCGGATCGCCGAGGACGCGTCCAAATATCTCAATCGCGGCGGTATGCTGATGATGGAGGTGGGCGAAGGGGAAGCGGAAAGGGTGTCGAAGCTGTTCAAGGGCAGCGCGTATACCATTATCGTCAAGGATTTTAACGGTATCGACCGTTACGTGAAAATAATGATGTAAAAAAGGAGGGATGGGCGTGCTGAAAAAATTAGACGGCGTTTTGGCGCGGTACGAGTTTTTATCCGAAGGGCTTGCCTCTCCCGAGGTGATCGCGGATATGGATACTTGGCGCAAGTATTCCAAGGAGCAGTCCGATTTACAGGAAACGGCGGAAAAATACAAGGAGTATCTCCAAACGGAAAGGGAGATGAACGACGCGTTCGAATTGAGCGAAGCGGAAACGGACGGGGAGCTGAAAAAAATGCTCGTCGACGAGGGCTACGCTTGTAAGGAGCGACTTGCCGCGTTGATCGGGGAATTGAAAATTTTACTTTTGCCCAAGGACAAAAACGACGAAAAGAGTTGTATTTTAGAGGTGCGCGCGGGTACGGGCGGCGAGGAAGCGGCGTTGTTTGCCGCCGAGCTTTGCCGTATGTACGCCAACTATTGCGCGAAGCACCGTTTGCGCGTGGAGGAGATCGATATCAACGCCACCGAGCTTGGCGGCGTTAAGGAGGCGATCTATTCCGTTTCGGGTGCGAGCGCGTATAAGCTTTTGAAATACGAGAGCGGCGTACACCGCGTGCAAAGGGTCCCCGCGACGGAAACGCAGGGGCGTATCCATACCTCGGCGGCGACGGTAGCCGTTCTTCCCGAAGCGGAAGAAGTGGAGGTGGAGATCAACGAGAAGGATATCCGTATCGACATTTTCCATTCGGGCGGCGCGGGCGGTCAAAACGTCAATAAAGTGGCGTCCGCCGTGCGTATCACCCATTTCCCCACGGGGATCGTCGTCACCTGTCAGGACGAGCGTTCGCAGCTCAAAAACAAGGAGCGCGCGTTCAAGGTATTGCGTTCGCGCATCTACGATTTCTACAACGGGCAAAACGCCAAGGCGCGTGAAGAAAACCGTCGCAGTATGGTCGGCTCGGGGGATAGGAGCGAGCGTATCCGCACCTATAATTTTCCGCAAAGCCGCGTGACCGATCACAGGATCGGCTTGAGCCAATATAACCTCGACGCGTTTATGACGGGGGATATCGATTCGATGGTGGAGGCGCTGGCGATCGCGGACAGGGAAGCGCTTTTGGCAAGTCAGGAAGAAACGCCGTAAAGATACGGCGTTTTTCGTTGCAAAAAATGCGCGGTCGTGGTATAATGAAAGTAAGTGAGGATTTTATATTTATGAAATATATCGAATTGACCGTCCATACTACGACGGAAGCGAGCGAAATTCTTTCGGATATTATGTGGAATTATACCGATTACGGCGTTACCATTTGCGATCGGAACGATATCATCGCGCTCCAAACGAGTAAGGATTCCACCTATTGGGATTATATGGACGAGGAATTGACGGAGGACAAGCCCTCCGACGTGCTCGTCAAATGCTATATCGCCGAAAATATCGCCAAGGAAACGATCGCTTCTATTTTGCAGGATATCCGAAACGCAAAGGATTTAAGCGGCGGCGCGTTGCCGTTCGGTACGCTCGAGGATACCAAGCGCGAGGTGGACGGCGACGATTGGATTGACGTGTGGAAAAAGCATTTCCGTCCCATTCATTTGGGTAAGATCGTGGTCGTGCCCGAATGGATCGCGTACGCGCCCCAAGAGGGGGAGCATACCGTGCTTCTCGATTCGAATATGGCGTTCGGGACGGGCGAGCACGAAACGACCTCTATGTGCGTGGAATGGGTACAGCAATTTATCACCCCCGACTCCGTTTGTATCGACGTGGGGTGCGGTAGCGGTATCTTGGGTATTTCCGCGTTGAAGCTGGGCGCGGCGAAAGCGTATTTGACGGATATCGACCCGATCGCCGTCGAGAGCGCGCTCCATAACTGCCAGCTTAACGGCGTGGCGGATAGAGCGATCGTGGCACATTCCAACCTTTTGGAAAACGCGGATATCCAAGGGGATATCATGATGGCGAATATCACGGGCGAGGTGCTCAAGCTCCTCGCGCCCTCTATCCCCAAAAACCTGAAAAAAGAGGGCGTGCTTATTTTGAGCGGTATCATTGAAAGCCGCCTTGCGATGGTGAAGGAAGCGTACGAGCAAGTGGGTATGCAAATCGTGGAAGAGCGGCAAAAGGGGGAGTGGTTTTCTCTCGTTTTGAAGCGCAAGGAGTAAAAAGAGGGTAGTATGTCTACGTTGAAACGGTTTTTCGTGGATAAAATTGAAGAAGTGACCGAGCTCGTCGGCGAGGAATTCGAGCACGCGAAAAACGTCCTCCGTATCGGCGTGGGCGCGGAGGTGATCTTGCTCGACAACAGCGGCAGGGAATACACCGCCGTCGTGTCCGCCGTGGAAAAAAAGCGTATGCTGTTATCCGTCGTGCGCGAGGAGTTGGGCGAGCGGGAGGCAAGCGCCGAGGTGGCGCTCCTTTTCGGGTATTTGAAAAACGCGGATAAGAACGAATTTATCGTACAAAAGGCGGTGGAGCTGGGCGTGAAGAGGATCGTGGCGTTTTCCTCCCAATTTTCCTCCGCGTATATGAACGCGAACAAGCTCGAACGCTTGCGTAAGGTGTCCAAGGAAGCGGCGAAGCAATGCCTGCGCGCGGTGGCGCCGACGGTGGAATATTACGATAGCTTGGAGGGGGCGTTGGCTTCCGTTTCGGATATGGAAAACAAGCTGTTTGCGTGCGAATTCGCGCAAAAGAGCGAGGCTTCGATCGCGGCGCTCGGGCAAAAAGGGGGCGGCGTGGCGCTCGTCGTGGGCAGCGAGGGCGGTTTTTCGCGCGAGGAGGCGGAACGGGCGAAGGCGCTCGGATTTTCGCATATCACGCTCGGTAAGAGGATTTTGCGTGCGGAAACGGCGGCGGTGGCGCTTACCTCCGTCGTGATGTTTTCGCTCGGCGAGCTGGGGGAGGAGAACGCGCAATGAAGGCGGCGGTGATCACCCTCGGTTGTAAGGTAAACGACGTGGAGAGCGGCTCGCTCATTCGCGGCTTGGAGGAGCTGGGCTACGAGGTCGCGGGCGAGATAGAGCAAGCCGATCTGTATATCGTCAACACCTGCGCGGTGACGGCGGAGGCGGAGAGAAAGAGCCGTCAAACGGTGGGGAAGGCGATCAAAAGCAATCCGAGCGCCAAGGTGATCGTATGCGGCTGTGCGGCGGAAAAGAACGCGCAGGCGTTTTTGGAAAAGGGCGTGAGCGTGGCGGCGGCGGTCGGCGCGCAGGGCAAAAACAGGGTGTTGGAGATCGTGCGCGCGGGCTTTGGAGAGGGCTTTTGCGGCGTGCAATTCCGTCCGTCCGAGGGGAAGTACGAGGAGATGCTTCTGCCCAAGTGCTTGAAAACGCGCAATTTCGTCAAAATTCAGGACGGGTGCAACCGTTTTTGTTCCTATTGCGTAATACCCTATTTGCGCGGGCGGAGCCGTTCGAGGAGCTTGGAGAGCGCGGCGGCGGAGATCTTGCAAAGCGAGGCTATGGAAACGGTGGTCACGGGGATCGATATTTCCGCGTATAAGGACGAGCGAGGGCGAGAGCTTGCCGATCTGATGCTGGCGGTCAAGGACGCGGATACGCGTATCCGGTTGGGGTCAATGGAGGTGAGCTTGATCACCGAGCGGTTCTTGCGCGCGTTAAAAGAGGTGAAAAATTTTGCGCCGCAGTTCCATTTGTCCTTGCAAAGCGGTTCGAACGCCGTTTTGAAAAGCATGAACAGGCATTATACGCGCGAGGAATATTTGGAAAAGTGCGCTATGATATACGAGGTCTTTCCTTTCGCGGCGATCACGACGGATATCATCGTCGGGTTTCCGACGGAAACGGAGGCGGATTTCGAGGCTTCCTTGCGTATCGTGGAGGAGGCGCAATTTGCGCAAATACACGCCTTTCCCTATTCGCCGCGCGAGGGGACGAACGCGTATAAAAAGTATAAAGAATTGCCTTTTGCCGTAAAAAAGGAACGGGTGGAAAGGCTCCTTGCCGTCGGCGCAAAGCAAAAGGAAAGCTATATGCGAGGCTTTATCGGGAGGGAGCTTCAAATCGTGCCCGAGCATTGTATCGACGGGTACACGGAGGGGTATTCGGAAAACTATATCCGCGTATATATCGAGGGGGAAACGGAAAAACGACCTACCCGTGTACGCGTGGAGGAGCTGTATAAAGACGGCGTGCTTGCCGTAAAAACGGAATAAAAAAGGAGAAACAGATATGGAAAATTGTATTTTTTGTAAGATCGTCGCCGGGGATATCCCCTCGCCGCGCTTGTACGAGGACGACAAGATGATCGTCATCAGGGATATCGAGCCGAAGGCGAAGCTGCATTATTTGTGTATACCCAAGACCCATTTCGCGCTGTTGAGCGAGATGGACGGGGAAAGGGCGGAGCTTTTGAAGCATTGCTTTGAAAGGATCGCCGAAATACACTCCTCGCTCGGCTTGGAGGAGGGATATCGCGTGATTATCAATCAAGGGGAGAACGGCGGTCAGACGGTGCCCCATTTGCATATCCATCTTTTGGGCGGCGAGCCGTTAAAGGATTTTTGACGGTCGGGTATAAAATAGAAAAATATGGCAATAATTCCTTTCGCAACGGTTGGGGCGAAAGGAGTTTTTTATGTCGTTTTGGCAGGGAGCGAAAAGGGGGATATCGGCGGCTTTGGCGGCGGCGTGCTTCGTAGGCGCTTGCCTGTTTTTTCGCAGCGTAAACGCCTGTAAGCTTTCCGAGATATCGGGGGAGCGAAGCTTCTATTTATATTCCGCCTCCTCGCAAGCGCGTATCGTCAACGAGTTGACCCTTGCCGACCTTTCGCATATCAAAGGGGAAAGCGTGCGATTTATCCTGCGCGAAAGCCCCGAAAGCGTTTTGCAAACGATCGTAGAGCGGTACGACGCCCAAATCTTATTTAGCGAAAGGGTCGGCGGCGTGGTATCCTATTATTGTTATACGGAAAAGTGGGGGAACGCCCTTTCCGTCGGCGGCGAGGCGGTCAATTTGCATATCGCGTTTTCCGACGGGCTCGGTACGGTGGGCACGCCGATCGTATTCGGGGGATTTTGAAAAAATATTTTTTTTGCGCGTATAAAAGCCGAAAAACGGGAAAACATTTACATACAAAGTTTTTCGGAGGATCAGCAAAAAATGAAAGAGCAAAAAGAACAAAAAGAAAAAGAGAAAAATTCCGGCAAGAAAAAATCTTGGTGGAACGGCGAGAGAAAGTTTTACCTTTTCACCGCGCTCGGTTGCGCGGTGGCGTTGACGGCGATCATCGTCGTTGCCGTGGCGGTGTCGAACGGTAGCGAAGCGAGTGAAAATCAGGGCGGCTTGAATAACGGTTCGAACAACGAAGCGGTGTTGCCTCCCGACGACGAGCCGAGCGTGGACGGTGGTAAAGACGACGATAACGACAACGAGCAAGTGATCGTGACGCCCGAGGGAATGGTGATGCCTATCAACAACGCCGTTTCCACCGATTACGGCTTCTATTACAACCAAACCATCAACGCCTATTACGGGCATAAGGGTATGGACTTTGCGGCGGAGGCGGGGACGCAGGTGTTCGCCGTGGACGCAGGCACCGTCGAGAGTATTTATAAGGACGATCTGCTCGTGGGTACGGAGATCACCATCGACCACGGCGACGGCGTGAAATCGGTATACCGCTTCGTGGACGAGCTCGAGGGCTTGAAGGTGGGCGATACCGTGGAAAAGGGCGAGGCGATCGCTACCGTAGCCGCGGCGACGGGCAACGAGTACCGCGACGGCGCGCACCTGCACTTCGAAATGTACGAGCAGGGCGTGAATATCGACCCCAACGTCTATCTTACCCTGGAAGAAAAATAACCCTTTCCCCCCAAGCGTGCGCGCTTCGGGGGGATTTTTATAATCGGTTTTTTTGTGTAGCGCGATCGAAAAAATGAATGATGATATATATTTTCTCTAAAATTTTCGATTATTTTTTCAAAACGGGGGCGTTTGTAGTTGCAATATTTTCAAAAAAACGATACAATAGATTGGTAAGAAAAAAATGCAAACGGAGAACAATCTATGAAAAACAGAATTGCAAAGAGAATGTCCGCGCTTTCCCCCTCGCTCACGCTTGCGATCTCCGCAAAGGCGAAGGCGATGAAGGCGGCGGGCGAGTCGGTCGTATCGTTCAGCGTGGGCGAACCCGATTTCAACACTCCCGATCATATTATCGCCGCGGCAAAGACCGCGCTCGATAACGGGCAGACCAAATACACCCCCTCGTCGGGCTTGTTGCCCTTGAGAAAGGCGATTTGCGAGAAGTTCAAAAAGGATAACGGCTTGGAGTTCGAGCCCTCGCAAATTATCGTATCCAACGGTGCGAAGCACTCCATTTTCAACGCGTGCTACGCCGTTTTGGAGGAGGGGGACGAGGTGATCATTCCCGCGCCCTATTGGTTGACCTATCCCGAAGTGGTGAAGGTTTGCGGCGCAACGCCCGTGTATATCGATTGCAAAAAGGAAAATAAATTCAAATTCTCGGCGGAGGATTTGAAAGCGGCGATCACGCCCAGGACGAAGATGCTCGTGTTTAATTCCCCGTCCAACCCCACGGGCGCGGTGTACGGCGAGGAAGAGGTGCGCGCGATCGCAAAGGTGTGCGAGGAGGCGGAGATTTTCGTGCTTGCGGACGAGATATACGAGAAGCTTTGCTATAACGGCGTAAAGGCGTTCTCTATCGCCAAGTGCAGCGAGAAGATGAAGGATCTGACCATCACCGTCAACGGCGTTTCCAAGACCTACGCGATGACGGGCTGGCGTATCGGCTATCTCGCCGCGCCCAAGGATATCGCCAAGGCGATCGATTCCTTCCAAAGCCACGCGACCTCCAACGCCAGCTCCATTTCGCAATATGCGACGATCGAGGCGCTCAACTCCACCGAGGAGGAGATTGGGGAGATGGTGAGCGTATTCGATAAAAGACGGGAAAAGCTTTTGAAGCTGATCGCGGATATCGACGGCGTGCAATCGGTAGAGCCGGACGGCGCGTTCTACGTTATGCTCGTCGTGGGCGATTTGTACGGTAAGAAATATAACGGCAAGGAGATCGTCGATTCGATCGTGTTCGCGGACACCTTATTGGACGCGGAAAAGGTGGCGACGGTCCCCGGGATCTCGTTCGGCGCGCCCGATTGCATACGGCTTTCCTACGCGCTTTCGGAAGCGGATATCGAGGAGGGCTTGAAGCGGATCAAGAGATTTGTGGAAGCGCTCGAGTGATTTTTTACAAAAAACGGGAAAAACGGGGCGGAAAAACGCCCCGTTTTGTAATAAAATAAAAAAATTTGTGTTTTTGATAAAAAATTTTTCTCAAAACCCTTGAAATTATGTGAAAAATTTGGTAAACTATATGTAACCCGAGTAAGAGAAACCCAAAACTCGGGGAAGTACGACTAAATCTGGGAGGATTTGATTATGATTAAAGTAATTTACGGCGCAAAAGGTACGGGAAAAACCAAGATGATGATCGACGCGGCGAACGCGGCGGTCGAACAGGCGAAAGGACACTTGATTTTTATCACCGACAGCAAGCGCGGTATGTATGATTTGGAACGCGAGGTTCGCTTCATCGACGTAAGCGAATACGATATCGCCGGCGAAGCGGCGCTTTGCGGCTTTATCAAGGGCGTTATCGCAGGTAATCACGACAACGAGTACGTATTTATCGACGGCGTAGTCCGCATCGCGGGCAAGCCCGTACAAGAGCTTGCGGCGTTCTTCTATATGCTCGATAAGGTGGCGAAGAACGACAGTCTCGTGATCACCGTTTGTATTTCGGCGACTAAAGAGGAGCTTCCCGATTTTGTTACAAAGTATTTGTAAGGATTGCCGATAACAGCCCAAAGGCTAACGGCGTGTTTGTATGAAGCGCGAAAACGCCGAGCGGTTTTTTCCGTTCGGCTTTTTCTATCATTCTTATATAGAAGAGGGGGATATTTTGCGGTTGGACGAGCCGTCGCCGCGAAAAGGGACTTTGAGATAAGAATAAGCAAAGGTAGGTAGAACTATGTATTTTATCAGTACGAGAGGCGGAGAAAAGGTAACGGGCGCGCAAGCGATCGTGCAAGGGCTTGCAAAAAACGGCGGCTTGTACGTACCCGAAAGCTTTCCCAAAATCAGTCAAGAGGAATTTGAAAGAATGGCGGAGATGTCCTATCCCGAACGCGCGGCGTTCGTGCTCGGGAAGTATCTTGCGGACGATTTGGGGGAGGATTATCTTAAAGAAAGTTGTGAAAAAGCCTACTCGACTTTTAGCGGCAACGACCCTGCTCCGCTCGTGAAGATCAACGGCAATTTATTCGTGCTGGAGCTGTTCCACGGTCCCACCTGCGCCTTTAAGGATATGGCGCTCACCGTGCTTCCGTATCTTTTGAAAAAGAGCGCGGAGGTTACGGGTATCGACGACGAGATCTTGATCTTGGCGGCGACGAGCGGCGATACGGGTAAAGCGGCGCTCGAGGGCTTCCGCGACGTAAAGGGTACGAAGGTTGCGGTATTCTATCCCGACGAGGGCGTTGCGAAGATGCAACGCTTACAAATGTGTATCCAAGACGGCGACAACGTGTTCGTGTCGGCGGTGCGCGGCAATTTCGACGATTGTCAACGCGCGGTAAAACGCCTGTTCGCCTCCGAGGAGTTCAACGCGCAGCTGAAAGAAAAGGGGGTGCGCCTTTCGAGTGCGAACTCCATCAACTTCGGGCGTTTGGCGCCGCAGATCGCGTACTATTTTTCGGCGTATCTCGATCTTTTGACCTCCAACCAGATCCAAATGGGGGACGAGATAGACTTCGTGGTGCCGACGGGCAATTTCGGGGATATCCTCGCGGGCTGGTACGCCAAGCAAATGGGCTTGCCCGTAAGAAAGCTCGTGTGCGCTTCCAACCGCAACAAGGTGCTTGCCGATTTCTTTGAAAAGGGCGTGTACGACGTGAAGCGGAACTTCTTCCGTACTATGTCCCCGTCTATGGACATTCTCGTTTCCTCCAACTTGGAGCGTTTGCTGTTCGAGATCAGCGGTCGTAACGCCAAGCTGACGGCGGAGCGTATGCAAAAGCTTGCGGAGAAGAAAGAATATTCCGTCACGCAGGCGGAAAAGGCGATCTTGGACGAGGAATTTTTCGGCGGCTTTGCGAGCGAGGACGATACGATCGAAGCGATGTACGAGATCTTCGACGAGTTCGGCTATGCGATGGATACGCATACGGGCGTAGCGCTTGCCGTGTGCGCGCAATATCAAGAAGCGTTGGAGAAGGCGAACGAGGACGTCAAGGATACGACGCCGATCGTGGTGCTTTCGACGGCGAACCCGTACAAATTCCCTCAAGACGTGCTGTACGCGCTTTCGGGCAACGACGTCAAGGACAGCTTCAAGGGCATCAAGCGTTTGAACCTGCTTACGGCGATGAAGCCGCCCAAGAGCCTGCTCGATCTGCGTTACCGTCCCTTGCGGTTCAAGACGGTCGTGGATAACGAACTGAACGAGATGGCGGCGGAGATCTTGCGTTTCGCGGACGGGGATATCGTACCCGTGCCCGACGGCGGTAAAAAATAAAAGAAAGCAGGCCCCTCGGTTTTAACGCCCTTAAAAGGGCGGAAAAGTACGGGGGGATTTTGTCCGTTTGGTGAAAAGTTCGGTGATTTAAGGTGAAAGTCGTCTTTTGCGATTGCCTTTTCGGCTGGGGTATGCTATAATCGTAGTAGGAGAGAGGATATGTTCGGATACGTTCGTACGGACGCGCCGTACTTGTATATAAAGGACGATACGCTGTATCGAGCGATGTATTGCGGCGTGTGCAAAGGGATCGCGGAGGTGTGCGGTCATAGTGCGCGCATAGGTCTTTCGTACGACCTCACCTTTTTGTCCGTCATTTTGCACAATATCGCGGGACAGGACGTAAGGATCGAAAAACAGCATTGCTTGACCCATTGTATCCGCTCGCGGCAAATGGCGAACGTAGACGAGCTGACCCGTCAAATAGGCGCGCTCAACACCGTGTTGGCGTATTATAAATACACCGACGATATCGAGGACGGCGACGGCGGCAGGGGAAAACGGTTGTTTTTCAAAAAGGGCTTTCGCCGCGTGAAAAAAAGATATCCCGAGATAGAAAGGATCGTACGCGAAAATCTTGCCGAGCAAAGCAAACGGGAAAAGGAAAGGACGGAGAGCTTGGATCTTGCCGCGGACGCGACGGCGAATATGATCGCCGCGTTTTGCGATCTTGCGCTTGCGGACAAGGCGACGGAGCATACGCATACTTTGTTCTACGCCGTGGGAAAATGGATTTATTTGATCGACGCGCTCGACGATTACGACAAGGACAAAAAGAAAGGGGCTTACAATCCGTTTATCGCCGCGTACGGCGCGCCGAGCAGGGAAAAATTGCTCGGGAGCGCGTTGGGCGAGGAGGTACGGTACGCCTTTCACGCGTTATTTTTCGATATGCGCGAGAGCCTGTCTCAAATCCGTTTTCATTTCAACCGCGACCTGTCCGACAATATCCTGCTTCGGGGCTTGCCCAAGACCACCGAAAGCGTTATGAAAGGTTTGGGCTGCGACGGGCGTTGTAAAAAGGATAAAAGTTCGCTTTCGGCGGATAATAAATAAGGATAAAATAATGCGGCGAAACGCCGATAGGGAGTTTAGGATATGAACGAATATTACGAGCTTTTGGGCTTGAGCGAAAGCGCGACGGACGAGGAGATCACGAGCCGTTACGAGGAATTGAAAGCGAAGTATAAAGAGGATAGATGGCTGGACGGCGAAGCGGGCAACGAAGCGGCGAAGATGCTGACGAGGTTGGACGCGGCGTATCGCGAGATCATGGCTTCGAGGAAAGAACAAAATAAAAACACCGAGGGGCAAAATACCGCGGAGACGATCTCCGCGCTCATTAAAGAGGGCAAGCTCAACGAAGCGCAAGCGCTTCTCGACGATTGCAACGAACGCCCTGCCGAATGGCATTATTTGCAGGCGGTCGTGTTCTATAAAAAGAATTGGACGAACGAGAGCAAAAAACAGCTTGAGATCGCTATGCAAATGGAGCCGGATAACGTGAAATACCGCAACGCGTACGGTAAGCTGAACGCGAAAAACGAGTACCAAAACCAATCGGCGCAGCAAACGCAAAATCCCTATTCCAACCCGAATAGTGCGCCCATAGACGACAATCAAATGGGGGGTAACGCTTGTTCCAACTGTATTTCCTGTTGCTACACCTATTTGTGCGTGGATTGTTTGTTTAGTCTTTGTTGCGGTTGTCGGTAAAAAACGAAGAATAAGCCACGCAATACGGCGTTGAACTTGCGTTTTCTCTCGCTCGTTTACTAAAGTAAATCTCCCTTCGAGAAATCCGCGTTCGCCTTGTCTTGCTTGCTTCTTGCTTCGTTTTTATCGCTTGGCTCGGTGTAGAACGAAGAAACCGCTACGCAATACGGCGTTGAACTTGCGTTTTTACGCTCGGCTCCGAGTATACGACAACGTCGTTGCGTTCAGCTTTAGCTATTTGGCGTAGCCAAGCGGAACGAAATGGAGTGTGGCAATTTCCTATAAATACAGCTATGAAAAAAATTTCTTCCTACGAAATCGCGCTGTCGGCGCTCGCAACGGCGATAGCGACCATATTTTTGACGGTGGGCGTCTATTCGGAGGTCCTGCTTTTTACGGGATACCTGCTTTCGTGCGTGGCGCTGATGCTGCCGCTTGCCAAGCAAAGCTTCGTAGGGTATGCGCTCGCGTACGTTGCGACCTGTATTTTGTCGTTGATATTGAACGCCGCGCGGTTTTTCGATCTGCTGCCCTTTATTATGTTTTTCGGCTTACACCCCTTGATAAACGAGTTGCAATTAAAGATCAAGATCAACCGTTGGGTGGCTTGCGCGGTAAAGGCGCTGTGGTTTGACGGGACGATGTATATCGTGTGGCGGTTCGTCTTTGCGATGACGACGACGATCGCGTTCGTCGATACCTACATCATTCCCATCCTTTTGATAGGAGGAACGCTTTTTTTCATACTGTACGATTATCTTACGTATCAATGGCGAGCAGCCGTCAACGGGTTGGTGGCGCGTATTCGCAAAAAATGAATTTCGTTTTAACGACTACGGGAGCTTCAGTAGAAAGGAGGGCGAAATATGATCGAAAAAAACGATAGCATTTGCGCTGTGACCGAGGCGATAGGCTCGGGCGGAGAGGGCGTGATCAGGCACGAAGGGGTAACTTTTTTCGTGCCTGCTTGTTTACCGAGCGAAAAGGTGCGTTTTAAGGTGTTGAAGATCAAGGGCAATATCGGCTACGGGAAGCTGGAGGAGGTGCTCACCCCTGCCGAGGAGCGCGTGCGCGCCAAATGTCCCGTGTTTACCCGTTGCGGCGGTTGTAGCTTACAACACCTCGATTATCCCACGCAGCTCGCGCATAAAGCGAACGTCGTAAGGGACGCCTTGCGTAAGATCGGCGGTATCGATATCGCCGTGCCGACGGCGGTCAAGAGCGATCTGCCCTACGGGTATCGCAACAAGCTGCAAATGCCGATCGGCGTGGATAAAGAGGGGAAAACGGTGATCGGTTTTTACGCCGAGAGAAGTCACCGTATCGTGCCCGTGAGCGCTTGCGCCATTCATCCCGAATGGGCGGAGCGTTTGATCGCCGCGGTGAAGCGTTACGCCGAGGAATGTGCCGTAAAGGGATACGACGAATTGCAAAAGACGGGCGCGCTTAGACATATCGTCGCAAGAGAGATCGGGGACAGGTTTATCTTTACCCTCGTGACGGCGAAACGGAATTTGCCTAATATCGCTCATTTGATCGCGCTGTTGTCCGAGAAATTTGCGGAATTTTCCCTCTATATCAATTTCAACGACGCGGACACCAACGTTATACTCGGAAAGGAGTTTCAACTCGTACACGGTAGCGGCTTTTTCGAGGCGAGCGAGCAGGGTATCCGCTACGAAGCGGGACCAGTTACCTTTTTACAGGTCAACGAAAACGTGCGCGCCAAGCTGTATAAGGACGCGTTAAAGACGGTCACGGGCGAGGGGGACGAGGTGGTGATCGACGCCTATTCGGGCGGCGGTCTTTTGACGGCGATGATCGCCAAAAAAGCCAAGCGCGCGTACGGTATCGAGCTGGAGGAAGAAGCGGTGCGTTGCGCCGATTCCCTTAAAGCGAAGAACGGCTTGCAAAATATGACGAATATTTGCGGCGCGGTGGAGGATAAATTGGGCGGCGTTTTGGAAAAAGAGCGCGGCGAAAAGGTACGCTTGATCTTGGACCCTCCGCGCGCAGGAATCGCCCGTAGCGTGGTGAAGGCGCTTTTGGCGAGCGGTATCGAAAAGCTGACCCTGATCAGCTGTAACCCTGCGACCCTGGCGCGCGATCTGGGGATTTTGACGGGTAGCTTGATCGAAAACGAAAAGGGCGAATTGATAAAAAATCCCGCGTACGAGGGGGTTGGCGAGAGCGAAACGCTGTCGGGGTATTACGCGATCGAGCGGATACAACCCTACGATATGTTCCCGCAAACGAAAGCGATAGAATGCTTGGCGTGTCTTACTTTGAAAAAATAAATACGGAATGATAAGATGAAAATAGAAAAATTATACCCCGAATGTAAGGATTACATTTGGGGCGGTAATAAATTAAAGGAAAAATACGGAAAAAGGACGGATAAAACGCCGTGCGCGGAAAGCTGGGAGCTGTCCTTGCATAAGGACGGCTTGACGCGCCTTGCAAACGGTAAAACGCTCGCGGAAACGCTGACCGAAAAGGAGATCGGGGAGAACGCGAAACGGTTTCCGTTCTTTCCCATTCTCGTTAAATTTATCGACGCGAAGCAAAGCCTGTCTATGCAGGTGCACCCGTCCGACGAGTACGCGCTCCAGCACGAAAATTCTTTCGGTAAGACGGAGATGTGGTATATCGTCGAAGCGGAGGAGGGCGCAGGGATCTATTTGGGCTTTAACGAAAGCGTTACGAAGGCGGAATACGAAGCCGCGATCAAGGAAAAGCGCCTGACCGAGCTTTTGCATTTCTATCCCGTCAAGGCAGGGGATTGCTATTTTATCCCGTCGGGTACGATACACGCCATCGGCGCGGGCTGTTTGATCTGCGAGATACAGCAAAACAGCAATTTGACCTATCGCGTGTACGATTACGGACGCAAGGATAAGGAGGGCAGGGAACGGGAATTACATATAGACAAAGCCCTTTGCGTGACCGATTTGACCGCTTTTCAGCCCGTTCGCTTTACGGGGGATATCCTCGGCAGCTGCGAATATTTTACCGTTACCAAGCGTACGGTCAAGGGCGCTTTGGAGCAAGCCGCCGACGAAAGCTCCTTTCATTGCGTGATTTGCGTGGCGGGTAGCGGAAGGGTAGGCGAGCATACCGCTACGCGCGGCGACAGCTTTTTCGTGCCGGCGGGCTACGGCGGCTACCGTTTGGAGGGCGATATGGAAATTATCGTCGCGAGGGTATAAAATTTGGTTAAAAATCCTTGCGCTTTAACCGTAAAAAGTGGTATTATATATATAGATAAAAGATTTCTTTTTCAACGGAGGAGGATATGAATATTTTTAAGAAATTTTTAGCGGTCGCTTTGTCTTTGTGTCTTATGGGGGGCGCGGCTACGGCGCTTACGGCTTGTAAGGAGGAGGAAACGCCTCCGCCGCCCGTGGAAACGCAAAAGGTGGATTTCACGGTGACGGTAAAGAGCGACGGCGGCACGCCGATCGAGGGTGCGCAGTTCGTGATGTACGCCAATATAGACAATTCAAAGGTAGGGGATCTCGTTACGAACGCGGAGGGTAAAGCCACCGTCAACGTAGCGGTGGGCGAATACGATCTCGAGCTGGACAGCGCGTCCCTGCCCGCTATGCATTTCCCCGATCAATATACGTGGACCCTGGATATCACCGAAACGGCGAATACCCTCGAGGTGATCGCGGAGGATATCTCTCCCAACGGCTCGTTGGAAAGACCCTATTACTTCACGGTGAACGAGGACAACGAGTTGAGCGCGCACAACGTTTTGGCGGTCGATGCGACCGTATATTTCGAATTGCGTAATCTTGCCGGCTCCAGCCTGTTTATCGATAACGAAAACGTAAAGGTCGTTTACGAGAACGTGACCTACGAATACGACGCGCAAGCGGAGGTGCTGGAGGTGCCCTTGGCGGAAACGGATACGCACACGCGCTTGAAGTTTGCCATCGTCAATACGAGTGAGGAGGTCGAGGTAACGCTCCACGCGTGGCTGCAAAGTCCTACCGGCTCGCAAGGTAATCCCATTATCTTGGAAGAGCTCGGCGTGATCACGGCGGAAATTTCGGGTGCGGACGCGGTATATTATAAGTGGATCGCTACGGGAACGGGCACGTTGCGCGTTACGACGGAGAGCGCGTTGGGCGATATCGTCGTTACCAACAATACCACCAATCAAACGACGAATAAGAGAACGGTGGGCGACGAGGAAATGCCCGATTTGGAGCTCGAAGTAAGCGAGGGCGACGAGATCGTTATCGAAGTGAACGCGTTCGGCGGTAGGGACGGCGAGAATTACGAGTACGATTTTACGCTTCTTTTGGGAGCGGCGGCGTAAGCGGAAAAGGGTAGCAATATACCGAGAGGAAGAAGATGAAAAGGAAAGGATCTATCATAGCGACGATCGTCAGCCTCGCGCTTGCGCTGGGGCTGACGGGCTGCGTGTATCAACGGGATACCGTCAGTATCGTATCCATAGAGAAAACGCATACCGACGGGCTGGTGGATACCTATACCATCTATTACAGCGACGGCTCGGAATATTCCTTTGAGGTCACCAACGGCGTGGACGGAGCCGACGGAGCCGACGGTGTAGACGGCGTGGACGGTGTGGACGGCGTAGACGGCGTAGACGGTGAGGACGGTGAGGATCTAACGGTGCGCGAGATGTACGAAACGTACGTGGAGGAATACGGGGAGACCGAGTACGCCGATTGGCTTTCTCTCTACACGACCTTGCAAACGGATAATTTTTCCGTGATCAACCGCTGCTTGCAATCGGCGGTGAAGATATACAGCGAGTTCGTCGAGCCGTACGAGGGGAATACGGACAATCCCCAGCCTATCTCGTATACGGGCGCAGGCGTGATCTACCGTATCGACGAGGATTACACCTATCTTTTGACCAACTATCACGTGGTGCATAGCGCGGAAGCGGTCGATGCGAGCATTTCAACGAAAATGCACTTTTATTTGTACGGGAGCGAGAGCTCGCCGAACAAAAGCACCGACGCTTCGGGGAATATCAGCTATTCTTACGACGAGTACGCGATCCCCTGCGAATATATCGGCGGCGCGATAAGTTGCGACGTAGCCGTCGTTCGGGCGGACACGCAGGCGGTCAAGGCGATCAATCCCAATATTTGCGAGGTCGTTTTCGCGGAGGACTACCACGTAGGGCAAACGGCGATCACGATCGGCAATCCCAAGGGCTTTGGTATCAGCGTTACGCAGGGTATCGTGAGCGTGGAGGACGATTACATATCCCTCAAGATAGACGATACGGCGCGGACGTACCGTTCTATCCGAATGGATACGCCGCTGTACGGCGGTAATTCGGGCGGCGGCTTGTTCAATGCGAACGGCGAGCTGATCGGGCTTTCCAACGCGAGGATCAGCGAGCTGCAAAATATCAATTTCGCCGTGCCCTTGGAGATCGTGAAAGGGGCGGCGGAGAACGTGCTTACGCACTATACGGACGGCGACGATAGCACGCTGGGCGTGTATAAGCCGGAGATCGGGTTTAGCGTAGGCGCGCAAAGCTCCAAATACGTTTACGACGCGACGATCGGTTGCGGAAAGATCGTCGAGGATATCCTCGTTACCGCGCTGGAGGAGGACGGGATCGCGGCGCGGCTGGGGTTGCAGGTGAACGACAAGCTGACGGAAATGACCGTGAACGGCGTTGCCTATCCGCTGAACAGGACGTTCGAGTTTGAGGACGCTTTGTTCTACGCGACTGCGGGCGCAACGGTCGCCTTTGGCTACGAGCGCGACGGCGAGAGCAAGACGACGGAAGCGTATACGATCGCGGCGAGCGATCTAACGTGGGTGGAATGAAAATTTGACGATAAGGAGTTAGATATGTCAAAATATATAGTGGCAATCGATTTGGGCGGTATGAGCGCGAAGGGCGCGCTGTTTTCGCTCGACGATAAGATACTTTGCGAGGACAAGGTTAAAACTTGTTCCAAGGACGGGTTTGAACGTACCTTGAACAGCCTTGCCGCGTTGGCAAGGGGATTGGCGGAAAAGGCGGGCGTGAGCTTCGACGAGGTCGAGGCGATCGGTGCGGGCGCTCCGGGGGTCGTGGACAGCAGAACGGGCGTTATTCTCCGTTGGAGTAATTTCGATTGGAATAACGTGCCCTTTGCGAAAACGCTTTCGACGCTTACGGGTAAGCCCGTATGCGTGGCGAACGACGCCAACGTAGCTGCGCTCGGCGAGGCGAAATTCGGCGCGACGGCGAAATATCAAAGCAGCGTTTTGCTGACCATAGGTACGGGCGTAGGCGGCGGTATCGTGTTCGACGGCAAGCTGATCGAGGGCTTCAAAAGCGCGGGCGCGGAGCTTGGGCACATCACCATTCGCGAAGGGGGCTTGCCCTGCGCGTGCGGTCGTTTGGGGTGTTATGAAAAATACGCTTCCGCTTCCGCTTTGATCTTGCAAACGCGCCGCGCAATGGTAGAGGATTTAAGCAGCGAGATGTGGACGCTCGTCGAGGGTAGGATAGAAAACGTGGACGGTAGAACGGCGTTTGCGGCGGCGAGATTAGGGGACAAGACGGCGAAAAAGGTCGTACGGCAATTCGTCGGATATCTTTCCGAGGGTATCGCCGACTTCGTCAATATCTTGCGTCCCGAAGCGGTCGTGCTCGGCGGCGGTATCGCCAACGAGGGCGAGGCGCTGTTCGAGCCGCTGAGAAAAGCGGTTGACGAGAGGACGTATATCGCAATGGATATCGTACCCTTGAAGATCGTCGGAGCGGAGTTAGGCAACCGCGCGGGCGTGTACGGCGCGTACGCAATGGCTAAGGAAAAGATGAAATAAATGAAAGGCAATCATAAAAACGAAAGGGGTAAACGGGACGGACGGGTACGCGGTGAACGCGCAAACGCCGCGCCCGTATGCACCGCTTCGTATACGGTGGCGCGGAGCGACGTGCTCTTGGCGTTTTTGCTTCGGAAATGCAACACCTCGCGCAATAACGTGAAATCGTTGCTCGTACGCCGTCAGGTGCTCGTCAACGGCAGCGTGGTCACGCAGTACGATTTTCCGCTTGCCAAGGACGACGAGGTGAAGATAACAAAATCGCCCGTGCGCGAGGGGGATACCTTGCGTCGCCACACGGAAAAACGGCGGACGGCGCCGCAGCTGAAGATCGTTTACGAGGACGACGATTTTATCGCGGTGGATAAGCCCTGCGGCTTGCTTTCGGTGGAGAACGAGAAGGAGGGGGAGTGCGCGTACGCGTACGTCGTGGAATACCTCAAAAACGAGGGTAAGAACGCGCGACCGTATATTTTGCACCGTATCGATAAGGAAACCTCGGGCGTGCTCGTTTTCGCGAAAAATATCAAGCTACATTCTATGCTAAAAATGAGGTGGAACGAGCTCGTGACCTTGCGCGAATACGCGGCGGTGGCGGAGGGGGCGTTCGAAAATAAGGCGGATACCGTCGTTTCCTACTTAAAAGAGAACGCGAACAAGCTGATGTATGCGACGAACGACCCGTCGGGACAAAGGGCGGTTACCCATTACGAAGTAATTAAGGAAAGCGCGCACTATTCGATGCTGCGCGTGCGTATCGAAACGGGACGGAAAAATCAGATCCGCGTGCATATGCAAACGCTCGAGCACCCGATCGTCGGCGACGATAAATACGGGCATACGAAAAACCCGTTGGGGCGGTTGGGACTACACGCGAGTAGGCTGGAATTTACCCACCCTATCACCCGGCAAACGATCTCCGTTCACGCGCCGATACCTGCGTGCTTTCACACGCTTTTTCCCAAAAAATAGATTGTACGAGGAAGTATTTTATGCAAAAGATCAAGAGCTTTACCGTTGATCACGATACGCTGGAAAAGGGTATGTATATCTCGCGGATAGACGGGGACGTCGTCACCTACGATATCCGTATGAAAAAGCCCAACGGCGGCGATTATTTGCCGCCTGCGGCGGCGCATACCTTGGAGCATTTATTCGCTACCTACGCGCGTAATCACCGCTTGGGGGACAGCGTTTTATACGTCGGACCCATGGGCTGTCGAACGGGCTTTTATTTGTTGCTTCGCGACGGCGTGAGTAAAGCGGAGGCGATCGCGCTCGTGTTGGAGAGTATGCGTTTTGCGCGCGATTTTAACGGGGAGATATTCGGCAGTACGGCAAAGGAATGCGGCAATTATCTCGACCACGATCTCGACGGCGCAAAAGCCGTGGCGGCGGATATGAGCGAGGTGCTCGAAAATTGGTGCGAAAGCGACTTACGATATAAGGAGAGCAATGCGTAATGATGCAGTCCTTTTTGTTGGTTGGACAATCGAATATGGCGGGACGCGGTTTTTTGAAAGAGGTGGAGCCCATTCAAAGCAAACGGGTGTTCGTACTGAAAAACGGGCGTTGGCAGCCCGTCTTTTATCCCGTCAATTACGATAGACCGTTTGCAGGCGTCAATTTAGCCGAAAGCTTTGCCGAGGCGTACGCCGAGGAATACGGCGTGGACGTGGGGCTGATACCCTGTGCGGACGGTGGAACGAGTATCGAACAATGGCGGGAGGGCGGCGTGTTTTTCGATCACGCGGTCTTGCAAGCGCAGCTGGCGCAACGCACTTCGGAGCTAGCCGGTATTTTATGGCATCAAGGGGAGCAGGACGCTTCCGATTGGAACGCCGATTACGAGGAAAAATGCGCGCAGGTGTTGACGGCGATGCGGAAAAGGTTGGACCCGACGGAGAAGCTCCCCGTGTTGATGGGAGAGCTGGGCGAATATCTCGCAAACGTAGCTTCCACGCCGCTTGCGAAGAATTTTCCCAAGATATACGAGGCGCTGGCGAAGGACTTTCCTTTGGTGAACCGGGCGATCGACGCGATCGCGAAAAAATACGAAAATTTCGCCGTCGTGTCGGCAAAGGGGCTGACTTCCAACCCCGACTTTTTGCATTTTAACGCCAAATCGCTTCGGGAATTCGGGCTTCGCTATTACGCGGAATTTAAGCGGATACGCGGCGAGAAGCTTGCGCGCGGAGCGGGGCAATCGCCCGTCGACGGGTTGAGAGAAATGGAAAAATTATAAAGGAGTGAAAACGATGAACGAAACGTTACGAATGATCAAAACGCGCAGGAGCGTAAAAAAGTACAAGGACGTACCTGTGGAAAAGGAAAAGCTGGAAAGCATTATCGAGGCGGGGCTTTGCGCGGCTTCGGGGCTGAATATGCAATCGCCCGTCATTCTTGCGGTAACGGATAAGGAAACGGTGCAAAAGCTTTCCCGTTTGAACGCGGGACACGATACGGTGTTACGGCGTATCGATCCGTTTTACGGCGCGCCCTGCGTGCTGATCGTTTTGGCGGATAAGAGCAAGCCTACGTACGTGTACGACGGCTCGCTCGTGATGGGGAATATGTTGCTTGCGGCACATTCGTTGGGCTTGGGCGCGTGCTGGATCCACCGCGCTAAGGAAACGTTCGAAACGGACGAGGGCAAGGCGATCTTGAAGGAGATCGGTATCGAGGGCGATTACGAGGGTATCGGCAACTGTATCGTCGGCTATTCGGATATGGTGCCCGCGGATAAGCCGAGAAGAGAAAACAGAGTTTATTATATTGATTAAATAAGGAGTATTGACTATGGAAAACAAAATTATTTGCAACTGTATGCAGGTTTCGGTGGCGGATATCGAAAAGGCTTTGCACGAGCACGAGAGGTTCGAAAACGTGGAAAAAGCGTTTGACGAGGTACAAACGATTACCCATTGTTCGACGGGTTGCGGTACCTGCCACTCCAAGGTGTTGGACGTAATTTCCGAATTGATGGCGTAAGATGAGGACGGGCGTATCGACCGCTTCGCTGTTTTTGCGTAAATACAACGAGGAGGCGCTGCCTCTCTTAAACGACCTCGGCGTAAGGACCGCCGAGGTGTTTCTCACGACCTATTCCGAATACGGCGCGCCGTTTGCGGAAAAATTAGCCGCCGTCAAAGGAAGCGTGCAGGTCAATTCCGTGCACAGCTTGGTCACCAATTTCGAGCCGCAGCTCTTCAACGCGCACGATCGCGCGCGAGCGGACGCGTACGCCTGTTTGGAAAAGGTAACGGAGAGCGCGCGTATACTCGGCGCGCCCTATTACACCTTTCACGGCACGGCGCGCGTGAAAAAGGCGTCGAGAAGCGGCGCGCAGGATAATTTTCCCAAAATGATCGAGGGCTTTCAAGCCGTTTGCGCGTTTTGCCAACGCCGCGGCGTGACTCTGTGTTTGGAAAACGTGGAATGGGCTACCTACAACCGCGTGGGCGTTTTTCAAAAGCTCGCGGCGGAAATTCCCACGCTTAAAGGGGTGCTCGATATCAAGCAAGCGCGTATCTCCGAATATCCCTACGAGCGGTATTTGTCCGAAATGGGCGAGAGGCTGGCTTACGCGCACGTTTCCGACGTGGACGAGAACGGGCGCATTTGCTTGCCGCATAAGGGCGTTTTCGATTTTGAAACGCTCGTCAAACGCCTGAAGGATATCGGCTTTGGCGGCGCGTTGCTTATCGAGGTGTACGCCAACGATTACGGAGAGGAGAAGGAGCTCAAGACTGCCTGCGAATATTTGGACGAGATCTTATATAAACACGGCGTGCTCGATCGGTAAATTTTTTTACCTTTTTTTGCAAAAACTGTTGACAGTCGCGTTTTTATATGCTATACTATTATTAAGATTAAATCTTATTAAGGAGTAAAAAATATGAAATTCTATCAATGTGAAAAATGCAAAAAGGTGATCGTGAGCCGTGAAGAATTGAAATTGGACGGCTGGACGGAGCTTGTGGCGGGGAGCGTAGACGCGGCGCAAGAAAAGCACGTGCCCGTGGTGACGAAAAAGTGCAAGCAAGTGAAGGTGGACGTGGGCAGCGTGGCGCACCCGATGACGGCGGAGCATTTGATCGAGTGGGTGGTCGTGGAAACGGCGCAGGGCTATCAAATCAAGTATTTGACGGCGGGGAGCGAGCCCGTTTGCAATTTCTCGCTTGCGGACGGCGATTCGCTCGTGGCGGTGTACGCGTATTGCAATTTGCACGGACTTTGGAAAAATTAAAAAAATCAAGAAAAGGAAGATAGCGAAATGATCGAAAAGGAAGCTATGTATAAGCTTACCTACGGTTTGTTCGTTTTGACGACGACGGACGGGGAGAAGCAAAACGGTTGTATCGTCAATACGGTGTCTATGCTCACGGATAATCCCAAGCGTATCACCGTATTCGTGAACAAGGCGAATTATACGGAGGAGCTATTGCGGAAAACGGGCGTTTTCAACGCGTCCGTGTTGACGGAGGCTACGCCCTTCGAGGTGTTCAAGCAGTTCGGATTTTGTTCGGGGCGGGATACGGACAAATTTGCCGATAAGGCGTATCCGAAAACGGAGAACGGGCTGTATTACTTGCCCGAGTACGCCAACGCCGTTTTGAGCGCAAGGGTGACGGACGCGTACGATTACGGCACGCATACGCTGTTCGTAGCCGAGGTCACGGCGGCAAAGACCTTGTCGGCGGATAGATCGGTGACCTACGAATATTATCAAAGCAATATCAAGCCGCGCCCCGAAGCGCCGAAAACGGCGACGACGAAATGGGTGTGCAAGATATGCGGCTACACGCACGAGGGGGAGGAATTGCCCGACGATTTTATTTGCCCCTGGTGCAAGCACCCGAAAGAGGATTTCGAGCGTATCGGGTAAAAAACGACGGGCTTCGACGGATATTTTCCTTACGGAAAAGGGAAAAAACAAAATTTCCATAAAAAGGTTGGAAAAGGGCGAAAAAAGACTTGACAACCTTTTTTTTACTTGTTATAATTACGGGGTAACGATTAAACGCACAGGCAAAGGATGGTGAAAGGTATGTCTACGGTAAAAGTTGGTGAAAACGAGAGCGTGGAAAGCGCACTTCGTCGTTTCAAGAGAAAATGCTCGCGCGACGGTATTATCGGGGATCTTCGTAAGAAGGAATTTTACGAAAAGCCTTCCGTAAAGAAAAAGAAGAAGTCGGAAGCGGCAAGAAAGAGAAGCAGGAACTAACGAACGAAAGAGCTCACAAGATCGTGGGCTCTTTTAATTTATCAATGTCGAATATTATCGAAAGTATCAAATAAGGAATGAAAAAAGTCAAAACGAGGTGAACTATGTCGCAGGAAAAGCGAACGGCGGAAAGGCGTAGCCTCCGCGAAGAGGCACGGCGCGCGAAAGCGCGCGTCAAAAGCGGGTTTTGGACGGCTTGTAAGGAGGATATGGACGAGCAGCTGGAGAACGCGCGCAAGCAGGGCTTGAACGAAAGCAAGGCGGGGCACTATTTCAAAACGCAGGTGACGGCGAAGATCGCAGGGGAAACGGAGGATAGCTTTTACCTAAAAGTGAAAGAAATTTTGCTTTCGGAGGGCGAGGTGAGCGACGCCATCGGTCGGTTGACGGACAAGCCCTACTACGACACGCTCACCTACGAGGAAAAGCAACGCTACAATTTGACCCTGAGCGAAAAATATCTCCGCGCGCTCGAACGCTTTAGAAAGGAATGTCGCTTAGAGGTATTCGACGTTAACGCATAACAAAACCGCGTCGGGAAAGTCACCGACGCGGTTTTACTATGCTATTATTCGATCAGCGCGGCGATCCTTTTCGCAAGCGCCCGCTTGTCCTTGGGGTGGATATCGTCGTCCACGCATACGTCGCGACTGACCACCATTTTCACGTTTTCCGTTTCCTCGGGGATCTTCGCCTGCGCCGCCTGAACGCCCGGCCAGCCCACTGCGTCGCCCCATTCGTAATCCGCGATTTGTACTAAGATAAAGGGGAGAGCGGCGTCGTTCAGATCCGATCTCCAACGGGCGATCAACTCCTTTACCAGCTTGTCGTAGATAGTAGCTTCCGCGGCGGAGGTATTGCTCTCGCCCTGATACCAGATCGCATGCGAATAGGTATAACCGACCGCTTTTTTGAAAACGTTATTATACAATATACCGTTTTTGTTCCAAGTATACCTCGGATCCGTGTGGTCGGGGTGCTTTTCGGCTTCGGGAATGGCGTATTCTTCCTTGGCGCAAATATCCTCGGGCAACCAGCTTTCGATGATCGAAGCGCCCTGATAACAGGCGACCAGCCCGACGGCTCTGTCCTTTTCGTTTGCGATATTCAAAGCAACGTTGTATCCGAGTGCGGACATATAATCGATATTCGTCTTTTTGTTCGCTACGATCCAACCGTCCTCGGGCGAGAAATACTCGTAACCGCTCATAGACCCCAACGCGAAATAACGTATCTTTTCGCTCGTTTTCCAATTTAATCGGCAAAGCTCGCTCGTCAGATCGGAGGTATCGTTACTGTTTTTCATCTTCCATTCCATATTCGATTGCCCGGCGATCAAATACACGTCCCCGAAATATACGTCCTTGATCCGTTTCGTTTGCTCGCCCATGGCGATATCCACGTTATAAGGTCCGCCGTACGGGTGCGCGTCGAGCGTGACCACCCATTCGCCGTTTTCACACCGGGCGCTTTTCGTTTCGTTGTCTACGGTTACGGATACGCTCCCGCTGCCCGTGCCGAAAATATTCACCCGTTTGTTCCCTTGCAATACCATGTGATCGGTGAACATCTCGTTCAACGCCAAAGTCGCCTCCTGCTCGGTCTGCGGGGAGTTGTCGCCGTTTGTTGAATTTGTGCCGGAGGTATTGCACCCGCTCAAAGTCAGGATTAAAAAAAACATAGATAAAATCGTCGCTGAAATGTTTGCGAAAAATTTAGTGATGCGTTTCATTTTTTCTCCTGATAATTATAGACTTTCGATTGCTATTATAACACGATTTTTTCGTGATTGCAATGGAAAAAATAAATAAGAAAGTGGATAAAGTAAATATCCTAAAGTAAATAAAAAAGAAAAAAGAATATCTTTATTTTGTCCATATTTTTGTTTACTTTGTTACTTGTAACCAAAGGGTTTCTATGCTATAATTTGTACAATAGCATACTACGTGGAGAGGATACCATGAAAAGACTTTTTTGTTTATTGACGGCGCTTTGTCTCGCCGCGACCTTCAGCGCCTGTAGCGTTGCGTCGACGTCCGAGCCAAGCACCGAGCCCGGGTCCTCCGCTTCTTCGGGCTTAGAGGGGGATAACGAAAGCGGCGAGGGCGGCGGCGAGCAGGAGGAAATAAAGAAATTCGAAGATTATTACGAGATATCCGCGGGCGAGGGCTTCGCGCTGAAAACGGTAACGGACGGCAACGGCGTTTACGAGAAATGCGAAGCCGAAACGCTTGGAAAGGCGGGCGTTTACGAGTTTTCCTGCACGGGCTGGAAAGGGGAATTGCAGGTGGCGGAAACCGCGCTTTCCACCCATAACGAGAAAGCGCCCTGCGAAACCGCGCCGCAGGTCAGGGAATATTTACAGGAGCGCGGATATAAATACGCGGCGTTCGATATCGCGCTTGACGCGGGTGCGTCGATCGGCGTGTATACCTATTTGCCCATGCGCGCGAATATGACGAGCGAGCTGGGCGGACTGTCGTTGAAGGACGGCGCCGTGCTGTCGGGCGTGGGGAATTTTTTGGAGGAGTTCGAGGATCGCGTACAGGTCTTTAAGGACGGGTACAGGATACGGCAGGGTATCGAGATCGAGGCGGGCGCGTGGTACACGGTGGTAGTGGAATTACAGCTCGACTCCGAGCAATCCTTGCAGGGCTTGGATAGCTGGGTGAACGTATCGTTGACGAACGGCAACGGCGGCAAGGTTTACGTCGCGGGCGGTAGATTTTATACGAACGCCACCTTTGCCGAGGATTACGGTGCAAACGGTGAGCGCGCGCCCGAGCCTTTGCAGGATTATTACGAGTTCGGCGCGGACGAAATGATCGATATCAAGGGCGTGGACGATTGTTACGTGGCGACCGACGGCGAAGTTTACGGAAGATCGGATACGTATACGCACGTGGGGAACGGCTGGAATACCGAAGTTTCGGTAAAAGAAACGGCGTTCGTGGCGGATAGCGTAGTCTATCACAAGACCGCGCAGGAGGCGCGCGCAAGCTGTATCGCAAAGGGCTATAAGTACGCGGCGATCACCTTCGCGCTTGGCGAGGGCGCGAGTATCAGCGTTACGAATATTATTCCCACGACGGGCACGAATACGTCGAATATCGGCGGCTTGAATTTTGCGGACGGCGCGGCTCTCGCTTATCGCGCAAGCGTCGATACCGACGGGGAAAAGGCGTTCTATAAGGTATATGCGAACGGCGAAGAGGTGGCGATCGGCGACGCCGTTTCGAGTGGCGTGTGGTACACGGTCGTGGTGAAAATACTGATCGATACCTCCGAGAATACGACGGGGGCAGGTACGTGGCTGAACGTTTCCTTCGGCGCGACGGGGAATAATAAACCCGTCTACGTTGCGGGCGTGCGGTATTATACCAACGAAACGTTTGCCGAAGATTACGGCGCATAAGCGCATACGCGCAATTATCCCGCGGGGCTACCGCGGGATTTTTATTTTTTCCGTAAGCGTAAAAACAGCGCGCAATCCGCTTGCAAAAGAACGGGCTTCGTGGTATAATTGAAGGTATGGAACAAATTGACGAAATTCTCGGAAAATTAAACGAAGAACAGATCAAGCCCGTTTTGCAAACGGAGGGCGCGGTGCTCGTGCTTGCAGGCGCGGGCAGCGGTAAAACGCGCGTTTTGACCTCCCGTATCGCCTATTTGATGCTGGAAAAGGGAGTGCCCGATTCCGCGATCTTGGCGATCACCTTCACCAACAAAGCCGCTAACGAAATGAAGGAGCGGCTCTCCCGTATCGTGGATATTTCGCGCTCGTGGGTGTGTACCATCCACAGTATGTGCGTGCGTATCTTGCGTATGTACGCCGCGGAGGTGGGCATTAACCAAAACTTCTCCATTTACAGCGAAGCGGAACGAAACAACATCATCAAAAAATCCTTCCAAGAGTGCGATTTCGACGACGAAAAGCTGCTGAAATCGGTCAAATTCCATATTGCCAACGCGAAGATGCTCGGGTTCGAGCCCGACCGCTACGCCGAGGAATACGCGGGGGATAACGATATCGAGGCGGTGACAAAGGTCTACCGCCGTTATCAAAAGCATTTGCGCGAAAACAACGCGCTCGACTTCGACGATCTGCTCAACGAAACGCGACTGCTGCTCCGTCGAAACGAGGAGGCGAGGGAGTATCTCGGCGGCAGGTTCCGTTATATTTTGGTGGACGAGTTCCAAGATACCAACGCGGTGCAGTACGAGATCGTAAAATTGCTCGCTTCCGTGCACGGGAATTTATTCGCCGTGGGCGACGACGATCAGTCCATCTACGGCTGGCGGGGCGCGAAGATCGAGAATATTTTGCATTTCGAAAAGGATTTCAAGGGCGCGAAGGTGTTCAAGCTGGAGCGCAACTACCGTTCGACGGGGCGTATTTTGCAGCTTGCGAACACGGTCATCAAAAACAACGCGCACCGCAAGAGCAAGACCCTTTGGACGGAAAACCCCGAGGGGCAGCCCGCCAAGGTGTACGAAGCGGAGGAGGAGAGCGGCGAGGCGCGCTATATCGCGCACACGATCGCAGGGCTCGTTTCGCGCGGTTATCGGTATTCCGATTTTGCGATACTGATGCGCTTGAACGCGCTCACGCGCTCGTTCGAGCAAGAGTTTATGTCCGACGCTATTCCCTTTAAGGTGTTCGGCGGCTTCAAATTCTACGAGCGCAAGGAGATCAAGGATCTACTTGCCTATTTGCGTTTGATCAACAACCCGTTCGATAGCGAGGCGGCGACGAGGATCATCAATTTCCCCAAGCGCGGTATCGGCGCAAAGACGGTGGAAAATTTGCAAAATTACGCGTTTGAAAACGAGATATCCGTATACGACGCGCTTTTTGAGCTGGACGAGGTGGGCTTTACGGGCGCGACCAAGCAAAAGCTCGTCGATTTCAGAACGCTGGTGAAAACTTGGATTATCGACAGTCAGGAATTGCCCGTCAACGAGCTGGTGAAAAAGATCGTTTTGGATACGGCTATGCGCGAGGCGTACGCCGACGATTCGGACGAGAGCATCAACAAGCGCGCGAATATCGAGGAATTTATCAACTCGGTGGACGAGTATTCCCGTTTGAATAAAGAGGCGACGCTCACCGATTATCTCAATCAGATCATGCTCGTTTCGGACACCGACGATATGGACGACGGCAACTACGTAACGCTTGCGACGATACACTCGGTCAAGGGCTTGGAATTCAAGGCGGTGTTCGTGTGCGGTATGGAGGAAAATATCCTGCCCGTATCCCGTGCGATCTCCAACGACGACGATATGGAGGAGGAACGCCGTTTAATGTACGTAGCCATCACGCGCGCCAAGGAACGGTTGTATCTCACCCGCTCCAAGAGCCGCTATCTCTACGGCAAACGCGAGCCGACGGCGCGTTCACGCTTTTTGAAGGAGCTTGCCTCCGAGCTCGAGCTGCCTAACGAAAAGCCGCGCCTGCCCATGGGCTACGGCGATTACGACGATCCCGAAGACTACGGAAATTCCGCGTACGGCGGGGGCAGGTATTCGTCGAACGGTTACGGGGTGAGAAGTACTTACGGCGGCTACGGGTCGGGCTACGGCAGCGGCGACAGGGGCAATTCAGCCGTCGTTCGCAGGGCTTGGAGCGGCAATTCTTCGTACGGGAGCGGTACTACCTACGGTAGTAGCTCGTACGGCTCGCGCGGGGGGGCTTCCAACCAAAGCGGCGGCTTTACCTACGGCGGCGTGGGCAAGGCAAGCGCGCCCAAAGCTGCGACGGGTAAGGATCTGACCGCGTTCAAGACGGGCGCTAAGGTCAAGCATCCCAAATTCGGCGTGGGCGTGATCGTAAGCGTGCGCGGCGTGGGTGCGAATATGATCTTGGATATTGCGTTCGAGGGTGTGGGGATCAAGCAGTTGTCCGCAGGGCTTGCCCCGTTAACCGTTTTTACGGGTTGAGCGTAACGCCATTGCGTTCCTCTTTAGTTGTTTGGCGTAGCCAAGCGAGCAGCGCGACCGCGGCGATCTCATATCAAGCTTATAATAACGCCGCCGCAGGCGGCTTCAAGGCGGCAAGCAGCTTGCCGCAAAGGAGAAGAAAATGGGTAGAAAAAGAGAACTCGTGGACGTTCTCAATAAATGGGCGTACGAATATTACGTGCTGGATAATCCGACGGTGTCGGATAAGGAGTACGACGCGCTGTACGACGAGCTGAAAAGGCTGGAGGAGGAGAGCGGCGAGGCGTACGCGGACAGTCCTACGCGCCGCGTGGGCGGCGACCCGATCAAGGGCTTTGAAAAGCATACCCATATCGCGCGGCTGTTCAGCTTGGATAAGTCGGTCACAAAAGAGGAATTGCAGGCGTTTTTGACCCGTGTGGAAAAGACTGCGGGCAAGGAAACGGCGTACACCGTGGAATACAAGTTCGACGGCTTGACCGTGTGCTTGACCTACGACAAGGGCGCGTTCGTGCGCGCGACTACGCGCGGCAACGGCACGGTGGGCGAGGACGTGACGGCGCAGGTGTTGACCATTAAATCGTTCCCTTTGAAAATATCCTATCAGGGGCTTTTGGAGGTGCGCGGCGAGGCGGTCATTCGTTTGTCCGTGCTCGACGAATATAATAAGACGGCGGCAGAGCCGTTGAAAAACGCGCGCAACGCGGCGGCGGGGGCGATCCGTAATCTCGATCCCAAGATCACGGCGTCGCGGCGTCCCGAAATTTATTTTTACGATATCAACTATCTTTCCGAGGGTGCGGAGCTGTCGCAAACGCAGGCGCACGATTTTCTCGTGAAGGAGGGCTTTAAGGTGTTCCCGTATTTCAAGGTTTGTCAAACGGGCGAGGAGGTACTTGCCGCGATCGACGAGATCGAGAGCGAGCGCCGCAAGATCGACGTGTTGACGGACGGGGCGGTTATTAAGGTGGACGACGCCGCGCTGCGTGAGGAGATGGGCTTTACCGATAAATTCCCCCGTTGGGCAATGGCGTATAAATTCGAGGCGGAGGAGGTCACCACCCTCTTGAAAGAGGTCGTTTGGCAGGTGGGCAGAACGGGTAAGCTTACGCCGCTGGCGCTTCTCGAGCCCGTAGAGCTGGGCGGCGCGACCGTTTCGCGCGCCACGCTCAATAACTACGGCGATATTATAAGAAAGGACGTCAAGCTCGGCTCGCGCGTGCTCGTGCGCCGTTCCAACGAGGTCATACCCGAAATTCTCGGTGCGACGGAGCATACGCAAAACAGCCGCGAGGTGGAAAAGCCCACCCTTTGCCCTGCGTGCGGCTGTACGTTGGAGGAGGTGGGCGCGCACCTGTTTTGCCCCAACCGCGCTTGCTTGCCGAGAGTGGTGGCAAGGCTCGACCATTACGCAAGCAAAAACGCAATGAATATCGACGGCTTTTCCGAGAGCACGGCGCAGCTTTTGGTGGAGAAAAAGGGGGTGCAAAATTTTTCCGATCTCTACCGTTTGACGGCGGAAGATTTCGCCGATCTGGAGGGCTTTAAGGACAAGAAGATCGGCAATTTGCTGACGGCGATCGAAAGGAGCAAAGCGCCTGCGCTCGACGCGTTTTTGTTCGCGATCGGCGTGGCGGGGATAGGCAGGGTCGCGGCGAAGGACCTTGCCGTGAGGTTCAAAAGCGTGGAAAACCTCAAGGCGGCGACCTTCGACGAGCTGATCGGTATGGAAAATATCGGCGAGATCACGGCGAACGCCATTTTGGAGTATTTCAAGGACGAAAGCAACCTTTTAGAGCTTGCCGCATTGGAGAGCGTGGGCGTTCGTCCCGTTTGGTCGGAGGAGAAAAAAGAGGGGGTATTTTCGGGCGAGTCGGTCGTTTTGACGGGCAGTCTTTCGGGGTATAAGAGAAGCGAGGCGCAAAAGCTGATCGAGGCGCGCGGCGGCGTTTGTCAATCGTCGGTCACGACCAAGACCACTCTCGTTATCGCCGGCGAGGAGGCGGGCAGTAAGCTGGACAAGGCGAAAAAGCTGGGCATCAAAATTATCGACGAAGAGCGATTTAAGCAAATGCTGGAAGAATAAAAACGAGCGCTCCGCAAAAAATGCGGAGCGCTCGTTTTTTTGTTAAAAATCTTTTCTACCAATTAAAAAATCAATGCTTTCTCCAAAGTAGTCGGCGATCTTGCAAAGGTTGGTAAGCGTGATCTCCCGTTGACAAAGCAAATAGCGCGAAATAGTTTGTTGCGGAATATCCACCCTCCTTGCAAATTCCGAAACGGAAGCTTCCCCAATTAAGCTTTTTAGATTTTGAGCAAATATTCTCATCATTTCATTTTCCATATAATTATTTTACACCAAACGGTGTATTTTATTTGACATCACACCAAACGGTGTGATAAAATAGAAGAAAAATTTGTGGAGGTGTTCATAAATGAACGAAGAAATGCAAAACGAAGAACAAAAGACGGGTAATTTTTGGCAAGATAAGGCGTTACCTTTTTTGAAAGGATTATGGGCGGACAAGATCAAATGCTTATATATGCTCGTGCTTTTTTTGCAACTGCTATTTTTATTATTGCAATTTGTGCCCTTTATAGAAATCGTAACGGAAGCCAAGATCAGTTTGTTCGGCGGACTTGAGGTTACAAAAGAAGCTTTTTCCGTGTTCTCGTTTGCCAAGAAAACGGGTGGCGTGATCATTTTGTTTTTGATGGTTTTGACCCTTTTTTTACTGTCTTTGAGGGGTACGGTCTTTTATTTTATACGCAAAAAAGATAAAATGAAAAACGGTTTTTTCTTGGCGAAGGTGGCGGTGGTTTTATATTTGATCCTGTTTGGGATTTTTGTCAGCGCGGCGTTGGAGAGCGTAGACTCGGTGGCGTCGCAGGTGAGCAAATACGCCGAAGTGAACGTAAAAGGGTGGTTTTCGTTGCGGTTTTCCGCGATTTTATACGTAATCGTCGGAGTGGTATTGTTTGTTATGCTGCAACGGTTGTCCGTAAAAGTAAAAGCGAAAAAGCAGGAGGATAAGATCAACGCAAGGGTGGCGGAGGAATTGCAAAAGAAAAACGAGGCTGAGAACGCACAATGAAAAAGAGGATCGTTTGCATATTTTTAACGGTGTTTTTTACCGTTTGTTGTTTGTTCGGTTGTAAGAAAAAGACGGACGAGGAGCTTATCCGCGAGCGTATCGATACGTTTACGACGGCGTTTAACGACGGGGATTTCGAGGGCGTTTTGGATTGCTTCGACGCCAAGACGCGCAATACGTTGAGGGCGAGCTTTAACGTGATGGGCGGACTTTTCGGCGGCTTGACGGGCTTTAGCTTTGATTTGAGCGATCTCTTTACGCTGGGCGTAGCTATGACGGACGGAGAGGTGCTTGCCATCGAAATTTCCGAGGTATCCGTAAGCGGCGCGCAAGCGGTTGCGAAAGGGCAAATGGGGTATGCGGATATCGGGCAGTCGAGTGTGGAGGCGGTTTACGTAATTCTCGTCAAAGAGGAGGACGGTTGGTTTATTCAGGATATGACGGACGAAGCGCCGCAGGGGGCTTGAGAAAGCTTCGACGGCGTAAAGGAGAATGGAAAATTAGGGAAAGAGGCGAAAAATTTTTGCCTTTTTCTCTTTTTTTATAAAAAAAGAGCAATAGTACTTGAAATTTTCGAAAAAGTTTGTTATAATGGTGTGCAAAGGAAAAACCGAAGAAACGAGGGAATGGCTATGCTGAGTATGACCGGTTACGGCAAGGGCGTATACGACGAGAACGATATCGAGCTGACTTGCGAGATCAAGACGGTGAACAACCGTTATTTGGACGTTTCCATCAAAGCGCCGCGCGTGTTTGCAAGCTGCGACGATCTGGTGCGGAATACGGTAAAAGAAAAGCTGACGCGCGGACACGCCGACGTGTATATCTCCCTCAAAGACAAGCGCGAGAGAGACGCCTCGCTCGTCGTGGATACGGCGCTCGCCCTGTCCTATTACAACGCGGCGAAAACGCTCAAGGAGCAAATCCCCGAGCTGATCGACGATCTCACCCTCACCTCCGTATTGCGCTATCCCGAGGTGCTCAAGCAAGAGGACGCGACGGCGTTGGACGAAACGCTCGTGACCGCACTTAAAAGCGCCTTGATCTCCGCGCTCGACAGCCTCAACAAAATGCGGCTCGTCGAGGGGGAAAAGCTGAAAGCGGATATGCTTTCGCGCGTGGCGCTGATCGAAAAGACGGTGGAGGAGATATCCGATCGTGCGCCGACGATCGCCAAGGAATATAAAGACAAGCTCACCGCGCGCGTGCAGGAATATTTGAGCGGCGCGGCGATCGACGAAAGCCGTTTGCTCACCGAGGTCGCGGTGTTTACGGACAAGAGCAATATCGACGAGGAACTCACCCGTTTGCGCTCGCATATCGCGCAGTTTCGGAGCATTTGCGAGGAGGGCGTCGTGGGGAGAAAGCTCGATTTCTTGGTGCAGGAATTTAACCGCGAGGCGAATACGACTTGTTCCAAGAGCAACGACGTAACCATAACGCGGCTTGGGCTTGCGCTCAAAAACGAGATCGAAAAGATCCGCGAGCAAGTACAAAACCTCGAATAAGGTGGAGAGCTATGGAGCATAGATTGATAGTGGTTTCCGGTCCGTCGGGGGTCGGAAAGGGCACGATCGTAAAAACGCTCGTAAAACGGAGAGCGGACGTCGTGGAATCGGTATCGTGTACCACGCGCTTACCGCGCGAGGGAGAGGTACACGGCAGGGAATACTACTTTTTGACCAAGGAGGAATTTTCGCGCCGTATAAGCGAGGACGATTTTTTGGAGTACGACGAGCATTTCGGGAATTTTTACGGCACGCCCAAATCGTTCGTCAGAGAAGCGCTTAAAGAAAAGTCGGTCGTGTTGGAGATCGACGTGGTGGGTGCGCTGAATGCGAAAAAGGCGTTTCCCGAGAGCGTGCTGGTGATGATCGCGCCGCCCTCCGTGGAGGAATTGAAGCGCCGTTTGAGCGGTCGCGGCTCGGAAACGGCGGAGGAGATCGAGAACAGGCTTTCGCGGCTGGATTACGAGCTCTCGCAACGGGATAAATACGATTACGTGATCGTCAACGACGATTTGGAGGAGGCTATCCAAGACCTTTCCGATATCGTGGACGGCAGGTACTCGCAAAAATAAAAGTGAAAAAATAAAGACCAAAAGGAGTGTAAAATACTATGATCAACGAACCTTCTGTAGACGTAATGATCCGTAAGCTCGGTACGGAGGAAGAGCCGATCAGCCGTTACGCGCTGTGCACGATCGCGGCAAAGCGTGCGCGCCAGATCATTGAAACGGAAAGAAACGCCGGCGTGACCGATTCGACGGGCAAGGATAAGGAATTGCTTTCCGCCTGCAAGGATATCGCGGACGGTAAAGTCGTCGTCGCAAAAGACTAAAACGCAGCGTTGCCTCGAGCTTTCGAGGCAATTGCAATTTATCGGACTATGAACGCGCAAAAACGGGAGGAAACACGGTTGATAGCGGAAGTGATCGTGGATATCGCGGCAAGCGAAACGGATAAAATTTACGATTATCTTTGCGACGACGATATCGTCGCAGGGAGCCGCGTTCGCGCGCCTTTCGGCGGTAAGACGGTAGCCGGTTTCGTTATGCGCGTAAAAGAGAAGAGCGATTATCCCGTGGTACGGCTCAAGCGGGTGTATCCCACGCCCGACGAGCTGCCGGCACTAAACCCCGAATGTTTATCCTTGGCTGAAAAGCTGACGGCGAGATACCGCGTGCCCAAGGCGCTTGCGTTACGCCTGTTTTTGCCGACCGAGATGCGGACGGGCAAGGTGCGCGAGCTGACGAGAAACTACGCGCGGCTCGTTTGTCCGCTGGAGGAGATCAAGCTTGCCAAGACGGCGAAAAACCAATTGGGAGCGGCGACGTATCTTGCCGAGCACGGCAAGACCGATTGCGCCTATTTGAACAACCTGTTTGCGGGCGGCGTTTCGGGCTTGGAAAAGAAAGGGTACGTGGAGATCACGCGCGAGCAAATTTTGCGCGACCCGTATAAGACCTTGGATCGAGAGGATAAATTGCATACCCTCACGCCCGATCAAAAACGCGCGGTGGACACGATCAAGACGGATAGTCGGACGGTACAGCTCGTGCACGGCGTTACGGGTAGCGGTAAGACGGAGATATATTTAACGCTCATTGCCGATTGTTTGAAAGAGGGCAAAAGCTCCATTTTCCTCGTGCCCGAAATTTCGCTCACTCCCCAAATGCTCGCGCAGCTTCGCGCGCGGTTTGGGAAGAACGCGGCGATCTTGCATAGCGGACTTTCGGCGGGCGAACGCTTCGACGAATGGTGGCGGCTTAGAACGGGCGAGGCGAGGATCGCGATCGGCGCGAGGAGCGCGGTGTTCGCGCCTATGGAAAATATCGGCGTGATCATTATCGACGAGGAGCACGATTCGAGCTATGCGAGCGAAACGGCGCCGAGGTACAACACCTTCGACGTGGCGTACCTGCGGGCGAAAACGAACGGCTGCAAGCTCGTTTTGGGCAGCGCAACGCCGTCTACCGACACCTATAAACGGGCTAAGGACGGGGAGTTTTCCCTCATTCGTTTGGATAAGCGGATCAATCAAAGACCGTTGCCCGAGATCGTGATCGCCGATATGCGGCGCGAGGTGCGGCGCGGTAATAATTCGGCGTTTTCGGGCGCGCTTAAGGAGGAGCTGGAAAAATGCCTCGCGGGCGGCAAGCAGGCGATCCTGTTCTTGAACCGCCGCGGCTATTCGCAAACCGTCATTTGTAAGGAATGCGGCTACGTGGCAAAATGCGAATTTTGCGACGTTTCGCTTACGTACCACCGCGACGAGGATTGCTTGAAATGTCACTATTGCGGCGCGAAATACGGTATGCTTTCGGCGTGCCCCGATTGCGGCGGCAAGAAGCTTTCTTACGCCGGTACGGGTACCGAGCGCATCGTAGCCGATCTGCAAAAGCTGTATCCCGCCGCGCGTATTTTGCGTATGGACAACGATACGACGAGCGGTAAGGAGGGGCATTATAAGATACTCAAGACCTTTGCCGAGAAAAAGGCGGATATCCTCGTGGGTACGCAAATGATCGCCAAAGGACACGACTTCCCGTCCGTTACCCTCGTGGGGATACTAGACGCCGATATGAGCTTGCATTTTTCCGATTATCGCAGCGGCGAGCGTACCTTTCAGCTGATTACGCAGGTCGCTGGAAGAAGCGGTCGCGCGGAGGAAAAGGGCAAGGTCGTTTTACAAACCTTCGACCCCGAAAACGACGTGCTGCGGTTTGCGATCGCTTACGATTTCGAGGGCTTTTACGAGAATGAAATATCCCTGCGCGCGGCGATGGCGTTTCCGCCCTTTTCGAAGATCGTGCGCGTGCTCGTTACGGGCGAGGACGATAAAAAAACGATAGAGGCGCTCAGAGAGGTGTATATCGCTTTGGAAAAGCTGTATACGGACAATCCCGAGAAATTCCTCTTTTTCAATAAGATGCGCGCCCCCATCAAGCGTATACAAAACAAGTTCCGCTATCAGGTGCTGATGCGCCTTTGCGATACCTCCGTGCTTCCCGAAATTTACGCCGCGTGCGCGGAAGCCCGTAATCGGGACGTGTTGGTGTCGGTAGAGGAGAACCCGACCAATTTAAGTTAAGGGTTAAAAGCGCATATACGTCGCAATACGGCGTTGGACTTATCTTTTTCCTTGCTTGTTTACGCAAAGTAAACGCCCGTCGGAAAAGCCGCGTCCGCCTCGTCTTGCTCGTATCTTCGCTTTTAACGGGTATATAGAGATAGAAAACGTAGGAGAATATTATGGCTATTCGTAATATAGTACAAGTCGGCGACGACGTATTAAGGCAAAAATGCTTCCCCGTGGAGAGCTTTGACGAGGGGCTTATGAGGTTGCTCGACGATATGAAAGACACGGTGAAAAAGGAGAAGGGCGCAGGGCTTGCCGCGCCGCAGGTAGGCGTTTTACGCCGCGTGGTCGTCGTGGATATGGAAAAAGAGGGGTATTTTGAATTTATCAACCCCGTTATTTTGGCGCAAAAGGGCGAGCAAACGGGCTGGGAGGGCTGCCTTTCCGTGCGCGGAAAGAGCGGTATCGTTTCCCGACCTATGAAGGTCAAGCTTGCCTATCAGGACCGTACGGGCGAGAAGCGTATCTTACAAGCGAAGGGCTTTTTCGCGCGCGCCGTTTGTCACGAGCTGGATCATCTCGACGGGGTGTTGTATATAGATAAGGCGACCCACGTCGAGAAAAATTAAAAACGAAGAATAAGCTACGCATTTCTTCGTTGCGCTGTGCTTTTCTCGCTCGTGTACTATGTGTACTTCTCGCGTCGAAAATGCTCGCGCGCCTTGAACTGCTTGCTTCTTGCTTCGTTTTTATCGCTCGGCTCGGTGTAGAACGAAGAATAAGCTATGCATTTCCTCGTTGCGCTGTGCTTTTCTCGCTCGGCTATGAGTATACAACTATAGTTGTAAAGGCTCGCGCGCCTTGAACTGCTCGCGTCTTGCTTCGTGTTACAAACGACGTATTTGCGGCGCCATTCACGGCGGCACAGCCGCTAATTCACGCCCCAACGGGGCAATTCACTTACAAGGGAGTATCTATGAAAATCGTGTTTGCCGGAACGCCGGAGTTTGCCGTCGCGCCGCTTCAAAAAATAATCGATCGCGGCTACGAGGTCGTGGGCGTTATCACGCAGGCGGATAAGCCGCAGGGGCGCAAGGGCGTGCTCACGCCGCCGCCCGTGAAAACGGTGGCTTTGGCGCATAATATCCCCCTGTTGCAACCGCTTAAAATTCGCGACGAGGTGGAGAGCGTAAAAGCGCTCGGCGGCGATTTGATGATCACCTGCGCGTACGGGCAGATCCTTTCCCAAGAGGTGCTCGATTGCTTTCCGCTCGGCGTTTGGAATATCCACGCGGGGCTGTTGCCCCAATACCGCGGCGCTTCGCCCGTTCAAAGCTGTATTTTGGCGGGGGAAAAGGATACGGGCGTTTCGATTATGAAAACGGAATTGGGCTTGGATTGCGGCGACCTGCTTTGCGTAGAGCGCACGGCGATAGGAGAGACCGAAACCTACGGCGAGCTGTCCGAGCGGCTTTCGCGTATCGGTGCGGAGCTGGTTATAGAAGCGCTCATTGCCCTGCAATCGGGAGAGTATACCCTTACGCCGCAAAATAAGGACGGCGTGCGGATCGTTCGGAAAATAGGCAAGGAGGACGCCAAGATCGACTTTTCCAAAGGGGCGAACGAGATCGTCGATCTCGTTCGGGCGATGAATCCTGCGCCCGTGGCGTACGCTGAGCTGGAGGGGAATAAGATCAACGTCTACCGCGCGGAAAGGGCGGCGTTTGAGGAAACGGAAGCCGCCTGCGGCGAGATCGTTTGCGATATTCCCAAACGCGGCTTGATCGTCAAGTGCGCCGACGGGTTCGTCAAGCTTTTGGAGGTGCAGGCGTCGGGCGGTAAGAGAATGAGCGGCGGCGATTTCCTCAACGGTAGAAAGGCAAGACGCGGACAGGTGTTCTCATGCTGAGCAATCCCGTTTACGACCCGTTCGTCATTTTGACGAAGATATATTCGGACGGCGCGCGCGTAAAGCAGGCGATCGCCGATACCTATATCGAGGAGCAAAACCGCGCGCGGACGGTGAGGATCGTGTACGGCGTACTCGAAAACGACGGATATTTCGATTTTTGTATCCGTTATTACGCGCCCAAAAATCCCAAGCTCGCCGTGCGGACGATCCTTAAAATTTCCCTGTATATGCTTTTGTTTATGGACAAAAAGCGGTATATGGTCACCGATCTTGCCGTCACCCTTTGCAAAAAGCTGGGAAAGAGCGGCGTAAGCAGCTTCGTCAACGCCTTTTTACGGCGGTTCGACAAGGAGGCGGTGGATAAGGCGTTGCCTACGGGCGACGAGGGGAGGGCGATCGCGCTTTCCTATCCCTTATACGCCTATAAACGCTTGAAAAAGGAGTACGGCAATAGAGCGGAAGCGATCGCAAAAGCCGCGTCCTCGGGCGTTTCCGTGCGTTTTGAGAGGGGCGCGGAGGCGTATTTGCAAAAGCCGCATATCGCCACCCCCTTTGAGGGGAATTATATATTCGAAAAATTCGTGCGCGACGAGGGCTTCGACGAGGGAAAATATACCTTTCAATCGGTAGGCAGTATCGCCATTTGCGGCGTAGTAGCGCCTTGCGAGAGCTTGCTTGACGCTTGTGCGGCGCCCGGAGGGAAGTCGGTGCTTTTATCAAAAAAGTGCAAGCGCGTAACCTCGTTTGAATTGCACGCGCATCGCGTGGCTTTGATCGAGCAATACAAAGAAAGAATGGGCGCGGAAAATATCACCGCTTTGCAAAAGGACAGCGGCGTTTTCGACGAGCAATACGCGGAAAGGTTCGACGGCGTGCTTTGCGACGTGCCTTGTTCGGGCTTTGGTACGGTGAGCGAAAATCCCGATATCAAGCTGTTTAGAAAAGCGGAGGATTTCAAGGGGCTTGCCGCCGCGCAAACGGCGATTTTGGATACTTGCTCCCGATACGTAAAAAAGGGAGGCGCGCTTTATTATTCCACCTGTTCCCTTTTCGAGGAGGAGAACGATAGGGTCGTGGACGCGTTCTTGAAAAAGCACGAGGAGTTCGTTTTGGAAAAGCTCGAAAGTCCGCTCGTACACGAGAAGAAAAGCTTCGGCTTACAGTTTTTGCCTGACGAGGCTTACGGGGCGGGGTTTTACGTGAGTAAAATGACGAGGAAGGTATGAAAAAGATTTTACAGGACTTATCCTTTGCGGAAATCGAAGCGTTGATACTCTCGTTCGGCGAAAAGAAATTTCGCGCGAAACAGCTCTACGAGGGTATATTGCAGGGAAAGGCGATCACGGCGATCTCCTCCCTTCCCAACGCGCTCAAGGAGCGGCTTTTGGAGGAGTACGAGGACGCGCCCGTGACGATACGCGAAACCTTTTATTCGGCGGACGGGACGGAAAAATACCTCTTTGCCTTTGCCGACGGCAATCTCGTAGAGGGCGTTTTGATGAAGTATAAATACGGCTATACGCAATGCGTTTCTACGCAGGTGGGGTGTAGAATGGGCTGTAAGTTTTGCGCCTCCACCTTAAACGGCTTGGTGCGCGATCTCACTTCGGGAGAGATCCTTTCGCAGATCCTGCTCGTCAACGCGCTGCATAAAGCGGAAACGCAGGGCAAGGGCGCCGAGGCGCGCGCGGTCACTAACGTCGTTTTGATGGGCAGCGGCGAGCCGCTCGACAACTACGACAATACGCTGCGATTTTTAAGAAGCGTTTGCGACGAACGGGGCTTTGGCATGAGCGCGCGGAATATCTCCCTTTCCACCTGTGGCTTGGTACCGAAAATGTATCGGCTTGCCGACGAGGGCATACCCCTCAATTTGACCGTTTCCCTACACGCTACGGACGACGTATCGCGCGCGCGGACGATGCCCGTTGCCAAGGCGTATAAGATAGAGGATATCTTGAAAGCGTGCGAGTATTATTTTCAAAAGACGGGCAGACGGTATTATTTCGAGTATACGCTGATCGAGGGAGAAAATTGCGACGAAGCGCACGCGGACGCGCTTATAAGGCTTCTCAAGGGTAAGCCCTGTCACGTCAATTTGATCCGCTTGAACGAGGTGAAGGAGCGCGAATTAAAGGCGCTCGGGGATAAAGAAGCCTACCGCTTTTTGGGTAGGCTGGAAAAGGGAGGGCTTTCCGCGACCTTACGCCGTCAGATCGGAGTGGATATTGGGGGCGCGTGCGGACAGCTTAGAAACAGTTACTTGTAAAAACAAAGAATATGCGGCGCAATACGGCGTCAAGCTTGCGTTTTCTCTCGCTCGTTTACCTTTCGTAAATCTCCCGTCGAGAAATCCGCGCTTTCCTTGTCTTGCTTGTATCTTGCTTTGTTTTTGCTTCGCTCGGCTCCGAGTATACAACTATAGTTGTAAATACCGTTTGTCGTTGCGAACGCGGAGAAGCGATCGCGTATTAAATCCAGCCACCACGCCGCCGCAGGCGGCAATTCACGGAGCTGGCCGATTCACGCGTACGCAGTACGCAATTCACGAACGCATAGCGTTCAACGCAATGTTTGCAACGGCGTTAGCCGTAACAAATAATATCATATATACAATAGGAGAAACGGATATGAGCAATATCAAAATCGCGCCGTCTATTTTGTCGGCGGACTTTTCCAAGATGGGCGAGGAGGTGCAGTCGCTGGAAAAATGCGGCGCGGACGTCGTGCATTGCGACGTGATGGACGGCGTGTTCGTCAATAACATCACGTTCGGTATCAAAATGGTGGAGGACCTGCGTAAGATCACGACCCTCCCGCTGGATTGTCACTTGATGATCGTGCATCCCGAAAAATACGTGGAACGCTTCGCCAAAGCGGGCGCGGATATTATTACCGTACATTGGGAGGCGTGCCAAGACAATCTCAAAGAGGTGCTTGCGCTCATCAAATCGACGGGCGTGAAATGCGGCGCGGTCATCAATCCCGATACTCCCGTGGAGAAGATCGCCGAGGTGATCCCCACGTGCGATATGGTGCTCGTGATGAGCGTATTCCCAGGGTTTGGCGGTCAAAAGTTTATCCCCGAAGCGCTGGATAAGCTGCGCGAGGTAAAGCGGCTCGTGGAGCAAAGCGGTAGGGATATCGATATCGAGATCGACGGCGGCGTAACGGCGGAAAACGTCGCGCTCGTGAAAGCGGCGGGGGCGAATATCGTCGTTGCCGGAAGCGCCGTATTTAAGGCTGCGGACAGGGCGGCAGCCATCTCCGCTTTGAAAAAGTAAACCGCAAACGCAAAAAGCCGACGCAAATTCGCGTCGGCTTTACGTTTTTGTAATGCTTTTTAGTCGGCTTTTTTAAGCGTTCTGATGCATCTCGCGCAAACGTATCCGTTCGTTTCTTTACCGTCTTCCACGTAGGAGACCTTTTGAACGTTTACTTTGAAAGTTCTTCTCGTCTTACGGTTGGAGTGGCTTACGTTGTTGCCCGAAGCTTGACCTTTACCGCAGATATTGCATACTCTTGACATATTGACACCTCCGAAATTGGGATAATTTTGCCGTAGCTCGTATGATAACGGTGCCTGAAATTCCGCTTGACGGAAAACAAGCAATAATAATATATCATTTCCGCAAAGAAAAATCAATCAAAAACGGGGGCAAAAAGACAAAAAATAAAAAATATTCCGATTTTTTTGAAAAAGTGCTTGCCAAAAGGCGGCAAATAGTGTACAATGAAATGGTAAATGGAGAAAACTTATGGCAGTTAATACGAACAACGCTTACGGTAAAATTTCCATATCCGACCTTTCGATCGCAAAGGTCGCTTCGCATACCGCGATGGAATCGTACGGGATCGTCGAGATGGTTTCCCGTCGTTTCACCGACAGTTTGTCTTTGCTCACCAAGAAAAAGGACGGCGGCGGTCGCGGCATCAAGGTTACAACGACGGGCAACCGTATTTATATCGACGTGTACGTCGTGATCAAATACGGCGTTTCCATCGTAGCCGTGGCGGAGTCCTTAAAGGAAGCGATCAAATACAAAGTCGAGGCGTTTACGGGTATGATCGTCGCTACGGTCAACGTCAACGTTATCGGCGTCAAGCTTTAATCATTCAGCGCAGTCGTTCCGTCTTGCGCTTTTTTGCGTATCTATCATACGCGTATAGCTTCACCGTTTTGCTTAAATATATCTTTGCAAAACGCCGTTAATTAAGAATTAAGGAGCATTAACAAATGCATAAAACGATAAACAGCACCGAATTTCGGAAGATGATACTCGTCGGCGCGAAACAGCTGGAGATCAATCGCGCAAAAGTAGACGCACTCAACGTATTCCCCGTTCCCGACGGCGATACGGGTACGAATATGTCCCTCACGATGCAGTCGGCGGTCAAGGAGCTTTCCGCTTGTCCCTCCAACGCGTTTGCGGAGGTGTGTAACAGTATTTCAAAAGGCGCGCTCAAGGGCGCGAGAGGTAACTCGGGCGTTATCCTTTCGCAAATTTTGAAGGGTATCTGCTCGGTAATCGGCAAATGCGAAAAGGAAGCGGATACGAAAACCTTTGCAAAAGCAATGGAGCAGGGAACGAAAGTCGCCTACGGCGCCGTTTCCGTTCCCAAGGAAGGTACCATTCTTACCGTTATTCGTATGATGAGCGAGCACGCGGTCAAGGTTGCGGGCAAGAAAAAGAATTTTGAAGATTTCTTCAAGGAAGTGATCGCGGAGGGCGAAAAGGCGCTTGCGCTCACGCCCGAGCTTTTACCGGTACTTAAAAAAGCGGGCGTCGTGGACTCGGGCGGCGTCGGGCTTATGACGATCATCAAGGGCTTTGCCTCCGAGCTTACGGGCGAGGAGATCGCCGAGAGCGTTACGGAAGTGGAAGCCGTGCAGGACGAATCCCTTTTCGGGGATAACTCCAACATAATCAATATGGATTTGGGCGAAATTCAGTATGCTTACTGTACCGAATTCTTTATTATCAATATGAAAAAGAGTACCACCCTTTCGGCGATCGACCGTTTGCGCGAGCGCTTGATGGGGATCGGCGACAGCGTTATTTGTATCGGCGATCTGGAGCTTGTCAAGGTACACGTGCATACCAATCAACCGGGGAAGGCGCTCACCTACGCGTTGGAGCTGGGCGAGCTGGATAGACCGAAGATCGAAAATATGCTCGAACAAAACAGGCAGCTCAAAGCCAAGATGGAAGCGGAAAAGAAAGAGATGGGTATGCTTGCTATTTGTACGGGCACGGGACTTTCCGACATCTTCCGCGATCTGTCCGTAGACCGCATTATCGAGGGCGTGGATCATATTCGTCTTATTCTCTTCCGCGCTCGCCTCGGGATTGAATTCAAGCGCCGACGCAAAGCCCTGCGGCACGTTTTTCGTAGGGATTACGTGGATCGTCTTATTTTCCACGAGGTTTTTCGCCTGTTCAGCGGCAAGAATGATGTTTTTATTGTTGGGGAACACGAAAATGTGTTCTGCATTGATCTTCTTGACGGCGTCCGCGATATCGTTCGCGCTGGGATTCATCGTCTGACCGCCTTCGATAATCCGATCGACGGAAAGGTCTTTGAAAATCTCGGAAAGCCCTGCGCCCGTACAGATCGCAAGCATACCCATTTCTTTCTTTTCCGCTTCCATTTTGGCTTTCATTTGGCGGTTTTGTTCCAACATATTCTCGATCTTCGGACGATCGAGTTCGCCGAGTTCCAAAGCGTACGTGAGCGCTTTGCCCGGTTGGTTGGTATGCACGTGGACTTTCACAAGTTCCAAATCACCGATACAAATAACGCTGTCGCCGATCGCCATCAACTTTTCACGCAACCTGTCGATTGCGGAAAGCGTGGTGCTCTTTTTCATATTGATAATGAAAAATTCGGTGCAATACGCGTATTGAATATCGCCAAGATCCATTTCCAAAATCG
>JAFURP010000023.1 GCA_017471785.1 Clostridia bacterium | reverse complement strand
TCTTTGGTATGCGAAACGGAAAAAAAGAGGGGAATATCTTTGCCCTTTTCCAAATACGGTTTTCCATTTTCCGTACGCAGTATCGCCGCGTTTTCGACGTCGAAATATTCGGCTAAAATTTTTTGCACCGCGTTTTCCGAGTTCCTATGATCGGAACGCCTTGCATAGAATATTTTTTCCATATACGATACCTATTATAACAGGAGAATAAAAAAATGTCAAGAGCTGAAAAAGCAAAAGAATATTTTAACCAAGGTTACGCTTGCTCGCAAGCGGTCGCGCTCGCTTTTTCCGATCTCGTTGAGTTGGACGAGGAAACGCTTTCCAAAATGACCTTGCCCTTTGGGGGCGGCTTGGGGCGGCTCCGTTTGACCTGCGGTGCGGTGAGCGGTATGGCGATGATCGCGGGATTATTACTTGCAAGCGCGGAAAACACGCCCGAAAACAAGAAAAAGACTTACGAACGCACGCGCGCGCTGTGCGCTAAATTCGAAGAAGCGAACGGTAGCCTGATTTGCAACGAGCTTCTTACGGGCGCGAATTTGAAAGTGACCGTCGGCGGCGAAGCGGAAGCGCGCACGGCGGAATACTATAAAAAACGTCCGTGTAGCGAGCTCGTGTATTGCGCCGCGGAAATTTTGGAAAGCTACTTACGGGAACAAGGCTCGTTATAAAAACCGACCCCTCCGAATATTCGTTCGGAGGGGATTTTCTTATTTATTGCTCTTGGAAACGTTGAAATAGTATTCTACGACGTCGCCGTCCTGCATAATATATTCCTTGCCCTCGGAGCGGACCTTGCCCTTTTCCTTTGCGGCGGCGATCGAGCCGAGCTCCAACAAAATTTCCCAATTTACGACGTCGGCGCGGATAAAGCCCTTTTCGAAATCGGTGTGGATCTTGCCTGCCGCCTGCGGTGCTTTCGTGCCTTTTACGATCGTCCAAGCGCGCGTTTCCTTTTCGCCTGCCGTAAGATAGGAAATAAGTCCCAACAGAGCGTAGGATTTTTTGATCAATCTATCCAAGCCGCTTTCACCGAGCCCGAATTCTTCCATAAAGATCGCTTTGTCGTCAGGCTCCATTTGCGAAAGCTCTTCCTCCGTTTTCGCGCAAATGACGAGCACTTCCGCACCCTCGGTCGCGGCAAAATCTTTTACCTTGCAAACGAAGGGGAGAGCGCTTTCGTCCTTGCCCATATCGTCCTCTTTGATGTTCGCGGCGTAAATAACGGGCTTGATCGTCAAGAGGAAGCAGTTTTTCATAAACTCCGCTTCACCCTCTTGGAAGGGGAAATTGCGCGCCGGCTTTTCGCTTTCCAAATGCGCGTAAAGCCGTTCGAGGAACGCGTATTCCTCCTGTGCCTTTTTGTCCGCGCCGCCACGGGCTTGTACCTTGACTTTATTCATACGGTTTTGCACCGCTTCCATATCCGATAAAACGAGCTCTAAATTGATGGTTTCGATATCCGTGATCGGGTCGATCTTATTATCGACGTGGGTGATGTTCGCGTCCTCGAAGCAACGAACGACGTGTACGATCGCGTCTACCTCGCGGATATGCGAAAGGAATTTATTGCCCAAGCCCTCGCCCTTGGAAGCGCCTTTTACGAGCCCTGCGATATCGACGAATTCGATCACGGCAGGGGTGATCTTCTTACTGTTGTAAAGCGCCGCAAGCTTATCCAAACGCTCGTCGGGTACGGCGACGACGCCTACGTTCGGCTCGATCGTGCAAAACGGATAATTTGCACATTCCGCGCCCGCGTGCGTGATAGCGTTAAAAAGGGTGGATTTTCCTACGTTGGGTAAACCGACTACACCGAGTTTCATACGATTAATACTTCCTTTAATTTGAAAAATTTCTCATATATTATAATATAAAATTCAAAATTTGGCAAATCAAACTTGACCTATTTTGAAAAATGTGTTAATATTATTTAAGAAAAAATCGAAAAAGCGAAAAAATAGGTGCATTATGGATTATAAAAAGTATATTGCCGAAAAGATCAAAGTAGAGGGCGTAGGCACGGACGAGATATACGAGTTGATCGCTTTACCTCCCAATACGGAAATGGGAGATTACGCGCTTCCCTGCTTTAAGCTTGCGAAAATCTTACGCAAAAGCCCCGTAATGATCGCGGAGGAATTGAAGAACGCGCTTGCGCCCGACGAGATCGTAAGTGAAATTTCCGCGGTAAACGGCTATCTTAACTTTAAGATCAATAAGAACGGCTTCGTCCGCGCTACGTTGGACAAGATCCTTTCCGAAAAGGATCGCTTCGGCGCCGGGGAAGAGGGGAAAGGCAAAACGATCTGTATCGACTATTCGTCTATCAATATCGCCAAGCCTTTCCATATCGGGCATTTGTCCACGACGGTACTCGGCGGCGCGCTCTACCGTATTTTTAACTATCTCGGTTATAAAACGGTTGGTATCAACCATCTCGGCGATTACGGCACGCAGTTCGGTAAGCTCATCTCCGCGTATAAGCGTTGGGGGGATAAGGAAACGGTGGAAAAGGGCGGTATCCGCGCCTTGAACGAGCTGTACGTGCGTTTTCACCAAGAAGCGGAGGATCACCCCGAATACGACGATGAAGCACGCGCGTATTTTAAGAGGATAGAAACGGGCGACGAGGAATGTTTGGAGCTTTTCAAATGGTTTAAGGCGCTCACGCTCAAGGACGTGCAAAAGATCTACGATATGCTCGATATCCACTTCGATTCCTACGCAGGCGAAAGCTTCTATTCGGATAAGATGCAGCCGATCGTGGACGAGCTTATCCAAAAGGGCTTGCTCACCGAAAGCCGCGGCGCGCAGGTGGTCGATCTGGAGGAATACGGTATGCCGCCTTGCATTATTTTGAAATCGGACGGCAGCTCCCTTTACGCCACGCGCGATATGGCGGCTGCGGCGTACCGTAAAAAGGAATACGATTTCGATAAATGCTTATACGTCGTTGCTTATCAGCAGAATTTGCATTTCAAGCAGTTCTTTAAGGTGCTCGAGCTTATGGGCAAGGAATGGTCGAAAGACCTCGTGCACGTAGCGTACGGTATGGTTTCGCTGGAAGAGGGCACGATGTCCACGAGAAAGGGGAACGTCGTATTCTTGGAGGACGTGATCGGCAAATGCATCGAAAAAGCGTATACGATCATTGACGAAAAGAACCCTAACCTCGACGATAAAATGGGCGTAGCGCAAAAGGTGGGCGTAGGCGCCGTCATCTTCGGCGCGCTCTATAACAACAAGATCAAGGATATCGTTTTCTCGTACGATAAAGTACTCAATTTCGACGGCGAAACGAGCGTTTACGTGCAATATACCTGTGCGCGTGCCAACTCCGTATTGCAAAAGGGCGGCGTGCCTACGAGCTTTGAGCTCCCGACCCTTACGGCGGAGGAGATAGAGCTTGTGAAATCGCTGTCCGTATTCCCCGAAACGGTACGCGCGGCGGCGGAAAAATACGAGCCGTCCTTTATCGCCCGTTACGCGGTGGACGTAGCGCAAAAGTTCAATAAATTCTACTTCGATTGCAAGATCCTTGCGGCGGAGGACGAAAGGACGAAGAATTTCCGTCTGGCGCTCACGAACGCCACCCTGCAAGCGCTTAAAAACGCGTTTGCGCTTCTCGGTATCGGTATTCCCGAAAAAATGTAATCAAAAACGCCTTGCGAGAACGCCTCGCAGGGCGTTTTTGTCGAATAAAGCAGGAAAAAATTTCAAAAATTTTCCGTCAAACCCTTTCATTTTTCGGAAAAATATGTTATTATTAAAAATAATGATACTTTTCGATAGGAGTCGTATATGTCGGAAAAGAATCCTCGCGAAAAACGGATAGCGTTGTTAGACCCGAAAAAATCGGGCGACCACGCATGGTTTTTATCCCTCCTCGACGACGAGCAACAGCGCGTTTACGAGGCGGAGCATATGCAGGCGGTAATGCACACTTTGCGTATCGTCCGTATTCGTCCGCACGAAACGGCGATCAAGCAAGTAAAGGCGGAGATCGCCCGTTTGGAAAGGGAGGAGGATAACGCGGCGGAAAACTATCGCAAGATCCGCGCGCTTTTGGAGGAGATAAAACGCCACGAGGAAAAGCGCGACGCCTACCGCCCGTTTTTCGACGAGCCGTATTTTGCGCGTATGGATCTCGTGGATAATATCGAGGGCTATAACAGCTATTATATCGGTAAAAAAGGGGATATAAAGCTCGAGATCGTCGATTGGCGAGCGCCTTTGGCAAGACGGTATTATCAAAAGAGCTGCTCCGCTTTTAAGATCAACGAATACGAATATAAAACGGTGCTTCGTCGCGCCCTTCGCACGAAAAACGGCAAGGTGCTCGATTTTAAGAACGAATATCTTTCCTTAAAGGATTATTTGACGACCGAGGAGATCGCCGACAGGGACGAGGAAAACGTCCTCGATCCGTATCTTCGCGAAATTATCAAAAACCGCAAAGAGGAAGCGGCGGTCAAAGACATAATCGAAACGATTCAGGAAAAGCAGTACGAGATCATCACCCGCCCCGAAGCGAGTAATTTCGTTTTACAGGGCTGTGCCGGTAGCGGTAAGACGATGGTTATGTTGCATAGACTGAGTTATTTGATGTATAATAACGAGGAGATCAAGCCGCGCGACGTACTTGTGATCACGCCCAGCAATTCCTTTAACGCGTTTATCGACGAGCTGGCGGAAATCTTACAGCTCGAACGGGTCAAGACGATTACCGCCTACGATTATTTTTTGCAGGTGCTTAAAAACGAAAAGATCGATATCAGCGATAAGATCGACTTGTCGCAAAAAGAATCCGCCGAATATTTAAGCTACGTCTATTCCCCGAAATTCGTAGCCGACGTGCAAAAGCGGTTGGATAAGGTGTTCGACGATTTGTACGGACTGTTCACGGGGGCGGAATGTAAAGAATTTATCGCCGATATTTTAAGCGACTGCGAAATACAGCTGCTCGCTTACGAGGGCATCAAAAACGCCTCTATGCGCGTCCGTCGGGCGGTGCTCGGCGAGATCAAGGAACGCAAAGAGGGCGGCTTGTATTATACAAAACCGTTCCGCGAGCTGATGAATTGCGTTTTGGATATGCAGGATTTCCTCGACGGTACGCTCAAAAGCGAAAACGCGAAATCGCCCGATTATTTCTATCGGCATATGACCTCTTTTTATAAAAGCGCGAGCTTTTTCGTACGGAACGTAGAGCGTATCGTGCAAGAGGGGGAGGCGTCCTTGGAGGAGCTGCGGATCTCTTTGCAAAAGGAAATTTTCGATCTGCAACGCTTCCGCCAAAGGGTGGGTGGCGTAGAGATCTACACGTACGCCGACCGCATCGCAAGGAGGAAAGAGATCGTTCAAGAGATCGAAAAAATATCCCAAAAGGTACGCGTGATCGGTGAGCGGAGTACGGCGTTTTCCGAATTTTACACCTTTTTACGGGGTGAAAAGGAATTTTGCGAGTTGGGTAGCGGCAACGGCTTTATCGATATCGCGCGCTATTTTTATCGAGAAACGGTCAAAAAATATAAGCTGAAATACGGTATGACCTCCAAAAAAATGTACCGCTCGGACGCCTACGCGCTTTGTACCGTTTGCGCGGGGATCACCGACAGGCTTTCGCCTGTGTATTCCTACGTATTCGTAGACGAAGCGCAGGATATTTCCGCAAGCGAGTACGCCTTGCTTCGCAGGATCAATAAAAAAGCGGCGTTTAACGTTTTTGGGGATATCGCGCAAAACGTAACCCCTTGGCGGGGCGTACGGGATTGGACGGAAGCGTTTCCCGATTTCGAAATTTACGGGCTTAATCAAAACTACCGTAATACCAATCAAATCGTGGATTTCGTGGCGCAAGAGCTATCGTTGGATATGCAGCCCATAGGCTTTGACGGGCCGCAGGTGGAATACCTGCTTCCTCGGCAGATCAACGGCTTTTTTAAGGATAAAAAGGGCTTGAAGGCAATCATTTGCTCGGAGGAAAATAAAGAGAAATACCTGCGGAAATCGTACAACGATCTAACGCAAAAGGGTACGGTTTCCCGCACGAAGATCAATATTATGTCCGTATATGAAAGCAAGGGCTTGGAATTCACCTCGGTTGTCGTCGTACCCGACGGATTATCGGACAGCGAATTATATATTGCGTATACGCGCGCGCTAAAAGAGCTTGCGATCGTCCGCGCGAAGGAGAAGCTATGAAGGATATATTTTTAGTGGACGCCGACGATACCGTACTCGATTTTCACGGCGCCTCCTCGCTGGCGCTCCGTTTTGCGTTCAAACGAAGCGATTTGCCGTGGAAAGAGGAATACGCGGCGGCGTTCAAGGTATGCAACGACGGGCTTTGGGAGAGCCTGGAGCGAAAAGAGCTTACGCGAAAACAATTGATCGAGCGGCGTTTCCCGTTGTTTTTATCGCAGCTTGGATTCGTGCAAGCGGACGGCGCAGCGTTCAACGGGTACTATTTGAAATTTCTTTCGGAGAACCCGATCTTCGTTGATGGGGCGGAGGCGTTTTTGAAAAAGTTAGGCGAGATGGGGCGCGTGTATATCGTGACCAACGGTACGGCTTGGATACAAAGATCCCGTTTTGAACGGGCGCGGCTTTGGGAGCGTATCGAGGACGCGTTCATATCCGACCTCGTCGGCGCGGACAAGCCGTCGAGGTTCTACACCGATCACGTGCTTTCGCATATTCCCGATTTTCGTAAGGATAGAGCGGTTTGGATAGGGGACAGTCTTTCCGCGGATATCAAAGCGGCGAACGACGCGGCGATCGAGAGCATATGGTTCAACCGCGGCAACAAGCCGTTGACCGGCAAGGCGAAGCCCGATCATATCGCGATGAGCTTTGCGGAAATTCTCGATATCTTGCAAAGTTTGAACGGGAAATAAAAATTTTGCTCAAAACGTTTGTAAAAAATTGAAAAAGATGCTATAATAACAGTTAAATGGAAGATTTTGGCGAAAAATTCCGCAAAAGGAAAATCGTCGAAAAGAAGAAGACGAGTAGAGGATAAAATGGCAAAGGAACAGAAAGTAGAAAAGAAAGACGAGTACAACGCAGGGCATTTGGAGGTCTTGGAAGGGCTTGACGCCGTTCGTATGCGTCCCGGTATGTATATCGGGTCTACGGGCGTCAAGGGCTTGCATCACATTCTTTGGGAGATCGTGGATAACGCGATCGACGAAGCGGCAAACGGCTATGCGAACAAGGTAAAGGTTATTCTTCACGAGGACGGAAGCGCTTCGGTAGAGGATAACGGTCGCGGTATTCCCACCGATATACACCCGAAAGAAAAGGTTTCGGGTGTTCAGCTTGTTTTTACGAAGCTGCACGCAGGCGGTAAGTTTGGACAGGGCAATTACGAATATTCGGGCGGCTTGCACGGCGTAGGCGCGTCCGTTACCAACGCTCTTTCCGAATGGTTGACGGTCGAGGTCTACCGCAATAAACGTATTTATAAAATGGGCTTCCATTCCCATCTCGGAACGGGTAAAAATAAAAATAAGATCATTTCCGGCGACCCCGACGGACCCTTGGAGGATACGGGCGTACGCACCAACCGTCAAGGCTCGTATATCCGCTTTAAGCCGGACGGTCGCGTATTTTCGGAAACGAAGTTCGACCTCGATACGGTAGAGGAACGCTTAAAACGGCTTGCGTTTTTGAATAGAGGCGTGGAAATTACCATCATCGACGAGCGTATTTCTATGGCGGAAGCACGTCGTACCCGTATGATCCTCGGTGCGGACGAGGAAGCGGAAAACGGGGACGGAGAGGTCGTTGAAACGGAAGAAGCTTTAGAACAACGAGAAGCCGCGGAGAGCGAGCCGCAGCAATCCCTTTTTGCCGCAGTGGACGAGGTCGCGTTGGAAAGCGAGCCTTATCGCGCCGTATTCAAATTCGACGGCGGTATTTCCGATTACGTGAAAGACTTGACCGAGGGCAAGAGAAAACTGTACGCGCAGCCCATCTATTATAAAGCGGTAAAGAACGATATCCAAGTGGAGTTTGCGATACTGCATACGGGCGATTATACGGAGAGCGTATTCTCTTTCGTCAACAATATCCCCACGCCCGAGGGCGGTTATCACGAAATGGGGTTCCGTTCGGGCTTGACGAGGGTGCTCAACGAGTACGCGAGAAGCAACGGTTTCTTAAAGGATAAAGATCCCAATTTCCAAGGAAACGATTTCAGCGAAGGGTTATCCGTCGTCGTTTCTATTAAAATGGCAAACGTGCAGTTTGAGGGACAAACGAAAACCAAGCTCGGCAACACCGAAGCCCGTCCTGCCGTCGAAGCCACGGTGATCGAGGGCTTTAACGCCTTTAAGAACGTCCGCGGCTATAAAAAGACGATGGAGGAGATCATCAAAAAGGCGCAAGGCGCGGCGAAATCGAGAATTGCGGAAAAGACGGCGAGAGACGCCGTTCGCGAAAAGAAAAATATCGACGGACTCAATCTCGTGGGCAAGCTTGCGGCGTGCTCGGGAAGAAAGCCCGAGCTCAACGAAATGTTCATCGTAGAGGGCGATTCGGCAGGCGGTACGGCAAAGCAAGCGCGCGTAAGACAGTATCAATCTATCTTACCCTTGCGCGGCAAGCCGCTCAACGTGGAAAAGAAAAAGCTCGCTCAAATCCTCGAGAACGAGGAGATCCGTACCATGATCAGCGCGATCGGCGCAGGTATCGATCCCGAATTTAATTTGGATAAGATCAATTATCATAAGGTCATTATTCTTTCGGATGCCGACCAAGACGGTATGCATATCCGTTGTATTTTGCTTACCTTTTTCTTCCGTTATATGCGTCCTCTCGTCAACGCGGGGCACGTGTATATCGGTATGCCGCCCCTGTATAAGGTGTATAAAGGGGACAAGGTCGAATACGCGTACGACGATAAGGAGCTGAACGAAAAGATCGAAAAGATCGGTAAGGGCTATCAGCTGCAACGCTATAAAGGTCTTGGCGAAATGAGCGCGGAACAGCTTTGGGAAACGACGATGAACCCCTTAACGCGCAACCTTACGCAGGTGACAGTAGAGGACGCGGCGAAAGCGGAGCGTATGATCACTACGCTGATGGGCGATAAGGTAGAGGGAAGAAAGGAGTTTTTGGCGAAATACGCCAACTTCAATAAACGGGATACGTTTATGGAAAAGATAGAAAAGACGGATAAAAAGGAGAGCAACGATGGCGAGATCTAAAAACGAACCGGAAAAAATCGACCCGACGGGGCAATTATACGTAGAGCCCCTCGAAAAAGTGTTGCATACCTCCATGCTTCCGTACGCGGAATTCGTCATTCTGGACAGAGCGTTGCCGAGGGTGGAGGACGGCTTAAAGCCCGTGCAGCGCCGTATCCTATACACGATGCACGAAATGGGGCTTACGCCCGATAAACCGCATAAAAAGAGCGCGAGAATCGTCGGTGATTGTATGGGTAAATTCCATCCCCACGGCGACAGCTCGGTATACGACGCGATGGTGCGCATGGCGCAGGATTTCAATATGGGTAAAACGCTCGTGGACGGACACGGCAACTTCGGTAGCGTGGACGGCGATCCCGCCGCGGCTATGCGTTATACCGAAGCGCGTATGCAACCGCTCGCGTTGGAGCTTTTGCGCGATATCGATAAAGATACCGTAGGCTTTTCCCTCAATTTCGACGATAGCTTGAAGGAACCGGACGTATTACCGGGGCGTTTTCCGAACTTACTCGTAAACGGCGCTTCGGGTATTGCCGTCGGTTTGGCGACGAATATTCCCACGCATAATTTGGAGGAGGTTATCGACGGCGTAGTGGCGTATATCGACAACCCCGCAATTTCCATGGAGGAAATGATGGAGCATATCCCTTGCCCCGATTTTCCCACGGGCGGCGTGATCATCGCCAACGAGCTGTTGCAAGCGTATAAGACGGGTCGGGGCAAGATCACCCTCCGCGCCAAGATCACGGCGGAAAAGACGGATAACGGTAAAACCAATCTCGTCATAACCGAATTGCCTTATCAAGTAAATAAAGCGCAGCTTCTCCGTAAAGTCGTCGATTTGAGAGAGGAGAAAAAGGAGGAGCTTGCAGGGCTCGATTACGTAGCCGACGAATCGGATAGAACGGGTATGCGCGCGCTTATCCGTATCAAGAAGGACGCGGACGTAGACGCCATTTTGAAATGCTTGTATAAATATACCGATTTGGAGGTCACCTTCGGTATCAATATGGTCGTGATCGCCGACGGCAAACCGCAACAGCTCGGTTTGATGGATATTATTCGCCATTACGTAAAATACCAACAAAAGGTGGTCAAGCGTAGAACGCTGTTCGATTTGAAGCAGGCGCAAAGCCGTTGCCATATCTTGGAGGGCTTGATAATCGCCGTCCAAAATATCGACGAGGTGATCGCTATCATCAAAAAATCGGAAAGCACCTCGGACGCGAGAAGTAAGCTGATGGCGCGCTTTGAAATCTCCGAAATACAGGCGCAAGCCATTCTCGATCTGCGTCTTGCCCGTTTGACCAAGCTGGAAATTTATAAGCTGGAGGAAGAACTCAAGGAGTTGAAAAAGCTGATCAAAAAGCTCACGGCGATCTCCAAGAGCGGCGATTTACAGCTCCAGGTCGTAAAAGAGGAAATACTCGAGATCAAGAACGCGTATCCTACGCCGAGAAGATCCAAGCTCGTGTTTACTCGAGAGGAAGCGGATCTACTCGTTTCCGCGCCTCCCGAAAAGAAAGCGGGCGAGCGTTGTATGCTCGTGTATACCGCCGACGAAAAATTCAAGGTATTGACGGGTAAGCAAACGGAAGCGCTTGCAAAGGAGCTCGAGGGTAAGTTCAAACCGCAGCTGATCGCGCTCAAAACGCTTGCAACCAAGACGGATAAACGTATTTTTGCGTTCACCAATTACGGTAATTGCCATAAGCTCGATATTTCCGACTGCGCGCTCAATTGCAAGCTTTCGGATACGGGTTGGAGCCTGAAAGAGCTTTCTTCCGACGCCGAAGTGGACGAAAGAGTGGTCGCTTTGTTCGAGGTGGACGAGCGTATGCCGTACGGCAATTTACTTTTCTTCACCAAGAAAGGTATGATAAAAAAGACGGATTGGAGCGAATACGAGCAGCGTAAATCCGCGTTCCAAGCGGTCAAATTGAACGACGAGGACGAGGTGGTCGCCGTCGAGGAGGATACGAGCGAGGAGGATACGATCATAATCGTAACCAAAGAGGGTATTTGCCTGAACGCTAAGAAGGACGATATTCCCACGCAAGGCAGGATATCCGCGGGCGTTCGCGGTATCAAGCTCCGCGAGGGTGACGAGGTCGTTTTGATGACGCAGATCACCGAAGAGGGAGAGATCGTGATCGCCACCTCCGAGGGTAAATTCAAAAAGGTGATCGCGGCGCAAATCGAAAGCTCCAAGCGATATCTCAAAGGTACGATCATCGTAGGGCTCCCGAGCGGCGCGACGGTCATCAACGCAAGCTACGTAACCGTTCCGTATAAGCTTGCCGTCGTGGATAAAACGCACGCCGTTTCCGAGCTGTCGAGCGAGGATATCTTTATCTCTATGCAAAGTGCGAAAGCGAAGAAGATATCCCGTTATGCGGAGGGCTCGATAGAACGGGTGATCCCTATGCCCTATAAAAAAGACGAGTAAAGGTTATAAACCGCGAAAAACCGACATAGTATATTCCGTAAGCGAATAACGGAGGTCGGGATTTTGTGGGATTATATTCAAGAAAGAGCTGTTAAATGCGCGGAATATATCATTGCGACGGGTTGCACCGTCCGTGCGTGTTCCGCGCATTTTTGCATCAGTAAATCAACGGTACATAAAGACGTTTCCGAACGTTTGAAATACATAGATTTAGATTTGTACGAGCGTACGCGTGAGGTGCTTGAGCTGAATTTGAGCGAAAGGCATATCCGCGGCGGTATCGCTACGCGCGAAAAATATCTTCGGGAAACCAAATAGCGTTAAAGAAATCGGGTGAGGATCGCCCGTTTCTTTTTTATATTTTATATAAAAACGCCCAAACGCTTGAAATTTTCGCGAAAATATGCTAATATAGTAAAAACAAATTATACGGGAGAAGAACTATGAAGAAAATAGCGGTTATCGGTATGGGTATCATCGGCGGCTCCATTTGCGGCGCGTTGAGCAAAGCCGGCTACGAGGTGGACGGCTTCGGTAGAAGTGCGGCTTCCCTTAATTATGCGTTGGAGGCAGGTTATATCCGCAAGCAAGGGCAAGCTTTAGCCGATTACGACGCCGTGTTTATCGCGGTGCCGCCGCAAGCCACGCTCGATTATTTGGAAAACGGAAACTTCAAGGACGGCGCGCTCGTTATGGATATTTGCGGCGTTAAGGAGGCTCCCGAAAAAACGGTGTACGCCAAAAAAAGAAACTACCGCTACGTAGGCACGCATCCCATGGCGGGCAAGGAAACCTCGGGTATCGTTTCCGCTTCTCCCAACCTGTTTCAAAACGCCAATTTGATCGTCACGCGCGCCAAACAAACGGACGAAAAGGACGTTGCGGAGGTCAAGGAATACGCAAAAGCGATGGGGTTTGGCAAGATCGTCGAATGTACGGCGGAGGAGCACGATAAAAAGATCGCGCTTACCTCGCAGTTGGCGCATATCGTTTCCAACGCCTACGTAAAAAGTCCGCAGGTCGTCGGTTGCGACGGCTTTACGGGCGGTAGCTTCCAAGATATGACGCGCATTGCAGGCGTAGACGAAAACGTTTGGACGCCGCTCTACGCGCATAACCGTAAGAATATCGTGAACGAGCTCAACGGGTTGATCGAACAGCTCGCCGTCTATCGCGACGCGCTCGCCGAGGAAAACGACGCAGCTTTATCCGAAGCGCTCAAAGAGGGACGCTTGATCCGCGAAACGATCAAACGCGGCAACGGTTGATTATTGACCGATAATCGAAAATAATCGTTAATATAGTTTACTTTTTATTGAATATTTGTTATAATAGTGGCAAATATTGTCGAATGAGAGCGAATTATTGTGAAAAAAGTCAAGGAACGGGCGTGTAATATATCGATAACGACTTCGGTGGACGGTGAGGAAACGCAGATTTCTCGCGTTGGAAGCTTACGCGTTTCTTTTGCGGAAACGGCGGTTTGTTATCAAGAGGAAAACGCCGCGGTTTCTCTCGTGATTGCCGACGGCGAGGCGCTCGTTGTGCGAACGGGCGATTATTCTATGCGCTTGCCGCTTAGGTTAAACGCAATTACGCAAGGCTCGATCGGCGTAGGCGGCGCGGAGGGGACGGTGGAGATCAATACCCGCCGTTTGGCGTATTCGACCACGGACGATTCCCTTTTGCTTTCCTTGCATTACGACCTGCTTTTCGGGCGGGAAACGCAAACGATGAAAATACGCCTTTTGGCGCGTGCGAAATAGGAGCGAAAAATGAAAATAGAGTATTTGGGACATTCCTGCTTTCGTTTGCAAACGGCAAACGGCGCGACCGTTCTCACCGACCCGTATACGGGCGTAGGGTACGAGCTTCCGCGGGGGCTTAAGGCGGATATTCTTTTGGTCAGCCACGCCCATTTCGATCACGCTCACATCCAAGCGGTAAGCGCGCAACGCGTCGTAAATACGGCGGGGGAATACGAGCTTTTCGGCGTAAAGATATGCGGCGTAGAGAGCGATCACGATCCGCTTGGCGGTACGCTTCGCGGCAAGAATATTATTTATAAAATACAGGCGGACGGGCTTACCGTATGTCATTTCGGGGATTTGGGCGAGCCTTGCGATCCCGATATTTTAGAGAAGATCGGTCAAGTAGACGTCGTGCTTTTGCCCGTTGGCGGAAATTACACGATCGACGCGAACGAAGCGAAAGCGTATATAGATAAAATCAAACCGAGGGCAGCGATCCCCATGCATTACAAGCCGACGGACGGCACGATCGATATCGACGGAGCGGAACGGTTTTTACGGTTGTTCGATCGAATAACCTACGCGTGCCCCAAGCATGAGGTCGATCTATCGAGCGCCCTTTCGGGTAGCGAAAAAACGGAAATTATATTTATGGAACGAGAGAGGAAATAATGGACGCACGGAAATTGGAACAATTCGAAAAGGAAGCTCGTCCGTTTTTGAACGGCTTAGGCGGAAAAACGTTGGAGGCGGTCGGAAGGGACGTAGGCGTTTCCTGGCCTACGACGAAAAAAAAGAACGAGCTTATCGACCATATTATTTGGATATATACGGGTAAGCTCGCGCCGATCCCCGTAAGCAATCAAGGCGCGCCCGTTAAAAACAGCTATTACGACCCGAAGATCAAGCAAACCTTAGACGATTTGCGTGCCCGTTATTTAATAGAGCCGCAAACGCCGAAAAGCGTCGTTGCCGAGCGGCAAGAATTGGTGTTCGAATCGCCCGATTATGCGGAAATCGAGAAACAAAACCCTTATCAAAACACCGTGTATAGAGGACAAGCCGCCGTATTGAACGGCGTGTTCTATCTTTTGCCGTTGCATTGCAGGGAGAACGGCGAAAGGCTGGTCGTGCCCGATCGCTTGATCGGGAAATATGCGCTGAAAGAGGGGGATATCGTTTCCTGTTATGCAGGAAAGAGCGACTCCGTCTACGTGGCTACCGATATTCTTACGATCAACGGCAAGCAGCCGTCGGATATTCGTCGCGGCGCGTTCGAGGACGCGGTATACGCCACCGAGCCTATCCGCTTTTTCGATAAAGACCGTTTTACCTCCAATACGGCAAAATGCTTGGATTGGTTAACGCCGATATGCAAAGGACAGCGCGCGTGCCTGATCTCGCCGCCAAAAGCGGGTAAAACGCGGTTTTTGCGCGAAGCGGCTGCCGCGGCGAGCAAATTAAATCCCGATCTGGACGTATTCGTTTTATGCGTCGGACAAGCACCCGAGGAGATCGGAGGCTTCCGTAGCCTCGTTGCGAGGGAGAATTTGATCTATTCCACCTACGAGGACGATCCCGAACGGCAGGTGTTTACGGCGGATTTTATTATGAAAAGAGCGAGATCGTACGCCGAATGTGGCAGGAACGTACTTTTGCTCGTCGATTCGTTCAACGCTCTTGCGAGAGCGTATAACGATACCGAGCTCTCCGACGGCGGAAAAACGCTTACGGGCGGTTTGGAAAGCAAGACCTTGCAATATCTCAAGAAATACTTGGGTGGAGCAAGGCGTTTGCAAAACGGCGGCTCGCTCACCGTTTTGGGCGCGCTTTCCGAGGGGACGGGCAATCCCATGGACGATTTTATAGCGGTGGAATTGTGCGCGATCTCCAATTTGGAAATACGCCTTTGCGAATCGCTTGCCGTCAAGCGTTTGTATCCGGCGTTGGATATTAAAAAATCACGCGTTTTGAGTAAGGAGCAAGCGTCCCTTTCGTTGGAGGGCGAAGCCCTGATCGCCGCGTTGGAAAGTGCGGAAAGCTACGAGGCGTTTTTACGGAAAAACGGGACTAGATAAAACGGATTCGCCCAAAAACGGAGGGTCGCACCGCGCGACCCTTTTTGTTTTGTATTTGGAAATCTTTCGTTTTTATGAAAAAATGCGTTTAAGAAATCCAAATTATTTTATTTTTATATATTTCTTTTTTTCTTTGATCGTATTTTTGACTGAAAAATCAAGGGTCCGCCGCTTAAAAAACGTTTTTTGGCGGCGTGAAGCTATAAGTTTTTTCTATACCACATTTTGTGTTCAGTTGCTTGACTTTACCACAAGATATGGTATAATATTAAGGCACGGCAATTGGGAAGTACAATATATTGTGTTAAAAATTGCGTTAGAAACGCAAGATATAGTATAAACAAAAGAAAAAAGCGCGTAAAAAAAGGGGAGCGCGAGGAGGACGGAATGAAAGAAATGAAGATCATCAAAAGAAGCGGACAGGAAGTCGTATTCGACGTGGAAAAGATCATGGGGGCTGTTCGCAAGGCCAATAAAGAGGTGGTGGAATCGGCACGCATTACGGAGGAGGATATTCTCCGCATTTCCCACGCCGTTTCGGAGGAATGTGCGAAGATGGATCGCGCACCGCACGTCGAAGAGGTGCAAGATATGGTCGAAAACCGCCTTATGGATATGAAAGCGTTCGTGTTGGCGCGTAAATATATCACCTATCGTTATACGCGTGCGCTCGTTAGAAAAGCGAATACGACGGACGCGCAGATCCTTACGCTCATCGAGTGCAATAACGAAGAGGTAAAACAGGAAAATTCCAATAAAAATCCGACGGTAAACAGCGTGCAACGCGATTATATGGCAGGGGAGGTGTCTAAGGACCTCACCCGTCGTATCCTTTTGCCCGACGATATCGTTGCGGCGCACGATCAAGGCTTGATCCATTTCCACGACGCCGATTATTTCGCGCAGCATATGCATAATTGCGACCTCGTAAATTTGGAGGATATGCTGGAGAACGGTACGGTCATTTCGGGCACGCTGATCGAGAAGCCGCACAGCTTTTCGACCGCTTGCAATATCGCTACGCAGATCATCGCGCAGGTGGCTTCCAACCAATACGGCGGTCAAAGCATTTCGCTTACGCATTTGGCGCCTTTCGTCGATATCAGCCGTAAAAAGATCCGTATAGAAGTTGCCGAGGAGCTTTCCAAGGTAGGCGTTACGGATGAAGCGCATATCGTCGAGATCGCGGAAAAACGGCTTCGCGACGAGATCAGGAGGGGGATCCAAACCATTCAATATCAGGTGGTGACCTTGCTTACGACCAACGGTCAAGCGCCGTTCGTAACGGTGTTTATGTATCTCAACGAGGCGAGAAACGAGCAGGAAAAAGCCGATCTTGCCCTCATTATCGAAGAAACGCTCAAGCAGCGTATTCGCGGCGTTAAAAACGAATCGGGCGTATGGATCACGCCTGCGTTCCCCAAGCTTATCTACGTTTTAGAGCCGGATAATATCGCCGAGGGCGAGCCGTATTGGTATCTCACCGAGCTTGCTGCAAAGTGCACCGCTAAGCGTATGGTACCCGATTACATTTCCGAAAAGAAGATGCTCGAATACAAAGTGGATAAAAACGGCGAGGGGCATTGCTATACCTGTATGGGCTGTAGAAGCTTCTTGACGCCGTACGTGGACGAAAACGGTAAGCCCAAATATTACGGTAGATTTAACCAAGGCGTCGTTACTATCAACCTCGTGGACGTAGCGCTTTCTTCGGGTAAGGACGAAGCGAAGTTTTGGGAGATCTTCGACGAGCGGCTGGAGCTTTGCTACCGCGCGTTGATGCACCGTCATAACCGTTTGAGAGGCACGCTTTCGGACGCAGCGCCTATTTTGTGGCAGTACGGGGCTCTTGCAAGACTGAATAAAGGCGAAACGATCGACAAGCTTCTTTACGGCGGCTATTCGACCATTTCTCTCGGTTATGCGGGCTTGTACGAATGCGTTAAATATATGACGGGCAAATCGCATACGGACGAGGAAGCGAAGCCGTTCGCACTTGCAGTTATGCAAAAGATGAACGATCGTTGCAAGGAGTGGAAAGCAAAGGAGAATATCGACTTCTCGCTGTACGGCACGCCTTTGGAAAGCACGACCTATAAATTCTCCAAATGCTTGCAAAAGCGTTTCGGCGTGATCGAGGGCGTTACGGATAAAAACTATATCACCAACAGCTATCACGTACACGTGTCCGAGCCTATCGACGCGTTCACCAAGCTCAAATTCGAAAGTGAATTCCAACAGCTTTCCCCGGGGGGCGCGATCAGCTACGTGGAAGTTCCCAATATGCAAAACAATATTCCCGCGGTGCTTTCGGTAATGAAGTTTATTTACGAGAATATTATGTACGCGGAATTGAATACCAAGAGCGATTATTGTCAAGTTTGCGGCTACGACGGAGAGATCGTTATCCAAACGGACGAATCGGGTAAACTGATTTGGGAATGTCCTTGCTGTAAAAACCGCGACCAAGCGAAGATGAACGTCGCAAGACGCACCTGCGGCTATATCGGAACGCAGTATTGGAATCAGGGTAGAACGCAAGAGATCAAGGATAGAGTGTTGCACCTCTAATGAATTACGCAACTGTTAAATGGACGGATATCGCGAACGGAGAGGGAGTGCGGATCTCCCTGTTCGTATCCGGTTGCACGCATCGCTGTAAAAATTGCTTCAACGAAATCGCTTGGGATTTTAACTACGGTGAAAAATTCGATGAGAAGATCGCGGAAAAGATCTTGACCGAGCTTGGCGCGTCTTATATTACGGGGCTTTCCTTGCTTGGCGGCGAGCCCTTGGAGCCGCAAAACCAAGAAGCGCTGTATCCTTTTATCCAAGAGGTGAAGCGCAGGTATCCGCAAAAGACGGTTTGGTGCTATACGGGCTTCGTGCTCGACGAGAAAACGGGCGCGCTTTGCGAATCGCATAAAAATACGGCTGTTACCAAGGATTTGATCGCGCTGTTCGACGTACTCGTCGACGGACCTTTTATCGAGGAGAAAAAGAATATCCGCCTGCAATTCCGCGGCTCTGAAAACCAACGGATCATCGACGTACGAAAAACGCTGGAAAAGGGCGAGTGCGTATTGTATATGGAATAAGAAAAATTTCGTCGCATACAATAAAGTATGTCGACGAATTTTTTACGGAAACGAATGGTTGCCGTCGCGGCTTTTGCGACGGCGTTTCTATGCGTGCTCGTTTGCGTGTTGTACGCGTGGTCCTTTTACGGCGTAGCGGTTTACGACGTATCCAAAAGCTTTTATTTTTTGGTCTTGGACGAGGTGCATATCGAAGCCTCTACCGCGGAGGTGCAATACGACGGCGGCGCTGGTTTTTTGCTGGAACGGGAGGATAGCGATTATATCGCGCTTTCCGTTTATTTGCAAAGCACGGACGGCGAAGCCGCAAAAGCTGCCGTTTCGAAAAATTACGAGAGCGCGGAAATCGTAACGGTGCAAAGCGGAAAACTATATATGAAAAGCGCTTCGCAAAAAAAGCTTGCGTCTGAAGCAATAGGCGCGCTTGACAGCTTATACGGCTGTATGCAAGTGCTCGATCGCGAGATCGCCCGTCTAGCTGGCGGCGCTACGCAGGCGAGCAGTAAACGTATTTTAAGAATTTTGGAAGATAATTTTACCTATTTGGGGCGAGAATACGAAGAGGTATTCTCGGATTTTTCGTCGGTGTGCGAAAGTGCGGCTAAGACTTTGGAGTCTTGTACCGCCGATATCGTATACGTAAAGGATTTGCGGTTTTTGTTGTGCGAACTATGCGTTTCGTATACCGACTTATGCGGCGCGTTTTCGTTATAACGATAAATTTTTACAAAAGGGTTGAAAAATTTTGAAAAAAGCTTAAAAAACGCTTGCTTTTTTCTTTTTGATTAGGTATAATAAGTAAGCTGTCGTTAAGAAAAGCAAACGGATCGCTACTGTGGCTCAGTCGGTAGAGCAGCTGATTCGTAATCAGCAGGTCGCCGGTTCAAGTCCGGCCAGTAGCTCCAAAACAAAACGGTTGGATTATCCAACCGTTTTGTTTTTACTTTATATAGCATAAAAATCTTTATAATAGTCTTCGTATAGTACATATTGGTTTTGCTTCGGTGATAAAAAGCAATGGTCTTTCTTTTTTAATTAAAGCAATATCATTGAAATATATTCTTTTCTTTTTCGCTTGTACCGTATACCAGCGAATAGACTCTTTCCGCGAAAATATCCGCTTCGTAACACCGTTTCGCCACCCCCGTTAACACGTTTTCGTCGTGCGCTCTGGCGAGAATGGGAAAAGGGGAGCTTCCAAGCTCGGATAACAGCTCCGCACGCTCCTTCTTTACGGCTAAAACGCGCAAATATAAGGGGGCTTGCAGACTTTCCCGTACGAGCGTTTCGTCGATCCTTAAAAGGTTTTGCAGGGCGATACGGCGTATGCGCGAGGAGGTGTACCGTGCCGAGGTCAAGCTTTTTACGAGCGGCACGTTTTTCTCCGCGGCGCGTTTGAAAGCGTTTTCCAAGCCCTCGGTGCAATCGCATATTTGCGCGATCTCGTTTGCCGAACGGGCAAGTAGGGCGTATTTTTCTAAAACGTCGAGATCGTTTTTCACCGTTTTCGGCAAGTCGCGCCAAACGAAGTCGGGAAGATTGTTCTTGATTTTTTCGCCGCTTGCGATCGCCGCGCGAATGGCGGAAGCGGAGGAGTAGTCGTCTAATAGAGCTTCGTCCGTATAGCCGCCTCCGACCCGTTGGACGGGTAAAATTTCTATATCCGCTTGCGAGGCGAGAATAGCTTTCGTGTATTCGAGTCCTAGAATATTATTGGGGGAGGAGAGCATATCGAAAGGAATAAAACCGGCAAACGCTTGTGCGCGCGCCTTGGCGTAGCTCGTACCCGAAGCCAACGCTTCTTTGATTTTTTCCGAAACCTCTTTCGGCTCGTCGTTCAAATATTTCGCCGCGAGCATAAACGCCGTTTTTTGCGCGCTTTCCGCGCCAAAGCAAAGCGTTTTTACGCTCGGAATGGAGGAAAGCACGTGGATCGCGCCCTTTGCGAACAGTTCCGCGTTTGCCGTGGCAAAGGGGGTAGGCAATTCCAACACGATATCCGCGCCTGCCGCTACGGCGTGTCTTGCGCGCGTATATTTATCCAAGATAGCCGCTTCGCCCCGTTGTACGAAATTTCCGCTCATCAAACACAGGACGGCGTCTGCGCCCGAAAGCTCGCGCGCGGCGTTTAATTGATACGAATGACCGTTATGAAAGGGATTGTATTCGCAAATAATCGCACAAATTTTCATTATAATTCTTTCTATTTCCTTTACATTAAAAAAAATGTGTGGTATAATATAAGTTAGTAAACAAAGAATAAGCGTCTTTATTCTATTATACACGAAAAATAAAAAATAATAAAGCGTTTTTTAGAGGTAAAACATGAAGAACATTCTTGAAGAAATCAAAATCAAAGCAAAAGCGCTCCAAAAGACGATCGTGCTTTGCGAGGGCGAGGATAAGCGTGTGGTACAGGCCGCTGCGGACGCAACGAAAGAGGGGATCGCGAAGATCGTTTTGCTCGGCAACGAAGCGGAGATCAAAGCGGCAAACCCCGAGATCGATTTGACGGGTGTGGAGATCGTAGATCCGCGCACCTCCGATAAGCTTGTCGCGTATAACGAAAAGCTTTGTGAAATCCGTGCCTCCAAGGGTATGACCCCCGAGCAGGCGGCGAAGCTCTTGCAAGACGGCACCTATTTCGGCGCTATGATGTTAAAGATGGGAGACGTGGACGGTCTTGTTTCGGGTGCGTGTCATTCTACGGCGAATACGCTCCGTCCCGGCTTGCAAATTATAAAAACGGCGAAGAACGCTTCGTCCGTTTCCAGCTTCAATTTGATGATCTGCCCTCCGCAGGGTAATCAATATTGCCCCGACGGGCTCGTGATCTTCGCCGACTGCGGCTTAAATCCCACCTATACGAGCGAGGGGCTTGCCGATTGCGCGATCGCAACGGCAAATTCCGCGAAAGCGATCGCGGGAATCGATCCGAAAGTAGCTATGCTTTCTTTCTCGACTATGGGCAGCGCAAAGCACGACAACGTAACGCTCGTTGCGGAAGCCGTGAAGATCGCGAAAGAAAAAGCGCCCGATTTGAAGATCGACGGCGAGCTTCAATTCGACGCGGCGATCGTGCCCTCCGTGGCGGCGCTCAAGGCGCCCGATTCCTCCGTTGCGGGACAGGCGAACGTGTTCGTCTTCCCCGATTTGCAAGCGGGTAATATCGGCTATAAGATAGCGGAAAGATTGGGCGGCTTTATGGCGGTCGGTCCTATTTGCCAAGGCTTTGCAAAGCCCCTCAACGATTTGTCGAGAGGTTGCAAGCCCGAGGATATCGTAGCGGCGGTAGCCATCACCGCACTTCAAACGCAGCTTGCATAAGGAGAAAGAAAAATGAAAGTACTCGTCATCAATTCGGGCAGTTCGTCCCTGAAATATCAACTTATCGACATGGAAACGGAGGGCGTTATCGCAAAGGGTAATTGCGAGCGTATCGGTATCGCCGGCTCCAAGCTGACCCACAAAGCGAACGATAAAGAGCTCGTCGTAGAGCAAGCGATGCCTGATCATAACGTAGCCGTTGCGCTCGTTTTGAAAGCACTCACGGATAAGGAATACGGCGTGATCGCTTCCATGGATGAGATCGACGCGGTGGGGCATAGAGTCGTAGCTTCGGGCGAAGCGTTCAAGAAGCCTACGCTCGTGAGCGAAGAAACGATGAAGGTTATGGAGGAGATCAAAGATCTCGCGCCCTTACATAACCCTGCGGCGATCGTCGGCGTCAAGGCTTGCCTTGCGGCTATGCCCAAAACGCCTATGGGCTTGGTGTTCGACACGGGCTTCCATTTCACGATGCCCGAATACGCGTATATGTACGCGATCGATTATAAGCATTACGAGCAATACAAGATCAGACGCTACGGCGCGCACGGTACGAGCCATAAATTCGTATCGCAGGAAGCGGCGAAATATCTCGGCAAAAAGCCCGAGGAGCTGAAGATCGTAACCTGTCACCTTGGCAACGGCTCGTCGATCACGGCGGTCAACGGCGGCAAGTGCGTGGATACTTCGATGGGCTTCACGCCTTTGGCAGGGGTGCCGATGGGTACGCGTAGCGGCGATATCGATTACGCGGCGGCGGAATACCTTGCTAAAAAAGAGGGTATGGACGTTTCGGAGATGCTCACCTACCTCAATAAAAAATGCGGTATGGCAGGCGTTTCGGGCGTTTCGAGCGATTTCCGCGATTTGACGGCGGCTGCGGCGCAGGGGAACAAGCGCGCACAGCTTGCGCTGGATATGTTCTCCTATTCGTGCAAAAAGTACGTAGGCGCGTATGCGGCGGCAATGAACGGCGTGGATTGTATCGTATTCACCGCGGGCGTAGGCGAAAATACCGAATGTGTTCGCAAAGATATTTGCGAAAATATGCAATATCTCGGTTTGGAGATCGATCTTGAAAAGAACGCGGAAAAGAACAACGGCAAAATTCGCGATATCACGGGAAAGAACTCCAAAGTCAAGGTTCTTATCATTCCGACCAACGAAGAACTCGTAATTGCGAGAGAAACCGTAGATTTATTGTAAAAAATCGGAAAAGTCGGCAGAAAAAAGTTGACAAACGCGTAGAAATATACTATACTTGATAAGCTTGGTTTTATGATGATTATCGATATTAGAAAGCTCAACGCACAAAAATCGTATTCGGGGAGTATGGAATTTGAATATTCCGCACCCGAAACGTTGATCGAAATTCCGTTTGTAAAATTTGCGGCGCCCGTAAACATAAAGTTCGATTACGAGCTTTACGAGGATAATTCCATCGAATTGCGCGGTACGGTTTCTTATAAGTTAGAGGGACAATGCTCCCGTTGCTTAGAGAAAGCAAGCGCGCTCGTCGAGGGGGAATTAGACGCCTATTTCGAGCCGCGAAAGGGCGGCGAGGATTATTCCTATTCGAACGGGATCGTCGATTTGACGAAAGCGGTGGACGACGCGATAATGGCAAGTATGCCCTTCCTCATCACTTGCGGCGAGGATTGCAAAGGACTTGCGTATTCGGATAAACCGACGGAGTAAAAAACGAAAAGAAAAATAAACGAGAGGTGTTATTATGGCAGTACCCAAGAGTAAACAATCGAAGAGCAGAACGAACAAAAGATTCGCTAATTATAAGGCAACGGCAGCTACGCTCGTAGAATGCCCTCATTGCCACGAGTACAGCGAAGCGCACAAGGTTTGCAAGAACTGCGGCTACTACAACGGCGCGGAAGTCGTTTCTCAAAAAGAAGAAAAGAACAACTAAGTTTCGTCTATGCGCTAAGATTAGGCGGGTGGCTTTTTGCACCCGTCTTTTTGCGTTAGAGCGAACGTGTTTCCCATCATTCGTATTAAATATTAACCGTGGTTAAGTCTTTCGTTTGCTTGACATTGATTTGAAAAAGTGGTATAATGGTTTTGAAAAGAAGTTTATTTGGAGTGAAAGACGATGAAAGAAAAATTTTCGGTGTCGGGAATGACTTGTGCCGCCTGTTCGGCGGGTATCGAACGCACCGTTCGAAAATTGGAGGGCGTAGAGCTTGCGGACGTTTCGCTGATGGGCGAATGTATGGTGGTGGAATACGACGAAAAAAAGCTCGCGCGTGAAAAGATCGTGCAAGCGGTAGAGGGATTGGGCTACGGCGTCGGCGAATACGACGAAAACGCGTTAAAGGAGCGTAAACCGCAGCCGGACACCTTAAAAAAACGCTTTTTTCTTTCCTTGCTTTTTTTGTTGCCGTTGATGTATTTTTCAATGGGCGGTATGATCGGACTCCCTCAACCGTCGGAAATCGTGAGCGTAAGCCTGCAAATGGCGCTTGCGTTGGCGGTCATCGCGATCGATTTTAAGTTTTTCTCAAACGGCGCGAAGGCGCTCGTTAAGCGTGCGCCGAATATGGATACGCTCGTGGCGCTCGGTTCGGGCGTGTCCTTCTTGTATAGCTTCGTTGCGACGGTTTTGCTCTATTGCGGCAAGCTGCACGAGCATTTCCATTTTTATTACGAATCGGCGGCAATGATCTTGGCACTCGTAACGCTCGGGAAATGGTTGGAGGAAAAATCCAAGCGCAAGACGGGTGACGAAATAGAGAAATTGATCCGATTGATGCCCAGCACCGTAACCGTGGAAAGAGGCGGCGCGCAAAGTAAAATTCCCTTTTCCTCCTTGCGGGTAGGCGATATCTTGATCGTAAAGCAGGGGGAATACGTTCCCGTTGACGGTAAGATCGTCGAGGGGCACGGCTTCGTGGACAGGGCGGCTATTACGGGTGAAAGTATGCCGATCGAGGTCGTCGAGGGCGATCCCGTCACAGGCGCGGATATCGTAAAGAGCGGATTTATCAAGGTTCTTGCCGAGAAGGTGGGAGCGGAAACTACGCTTTCACAAATCGTAAAAATGGTCAAGGAAGCGGGGGCTAGTAAAGCGCCTTTGCAAAAGGCCGCCGATAAAATCGCGGGGATATTCGTACCCGTCGTAACCTTGATCGCCGTCTTTACCTTTTTAATTTGGTATATAACGACGCGCGATATCGCAAGCGCGGCGAATTACGCGATCAGCGTACTCGTTATTTCTTGCCCTTGCTCGCTGGGCTTGGCTACGCCCGTGGCGGTGATGGCGGCAACGGGGAGGGGGATGTCGCTCGGTATTTTGTATAAGGACGCGGAGGCGTTGCAAAAGGCGAGGAATATCAACTGCGTGTTGTTGGACAAGACGGCGACGCTGACGATAGGACAGCCGAAGGTTACCGATTTTAAGAGCTTCGTTGCGGACGAGCGCTTCGTTTTGCGCCTTGCGGCGGCTATCGAGGGCCATTCCAATCATCCCATTGCCGATTGCGTGCGCGAATACGCGCTTGCTAACGCTGGTGCGGAAGAGCCGCTTGTTTTGACTTCGTACGCCTACGAAACGGGCAAGGGCGCGACGGCGGTATACGACGGCGCGGAATACCGTTTGGGTAATCGGCGTTTGATCGGTAAGACGGAGGAAAAGGAAGCCTACCGTTTGGAAAAGGAATATTCCGCGTCGGGAAAAACGGTCGTGTTTTTAACGGATAACAAAAAGATCTTGGCTATATTCGCTATAGCGGATACGCTGAAAGAGCAAAGCGCGGAGGCGGTTGCCGATCTGCACGCGCGGAAGCTTCGCGTGGCGATGCTCACGGGCGATAACGAAAGCGTAGCGAAAGCGATAGCGAAACAAGCGGGCGTGGAGGAATATTTTGCCGAAGCGTTGCCCAAGGACAAGGCAGAGGCGGTAGAGCGCGTACGCTCGGTCGGGGGCTTCGTGGCTATGGTGGGCGACGGCATCAACGATTCGCCTGCGCTCAAAGCGGCGGACGTAGGCGTTGCGATGGGGAACGGTACGGACGTTGCGATCGACAGCGCGGACGTGGTGCTTTCGCGCGGCGATTTGCGGTTGGTCGGTAAAATGATAGATCTCAGCCGCGCTACGGTGAGAAATATCCATCAAAATTTGTTTTGGGCGTTTTTCTATAACTGTGTGGCGATACCCGTTGCCGCAGGCGCGTTTGCGTTTGCGGGAATTACCTTAAATCCCATGATCGCCGCGGCTTGTATGAGTTTGAGCTCGCTATTCGTCGTTACTAACGCGATCCGATTGACGCGTTTTGGAAAGAAAAAAAATGAAGAACAGGAAAAGGAGATAACGGCTATGAAAAAGACGATAAAAATCGAGGGAATGATGTGCCAGCATTGCGTGGCGCACGTCACGAAAGCGCTCGAAGGCGTTGAGGGCGTTACGGGCGTAGAGGTCGTTTTGAAGAAAAAGACGGCGCAAGTAGAGCTTGGTGCGGAGGTTTCGAACGAAGCGCTCGTTGCGGCGATCGCGGAAGCGGGTTACGAGGTGAAAAAGATATCCTAACGACAAAATATTTGCGCGTATGACAAAATAAAACAAAATGCGGTTTGTTGTTTATGTTATCATATTCCCAAGAAAACATATTTCGGAGGGAATACTATGTCGCAAATGTTATTGTTGGATAAACGCACGCAAAGTCTGATCGAGGATTACGTTCCGCAAGGGGATATTCTCGAGGGCGTTGTGTGCTTTTTTTCCGTCTTTGCCGATTATACGAGAGTAAAAATTTTGTCCGCGTTAGCCATCAGCGAGCTGTGCGTTACCGACCTTTCGCGAATACTCGATATCAACCAAACGACGGTATCCCATCAGCTTCGGTTTTTGAAAAGCGCGGGGATCGTAAAAAGCGTGCGGCAGGGAAAAATCGTCTTTTACAGCTTAACGGACGATTCGATCAACGACGTTTTACTTAAAGGTATCGAGTTTTTGGGTTGTTGAGGGGATTTTTTGCGCTATTTCCTTGCAAAATTATCCGATTTGGTATATAATATAAATAGGCGAATTTTCTTAACGCCGTTTTCGCGGATATCGCGGAAACGGCGCCTGATTTGTTGGTATGAGCGATTTACGGGAAAAACTCAAGCTGCTCCCCGATAATCCCGGCGTATATATTATGCTGGACAAGGACGGAGTAGTGATCTACGTGGGTAAGGCGCGCGTTTTGAAGAACAGGGTGCGCCAGTATTTTCATACTTCCGTGAAATCGGAAAAAGTAGCGGCGATGGTGGAAAATATTGCGGATTTTTATTATATCATCACGCAAACGGAGATCGACGCGCTAGCCTTGGAAAACAACCTTATCAAGAAATATAAGCCCAAGTATAATATCCTCTTAAAAGACGATAAGACCTATCCGTATATCAAGGTGCATACGAGAGAGGATTTTCCTCGCGTTTCCATAACGCGAAGGATCAAAAAAGACGGGAAATATTTCGGTCCGTTTATGGGCGGCGTGCGCTGCGCGGACGTACTCGATATCATCGGCTCGGTGTATAACGTAAGAACTTGTAGCGTGGCGATCACGGAAAAGCCTAAAAAGCCCTGTTTAAGACATCATTTGCACCGTTGCCTTGCGCCTTGCGCGGGCTTGTGCGATAAAGAGGAATATGCAAGGCGTGTAAAAAAGGCGCTCTCGTTTTTGGACGGTAATTACGAGGAAGCGGAAGAAATTTTGCGCGAAAAGATGACCAAGTTCGCTGAGAACGAGGAATTCGAGCTCGCTATGGAATATCGCGAAAAGCTGCAAATGCTCTCCAAACTCAAATTAAAGCGGATCACCTCGTTAAACCGTGCGTTGAACGCGGACGTAGTGGCGCTCAAGACCAATTATATCTATTCCGCAGCGAGCGTACTCGTTACGAGAAGCGGCATTATGCAAGGCGGCAGTAATTACGCGTTGGAAAGCGCCTCGCAGGAAGCGGAATCGCTCACTTCTTTTTTGCTACAGTATTATTCATCGCACGAATTGCCCGACGAGATCATAACGCAAGAATATTGCGAAAAGGCGCTTTTGGAGAAATATTTCCTTGAAAAATTCGGTAAAAGAGTGGAGCTCGTGCTTGCTAAGCAAGGGGTAAAAAAGAGCCTTTTGGATATGGCGGAGAAAAACGCCGAAGAATATTTGTCCAAGTCCATCGATAAGATCAAGCACAAGAACGATATGACGAAGAACGCCTGTAAAAGATTGCAGGAGGTTTTGGGACTTAAAAGATATCCCAAACGCATGGAATGTTACGATATCTCCAATATCAGCGGCGTGGACAAGGTCGGCTCTATGGTCGTGATGATAGACGGGGAATCGGATAGGCAAAGCTACCGTCGTTTTAAGATCAAGACGGTGGAGGGTGCGAACGATTACGCCTCCCATCAAGAAATGATGCGCCGTCGGCTGGCGAAGCTTGGGACGGCGGAAGAGGAGCGCTTTCCCAAGCCCGATCTGATCGTGATCGACGGCGGCAAAGGACAGCTTTCGGCAATAAAAGAAGTTTTTGACGAATTTCACGTTCAAGATATCGAGTTGATCTCGCTCGCCGAACGGGAGGAAGAGGTGTTTACCTTAGACGGTAGCGAAAGCGTACGGCTGGATAGGCGCGATTACGCCTTGAAAATGCTACAGCGTATCCGCGACGAGGCGCACCGATTTGCCATCACCTATTTTAGAAGTCTACACTCCAAGCGCAATTTAGCCTCCGTGCTTTGCGAGATCGAGGGAGTCGGCAAGAAAAAGCAAACGGCGCTTATGGAAAAATTCGGTACGATCGATAAGATCATGCAAGCGAGCGAAAGCGAACTTTCCACGGTAGAGGGGATCGGCGAGGAGCTTGCGAAAAAAATATGGAAATTCTTTAAGGAGAGTATATAATGCGAAAGATAAATTATCGGCTGATCGTTTCCGATTTCGACGGTACGCTCGTGCGTGAAGACGGTAGTATATCTGATAAAAACAAGAAAGCAATCGCTGAATATACGCAAAACGGCGGTATGTTTGCCGTTTCTACGGGTCGCTTGCATTACGGTATTTTACCGCGCGTAAAAGAGCTTGGCTTAAACGGCGTCGTATGCTGCTGTCAAGGCGCGGTTATTATCGATATTTTGTCGGGAGAGCCCATTTTAAGCGGTACGCTTTCTCACGAAACCACCATACAAGCGTGCGTGGAGATGGAAAAGCTGGGCTTACATATCCACGTCTATTGCTTTGACGGCTATTATTCGAATATGGACGACGACGCTTTGAAAATGTATGAAAGAGCGGTGCGCGTAAAGGCGAAAACGGTAATAGATATGCCCATTTCGCAGTTTGTAAAAGAGAATAAAATTTGCGCGTATAAGGTGTTGGCAATGGTTGCCGTGGAGGATAGCGCAAAAGTGATAGCCGCGCTTTCCAAAACCGCTTTTGACGGCGCTTGCGTTACCAAAAGCGCCGACTTTTTGGTGGAGATCGTGAACGCCGAGTATTCTAAAGGTACCGCGGTGCGCTTTTTGGCAGAGCGCTACGGCGTGCCTATCGAAAAGGTCATTGGCGTAGGCGATCAAAATAACGATATACCCATGATCGAAGCGGCGGGCTTAGGTATTGCCGTGAAAAACGCGGACGAGGAATTAAAACGCGCGGCAAACCGCGTATACGGCTATACGAACGAAGAGGACGCCGTCGGTCGGATCGTCGAAGAATACGGATATACGGAGGAGTAGGATATGAGCGGACAGGTTACGCAAAGCGTTATGCTGGACAAATTTGCGTACGATTTGAATTTAGAGATCGTCTATACGGGTAGGGGCGTAGTGACCTTGGCGAGTATGAGCGTAGAGCGCCCCGGATTACAGCTTGCGGGCGGCTTTTTCAATTATTTCGATCCTCGGCGTATTCTCGTTTTAGGGCTTTCGGAGTATGAGTATTTACGTACCTTCGATTCGGAGGAAAGACGAAAAAAGATCGAAAGCTTATTCGAACACGGAGAGCTGCCGTGCGTGATGCTCAGCCGCGATCTACCCGCGCTTCCCGAGCTCGTAGATACGGCGAAGCGGTATTCGTGTCCCGTATTCCGCAGTCCGAAAATGACGACGGATATTATCAGCGATCTCTATATCTATCTCAACCGTTTGCTTGCACCCTCGGTAACCGAGCACGGCGTTTTGATGGAAGTGTTCGGCGTGGGTATCTTGTTGACAGGAAAAAGCGGCGTGGGAAAGAGCGAAACGGCTATGGAGCTTATCAAGCGCGGTCACCGCTTGATCGCGGACGATAACGTGATCATAAAAGAAATCGCCAACGAGCTATACGGTACGGCGCCCGATATCATTCGCTACTTTATGGAGCTTCGCGGTATCGGTATCATCAACGTAAAAAGTATGTACGGCTCGGGCTCCGTTTTGGACGAAAAGAAGATACAGCTTATCATACAGCTGGAAAATTGGCAGCATGGCAAGGAGTACGACAGGATCGGGGACGAGGCTTCCTCGGCTTCCTATTTCGGGATAAAAGTGCCTAAGCTCACCATACCCGTATCCCCGGGGCGTAATCTTGCCATCATCATCGAGGTTGCCGCGCGTAACTTCCGCTTAAAGAGTATGGGTTACGACGCGTCGGAAGAATTGATCACGAGAAGCATAGGAAGGTAAGGCGTTGGAAATTTTAGCTCCTGCCGGAAACGCGGCTTGCGCGATCGCCGCCATCAATAGCGGCGCGGACGCGATCTATCTCGGTTTCAGCGCGTTTTCCGCCCGTCAAGGCGCGGAAAACTTCGAGCTCGAGGGCTTGCGTGAGATCGTAAAAAGAGCGCGGTTTTGCGGTGTAAAAGTGTACGTAGCTATGAATACGATCGTAAAAGACGGGGAAACGGAGGCTTTCCACCGTACGCTTTTGCGCGTTTGGAAAGAGGGGGTCGACGCGATCATTTTACAGGACGCGCTTTTGGGTAAGGCGCTCAAAAAAGCGTATCCCGAAATCGTATTACATTTGAGTACGCAAGCGGGCGTATGTTCGGAAAACGGGGCGAGATTTGCCAAAGAATGTGGTTTTTCGCGCGTAATCTTGGCGCGAGAAACGCCGTTTGCGGAGATCGTGAAGATCACCAAGATCGTAGAAACGGAGGCGTTCGTACAGGGCGCGCTGTGTTCCTCCTTTTCGGGACAATGCTTTTTCTCTTCGTTTGCAGGCGGTAACAGCGGCAATCGCGGTAGATGCAAGCAACCCTGCCGCAAGCTGTATTCGTATAATAGAAAGGGCTTTGAGGAAAAGGCGTACGCGCTTTCTCCGTCCGATCTTTCGGTGGGAGAGGATATCGTAAAATATATTCAAGCAGGGGTCGTTTCCTTTAAGATCGAAGGGAGAATGCGGCGCGAGGAATACGTAGCCGCGGCAGTCCGTTATTATAAAGCTCTCTTAGATGCGGCAAGCGAGAAAACGAAAGCGGCGGCGTTATCCGATTTGAAGCGTGCGTATAATCGCGGGAATTATACGAAAGGGCTTGCGTTTGGTCAGGATAAGCGCTTTTTATCCACAGCCGTTCAAGGTCATATCGGCGAAAAGGTGGGGGTAGTCAAGGTCGTAAACGGGAAATATCTCGTCGAAAGCGCGTTCGTTCCCCAAAGCGGCGACGCGTTCAAGATATTGCGCGAGGGTAAGGAGATCGGCGGCGCCGTTTTTCTTAAAAAAGAGGGAAAGCGCTTTGTTCTTTCCTCTAAAAACCGCTTGAAAAACGGCGATAGCGTATTCGTTACGACGGATACCGCAGCTCGCGAGCGCGTATTAAGCGGCGAAAGACGCGGAAGCGTTGCCTTGCGGCTGTATTTTCACGAAAACGACTACGCGCGCGTAGAGGGAACGGGTGCTTCCGTTTGTTCTCAAGAGCCGTTACAATCGGCAAATTCCCGTCCTTTGACGAAAGAGGAGCTGATCGCTTGCTTTTCGAAAACGGACGGCTTACCCGTAGACGTCGCGTTTGAAGAGATCGACCTGCAAGGGAATATTTTTATTCCGAAATCACAGCTCAACGCTCTTCGTCGCAGCTTTTTCGAAGCGCTTACCGAGAAGCTCGTGGGCGAACGCGAGGAATGGGAATATGTTCCGTTGCGCCAAGCCGCGCCCAAAGGACGAAACGGCAAGATCGCCGTGATCGCAAGCGACTTCGACGGCGTTGCCACGGATATCGCGATCTATAAACCGAACGATTACGCCGCGCCGCTCCATAAAGCGTTTGCAGAGGGGAGCTTTGAAAGATATCTTTATTATCCGGCGTATTGTACGAGCGCCGAGGAGGCGCAGCTGACCGAGCGGTTAAAGGATTGCGCTATCGACGGCGTGTACGCGGAAAATTACGGCGGCTTGGTATTTGCTCGAGAGCACGGCTTGAAAGTATTCGTCGGTATCGGGCTGCATATCGTTAACCGTATCGCTTTGGGCGAGCTGTTGGAAAGAGCGGATATCAGCTATTACGCCGTGTCCAAGGAATTGAACGAAAGCGAGCTTGCGCCGCTTATCGGAGAAAGGGCGTTTGCGCTCGGCGCGGGGGATATCAAGGTGATGGAGCTATGCTATTGTCCGTTCGGAAAGCGTTGCAAGGCTTGCGATCAGGCGGATATATACGAGCTGACGGACGAAAACGGGCGCGTGTTTCCCGTTCGTAGATATAGAGGCGCGGACGGAAATTGCCGTTTCGAGGTGTATAACTGCGCGCGGCTCGTATGCGGCGGCGTAGAGGGCGCAGGCGCGCTTTTGGATCTGACCACGCTGAAAAATAAAGAGGAGATCGTCGCGGCGAAAAACGATACGGAAAAGCAAAAGAAAATTTTCGGAAATTACACTTCGGGACATTACAAACGGGGTGTGTTATAAGGACTACGATGAATAAAAGAGCGATCGAAAAGACGGAACTGAATAAAATTCTCGCGCTCGTTGCCGAGTATGCAACGCTGGACGGGAGCAAAACGCGCCTTTTGCGAACGCAACCGACTTCGGTGATCGCCGAAGCGAAGGCTCGGTTAAAGCGGACGGAGGAGTGCGTGGAATTGCTATTTATAAACGGCGTGTCCAAAGTGGAATATTTTCCGCCGTTCGAGGACGAAATCGTGCGCGCGAAAAAGGGCTCGGCGCTTTCCTGCGGCGAGCTGTTAAAGCTTGAAAACCTGTTGCGGTCGGCACGCATCGCGCGTACCTCCGTTATCGCCCTTGCCAACGATACGATGTCGGAGATGAAACGGCTCGTCGATAACATTTATTACGACGAAGCGCTTGAAGAGGATATCCGCACCAAGATTTTGAGCGATACCGAGGTCAGCGATCACGCCAGCGATAAATTGTACGCCGTCCGTAGGGAAATTCGCGCCTTAAACGAGCGGATACGCTCCCGGCTTGCGGAATATTTGACGGGCGCGGAGGGGAAATATTTACAGGACGGTATCGTGACTATGCGCGACAACCGTTACGTATTGCCCGTCCGTGCGGAATACAAACGGAATATCAAGGGCTTTATCCACGACCGTTCGGCAAGCGGCGCGACCTTTTTTATCGAGCCCGAAGAAGTGTTGGAAATGAACAACGAACTGCGTTCGCTCGCCATCGACGAAAAAGAGGAGGTGGAGCGCATTTTGGGCGAGCTTTCGCGGCGCGTGGGCTTTATCGGCGAGGAATTGATCGTCGATATGGAGATTTTGGAGGAGATCGATTGTGCTTACGCGTGCGCGGAGTATGCGTATAAGCTTTCTTGCGTGAAGCCGGAGATGAATGATAGCGGCGTGATCGCGATCGACGCGGGGCGGCATCCGTTGATCGATAGACAAAAGGTGGTGCCCGTGAGTCTATCGCTGGGAAAGGAATATCGGTTTTTGCTCGTCAGCGGTCCGAATACGGGCGGTAAAACCGTTACCTTGAAAATGGTGGGGCTCTTTTGTATGATGGCAATGTGCGGTTTGTTCGTACCTGCCAAACGCGCTACCCTGTCCGTATTCGAGGAGATCTATTGCGACGTGGGCGACGCACAAAGCATCGAAGAAAGTCTTTCTACGTTTTCTTCGCATATCACCAACATTATCCGTATCGTGGAGGACGCGGATAAAAACAGCTTGGTCTTGATCGACGAGCTTGGAGGCGGGACGGATCCCGACGAGGGGCAAGCGCTTGCCAAAGCCATCGTTTCGCACCTTTTGAAAACGGGCGCGGCGGGCGTGGTGACGACGCACTATACGGCGCTTAAAGAGTTTGCTTTTTCGACGAAAGGCATCGAGAACGCCTGTATGGAATTCGATTCGAATACCCTGCAACCGCTCTATATCATCAAGATCGGTCTCCCGGGGTCGAGCAACGCGCTGGCGATCTCGCGGCGTTTGGGACTCAAAGAAAGCATTTTGGACGAGGCGCTCGGGAATTTGTCCGAGGGGGCGCAAAAATTCGAAAATATCGTAAGAAGCGCGGAGGAAAGCCGCGTTTTAGCGGAAGAAACGCTGAAAGAAAGCAACCGCTTAAAAGGCGAATGGCAGGAAAAACTGCGCGCGGTGGAAGCGGAGCGCGAGAAGCTGCAAAAGGAACGGGAAAAGCTGTATACGCAAGCGAGGGCGGAATCCCGCCGTATCATCAACGAGCGTACGGCTTCCGCGGAGGAATTGTTGTCCGAGATCGAAGGGATATTCGCCAAGGAAAGCATTACCGAAGCCGACTTGATCAAGGCGCGAACGCTGAAAAATCGGTTGGGGGATATGGCGTATATCAGCGAAAACGAGGAAACCGCAAAACCGCAATATAAGGACGCTGCGGAAAGCGATTTGAAGACGGGCGCAAGGGTATTCGTCAAGAATATCAATCAAGAGGGCGTGGTACAAAGCGTACGTTTGCAAAAGAAAGAAGCGGAGATATTGTGCGGAAATATTCGCATACGCAGCAAATTTTCCGATTTGGCGGTTTTAATCGGCGGGGAAAAGGTGCAAACTGATAAAAAGAAAGAAAAGGTACAGGTCAAAAAATCGCTTACGCCCAAGCCTGCGCCGTCGTTGGAGATCAACGTGATCGGTTTGACGGTACACGAAGCGATACCCGAGGTGGAAGCGTTTTTGGACGCCGCCGTTATCGCCAATTTGGAAGAGGTTCGGATAGTACACGGTATGGGCACGGGCAAGCTTCGCGCAGGGATACACGAATTTTTGCGTACGCAAAAGCGCGTTGCGGAATACCGACTCGGTAAATACGGCGAGGGGGATACGGGCGTAACCATAGTTAAACTCAAATAGCGAAAATAACGCATAACCGAACGGATTGGAAAATAGTATAATTACGAAATCTGATCGTTGAGGTGGCGTTGTGAAAAAGGAAAACAGCCGCTCGTATGCGCGGCGTTCGGTCAAGTTTAATATAGCTACGAATTTAGTGCTCGGCGTACTCGTTTTATCCGTCGGCGCGCTGTGTCTTTCTCCCGTGGAAAATATAGCGCAAACGAGCGGCGAGGAGGCGGAGATCTACCGTTCGGCGGAAAACGGCGCGGGCGTTTCGTTGATGTTCAACGTGTATTGGGGTACGGAGGAGGTATACCGTATTCTCGATATCCTCAGCGAGAAAGAAGCCAAAGCCACCTTTTTTATCGGCGGCTGCTGGGCGGACGACAACGTGGATTGCTTGCGCGCGATCTACGAGGCAGGGCACGAGATCGGCAATCACGGGTATTTTCATAAAGATCAAGACAAATTAAATTTCTTGCAAAACCAAAAGGAAATATCCGATTGCAATCGATTTATCGAGCTTGCTATCGGTGTAAAACCGACTTTATTTGCACCGCCCTCGGGCGCGTACGGGGATAATACGCTATCCGCCTGCAAGGCTTTGCAAATGAAAACGATTTTATGGTCGCGCGATACGATCGATTGGCGGGATAAAAACGCCGCCGTCATCTATACGCGCGCCACGAAAGATATCCAAAACGGGGATTTTATCCTGATGCACCCTATGAAAGAAACGGCGGACGCACTCGGGGATATTCTCGAATATTATAAAAAACAATCCCTTGCTACCGTTACGGTAAGCGAAAATTTGCAAGGGAAAGGATAAAGGAATATATGGTATTTGAAAAGAAGTACGAAAACGGATTACGGCTTGTAGTGAAGCAAATGCAAGGCTTGATGTCGGTGACGATGGGCGTGCTCGTCGGCACGGGCGCTTGCGTAGAAACGGATAAAGAGGACGGCATATCCCATTTTATCGAGCATATGCAGTTCAAAGGCACCAAAAAACGCAACGCGTTTGAAATTTCGGACGCGTTCGATCGGTTGGGCGCGCAGATCAACGCGTTCACGGGCAAGGATATCACCTGCTATTATTCCAAATGTACCTCCGATCATACGAGCGCGTGTTTCGAGCTGCTTGCCGATCTGTTTTTGAATTCCACCTTCCCCGAGGAGGAAATGGATCGGGAAAAAGGGGTGGTGTGCGAAGAAATTTCCATGAACGAGGATACGCCCGAGGATTTGTGTTTAGACCTGCTTTCCCGCGCCTTTTACGGTAAGGAAAATTACGGTAGGAATATTCTCGGCACGGAAAAAAACGTGCGATCGTTTACCGTTGCGGATATCCACGCTTATAAGAAAGCGCGGTATTGTCCCGAAAATATTGTAATCTCGTTTGCGGGCGGCATCGATCCCGTAACGGCGCAGGCACTCGTGGAAACGCATTTTTCTACGCTGGAAAAGGGTAGCTTTGAAAAGCGTTCGGTCGTGCTCGGCGCGGAAAAACAAAGCCTTGTGAAAAGAAAACCGATCGAGCAAATGCATATCGCCATAGGCTATCCCGCCGCGGCGCGCGGGGACGGCTTGGAGGACGTGATGAACGCGGTGAACGGCGTGCTGGGCGGCACGATGAGCGCAAGACTTTTCCAAGAGGTACGTGAAAAACGCGGACTTGCCTATTCCGTGTATTCGTATATTTCCCCGTACGCCGAATGTGGCAGTCAAGTGATCTACGCAGGCGTCAATCCGTCGCAGGTAAATCAAGCGTACGAGGCGATCGGCGCGGTCGTGAAAGAAGTCAAGGAAAAGGGCGTAACGAAAGACGAGTTTATGCGTAGCCGCGAGCAAATGAAATCGGGAATGTTTTTCAGCAACGAAAACAGCAATTCTCAAATGCTGTTATACGGAAAATATATGCTCTATTTCAACGAGGTATTTGATTTTGAAGCCAAGCTCGATAAGATCAACGCAATGACGTACGAGCAATCGTTTGAAGCGATCGAAAAAATGTTCGACGAAAGGCAAAAGGCGATGGCGCTCGTAGGAAATACCGATGCGCCGCTTGCATACTGAGATGGAAGAACGGATCAAAAAAACGGGCTTTGCGCCCGTGTTCGACCAAAATAGCCGCGTGTTGATCTTGGGCAGCTTTCCTTCCGTAAAAAGCCGCGAGATATCTTTTTATTACGGCAATAAACAAAATCGGTTTTGGAAAATGCTTTGCGGTTATTTCGAAGAGGATATTCCCGAAAGCGTGGCGGACAAGCAAGCGTTTTTGCTTCGCAATCGAGTCGCTCTTTGGGACATGATCGTATCGTGCGAGATCGTCGGCTCGGCGGACGCGTCCATAAAAAACGCGGAGGTTGCCGATTTGAATATCGTCTTGCACCATTCGAAAATAGAAAAAATTTTGCTCAACGGTACGCTTGCTTACGAGCTGTTTTTGAAAAATTACCAAGGCAAGCTTCCGTATGCGAAAATGCCGTCCACGAGTCCGGCAAATCCGCGCTACGACGAGCGCGTTTGGAGGAGGGAGCTTGATGACGTATTCCGAGCTTTTAACGGCGCTTAACGCCTGCAAAGAGGAGCAATTCGCCGCCTTTCAACGTCGCTTGATCTCGACCAAGCAAACGATATTGGGCGTTCGAACGCCGAAAATGCGCGCGCTTGCCAAAGAGGTAGGGCGTTCCACCGATATTAACGAGTTGCTTTCCTATCCCGACGAGTTTTTCGAGGTGACCTTTATCAAGCTTGCCGTCGTTTCCGCTTTGCCGTACGAGCAATTCGTTTTATACGCGGAAAGGTGCGTAAAACTTATCGATAATTGGGCGACCTGCGATTGCTTCAAGGCGAAGTGCGTCCAAAAGCACAGGGAAGAATTTTTAACGGTTTTGGACGGGCTGTTTGCAAGCGGCGAGGAGTTTTCCGTACGGTTCGTGCTCGTAACCCTTTTGTCCGAATATATGGAAAGCGAGTATTTGCCGCTGATACGCGCGTATATAAACAAGTCGGATACGAAGCCGTATTATATTCATATGGCGGTCGCTTGGCTCGTAGCCGAGATATTGATCAAGCATTACGAATACGGCTTGGAAATATTAAACGAAAGGCTTTTAGACGTAAAAACGCATAATAAAAGCATACAAAAGGCGATAGAAAGCTATCGTTTAAGCAAAGAACAAAAGGAATATTTGCGTTCCTTGAAAATAAAACGATAAGGTGATTTATGGATATTTTACAAACGCTTACCGAAGAATTTAAGCTCGTTCCCGTACATACGAAAAATATCGTCGCGCTTTTGGACGAGGGCAACACCGTGCCGTTTATCGCACGGTATAGAAAGGAGATGACGGGAAGCTGCGACGACCAAGTTTTGCGCGAGTTAAACGATCGGCTTACCTATCTTCGCAATCTCGAAAAGCGAAAGGAGGAGGTGGCGAATTCCATCAACGAGCAGGGCAAGATGACGGAGGAGCTCACCGCTGCGCTCGCCCTTGCCGTAACGCTGACGGAGGTGGAGGATATCTACCGTCCGTATAAGCAAAAGCGTAAGACGCGCGCTTCGGTCGCGATCGCAAAGGGCTTGCAGCCGCTTGCCGATTTGATATTGTCGCAGGATAAGACCGTGGACGTTTTTTTGGCGGCGAAGGGATATTTGTCCGACGAGGTGGGGACGGAAACGGAAGCGATCGACGGCGCGCGGGATATCATTGCGGAAATCGTTTCCGACGACGCGCCGACGCGTAAAAAACTGCGGAATTTCTTTTTTAGGCACGGGGAGATCGTTTCCTCGTACGCCAAGGGAAAAGAAGCGGAGGACGAAGCCAAAACGTACGGTATGTACGCCGATTACCGCGAGAGCGTAGGCGCGGTGAAAAGTCACCGTATTTTAGCGCTCAATCGCGGCGAAAAAGAGGAGTTTTTGAAGGTATCCATCGAGGTTGACGAAGAGTTTGCAAAGCGGATCACCGCGGCTGGCTTTTTGAAGGACGGCGGCGAGAGCTCGAAGATCGTTAAGCAAGCGGCTGAGGATAGCTATTCGCGGTTGATCGCACCCTCCGTAGAACGGGAGGTGCGCGCACAGTTGTTCGAGGACGCGAGCGAGCAGGCAATCAAAATGTTCGAATTGAATTTGAAACCGCTTTTGATGCAGCCGCCCTTAAAGGATAAAATCACGATGGGGTGGGACCCCGCGTATCGTACGGGCTGTAAAATTTGCGTCGTGGACGGAACGGGCAAGGTGCTTGATAAAACGGTGGTATATCCCACGCCGCCGCAAAATAAAACGGAAGAAGCAAAGCTCGTATTGAAAAAACTGATATCCAAATACGGCGTGGAGGTCATTTCCTGCGGTAACGGTACGGCGAGTAAGGAAAGCGAGCTGTTTATCGCCGAGCTTATCCACGAGATCAAGGCGGAAACGGGGCGCGAGGTCGGCTACGTTATCGTCAACGAAGCGGGGGCGAGCGTATATTCGGCAAGCCCGCTCGGCGCGGAGGAATTCCCGGATTACGACGTAACGGCACGAAGCGCCGTTTCTATCGCAAGGAGGCTGCAAGATCCGCTTGCGGAATTGATCAAGATCGATCCAAAATCCATAGGCGTAGGGCAATATCAGCACGATATGAACGAAAAACGCTTGGATTCGGCGCTTTCGGGCGTGCTTGAAGATTGCGTAAACAGCGTGGGCGTCGATCTCAATACGGCGAGCGTTTCCCTATTGAAATATATAGCGGGCTTGAACGGCGCGGTGGCGAAAAATATCGTTGCTTACCGCGAAGAGCACGGTAAATTCAAATCGAGAAAACAACTGTTGAAGGTCCCCAAGCTCGGTGAAAAGGCGTATACGCAATGCGCCGGCTTTTTGCGGATCGACGGCGGTGAAAATATTCTCGACAATACCGCGGTACACCCCGAGTCGTACGAAAAGGCGGAAAAACTGCTTTCCCTTTTTCAGTATACGAAAGAGGACGTGCGCGCGCGTAGGATCGCCGACCTGCGCCAAAAGATCAAGGCGTACGGCGAGGATAGAGCGGCGAGGGAATCGGCGTTGGATAGAGCTACGCTTGCCGATATCGTGACCGAACTGATGAAACCGGGGCGCGATATCCGCGAGGGGTTGCCTGCGCCTACTCTCCGAAAGGATATTATGAGTATCGCCGATTTGAAAACGGGTATGGAAATTACGGGTACGGTACGCAACGTCGTGGATTTCGGCGCGTTTATCGATATCGGCGTACATCAAGACGGGCTCGTGCATATTTCCGAGATCACCGATCGCTATATTAAACACCCGTCTGAGGTTTTGAAGGTGGGCCAGGTCGTACAAGTGCGGATCAAGGAGGTGGATTTGAAGAAAAGCCGTATCGGGCTTACTATGCGGAGCAAGAAGTAACGTAAATGTCATAAAAACGCTTGACAAATTTGCTTATAAGCAGTATAATAAGAGTATAAGTATAATAACTTATTCATAAACGGAGGATAATTCATTATGTTGGAAAAGATTCAAGGTATGCTTGCGGAGGCGCTTAACTTGCCTCTTGAAAAGGTAACGGCGGACGCGAAGATCGTGGAAGATCTGGGGGCGGACTCGCTTGACGTTGTAGAGCTTTTGAGCCGTCTTGAGGACGAATACGGGATCATGATCCCCGACGAGGAAGTGGAAAACCTCGTTACCGTCGCAGACGTTGCGGCTGAGCTTGAAAAACTCACGAAATAATCTTTCGAAAACAAGAAAAGCTTCCGAAAATTGCTTCGGAAGCTTTTTTCTTGCCGTTTTCTCGCGCAAACGATTGCTTAAAATCTTTGAATATGGTATAATTTTCAAGTAAATCAATTTAGAGGTAGTAATATGTTACAAGTAACCGGCGTTTCCTTGCAATACGGAAGCAAAAAATTATTCGAGGACGTAAATCTCAAATTTACGAAAGGCAATTGCTACGGCATTATCGGCGCGAACGGCGCGGGTAAATCCACCTTTTTGAAGGTGCTTTCGGGGGAGATCGAGCCGCAAAAGGGCTTCGTTTCCTTGGATAAAAACGAGCGTATGTCCGTTTTACAGCAAAACCAAAATATGTACGACGACGAAACGGTTTTGCGTACGGTCATGCTCGGTTATAAACGTCTCGTCGAGGTGATGGACGAAAAGGACGCTTTATATGCAAAGCCCGATTTTTCCGAAGAGGACGGCGTAAAAGCCGCGGAGCTTGAAAGCGAATTTGCCGAAATGAACGGTTACGACGCCGAATATCAGGCAAGCCAGCTTTTGAATGCGCTCGATATCGACGAAGGTATGCATTATTCTTTAATGAGCGATCTGGACGCAAAGCAAAAGGTGCGCGTCTTGTTGGCGCAGGCGCTGTTCGGCGATCCCGACGTATTATTGCTCGACGAGCCGACGAACAACCTCGATATCAAAACGGTGCGCTGGTTGGAGGATTATTTGATGGATTTTGAAAATACCATCATTATAGTATCGCACAACCGACATTTCTTAAATAAAGTATGTACGAATATTTGCGACGTCGATTTCGGTAAGATCAATATGTACGTGGGCAACTACGATTTTTGGTATCAAACGAGTCAATTGCTTGCCCGTCAGCAAAAGGAACAAAATAAAAAAGCGGAGCAACGCGCAAAGGAACTGCAAGAATTTATCGCGCGCTTTGCCGCAAACGCTTCCAAATCCCGTCAAGCCACTTCGAGAAAGAAAGAGCTTGAAAAGCTTACTATCAACGATTTCAAGCCCTCGCTCAGAAAATATCCCTATATCGATTTCAAATTCGAAAAGGAGATCGGGCACGATATTCTCATCGTCGAAGATTTGACCAAGAAAGGGTATTTTGAAAACGTGTCGTTCAGCGTGCAAAGGGACGAGAAGATCGGTATCGTGTCCGATAAAAGTACGACGCTTACCATGCTTTACGATATTTTGATGGGCAAGGAACAGCCCGATAGCGGTACGGTAAAATGGGGTAAGACCATCTCCGTTTCCTATTTCCCGCAAAACAACAACGAATATTTCCAAGGCTGCGATCTGAACCTCGTGGAATGGCTTTCGCAATTCTCCAACGATCATTACGAGGAATATTTGCGCGGCTGGTTGGGTAGAATGTTATTTTCGGGCGAGGAAGCGCTCAAAAAAGCCAAGGTGCTTTCGGGAGGCGAGAAGGTACGTTGTATGCTCGCGAAAATGATGCTCGAGGGGAGCAACTTCCTCGTGTTCGACGAACCGACCAACCACCTCGACCTCGAGTCCATCACCGCGCTTAACAACGGACTTTCTTCCTATCGCGGTTGTATGCTTTTGACTTCGCACGACCAAGAGCTTATGAATACCGTAGCCAACCGTATTATCGAGATCAACGAAACGAAAACCTACGACCGTCAGGTAACTTACGACGAATATATCGAAGAAACTACCTGATTTAACAAGAAGAAATAGTTTTTCAACAAAATTCGGCATTATTTTACAATAATTTTTATATTATCAAAAAATATTTGAAAAAAATTTTTAATTATTTGGCAATAATAATTTACAAATGCAAAAATTTGTAGTATAATAGTACCTGTCAGCGGCGGTTGACGGGTATTATTTTATTTAAGGAGAGTGTGATATGAGAACACGTTCGGTAATTTTGTTGGAATCCAACGCGGCGGTGTTGGAGCAGTTAAAGACGGCATTCGGCGAAAGCAAAGATTTTACCGTTTTGCACGCAGGCGACGATGGTGACGAGGGCGTCAAAGAGATTTTGAGTATGAAGCCCGATCTCGTGATCGTCGGTATGTTTTTGAAGGGCACGGACGGTAGCGGCGTTATCCGTGCGGTGAAGAAAACGTGGGCGGAGGCGAAGATCGTAGCGACGGGCATTTCAAACGATTCGATCATCGAAAAGGCGATGGAGGACGGCGCGGCGTATTATTTGGTAAAGCCGTTTTCTATTCAAACGGCGATGGAGCGTATCCGTGAGTTGATGAAGGACAAGCCTACGATCGGCAAGGAAGTGGCGGTAAGCAAGCGTAAGCCGGTCACGATAGAGGAAAAGATCAGCGAAATTTTCATTTCCATCGGTATTCCGCCGCATATAAAGGGATACGGATACTTACGCGAGGGGATCAAAATGACGATAGAACGTCCGTACGTTATCAACAGCGTCACGAAAGAGCTGTATCCGTCTATAGCCAAGAAATTCTCCACGACGGCGAGCAAGGTGGAAAGAGCGATCCGCCACGCGATAGAGGTGGCTTGGAACAGGGGACGTATCGACGCGATCAACGCGATTTTCGGTACGCGGATATATTTGGGGAATGAAAAACCGACGAACAGCGAGTTTATCGCGCTCGTCGCCGATAAATTGATCCTGGAAAATATGGTATAAGAAAAAGAACGGCTGTTACAGCCGTTCTTTTTATAATGTTAGGAGGTTTATGAAAATCATTTCATTCCGTGTGCTTGGTTAGTACATACCGCCCATATCGCCGCCTGCGGGAGCCGCCGCTACGGGAGGGGTGGGAATATCCGTTACGATGCTTTCCGTCGTAAGGAGCGTGGATGCAACGGACGCCGCGTTTTGCAATACCGAACGGGTGACTTTCGTCGGGTCGATAATACCACATTCTACCATATCGCAATATTTGTTGTTGAGAGCGTCGAAGCCGCAGTTCGCTTTTTTGGAGGAAAGGACTTTATCAACGATAACGGATCCGTCAAGACCGGCGTTTTTCGCGATTTGTCTAATGGGCTCTTCCAAGGCTTTCAAAACGATCGCCGCACCCGTTTTCTCGTCGCCGTTCAAAGCCGCAACAAGCTTTTTAACGGTAGGGGTAGCGGAGAGAAGCGCGCTGCCGCCGCCGGCTACGTAGCCTTCCTCGACCGCTGCTCTGGTCGCAGCCAAAGCGTCGTCGATACGGAGCTTCTTTTCTTTCATCTCCACTTCGGTCGCCGCGCCAACGCTGATGACGGCTACGCCGCCCGCAAGCTTGGCAAGGCGTTCTTGTAATTTTTCTCTATCGTAATCGGATTTCGTTTCCGCGATCTGCGATTTGATGGAAGCGATACGGTCCTTGATTGCTTCGGGATCTCCCGTGCCGCCGACGATGGTGGTGTTTTCCTTATCCACGCGTACGGTCGCAGCTCTACCCAACATATTGAGCGTAACGTCCTTAAATTCCAACCCAAGGTCGGAGGAGATCACTTCGCCGCCCGTCAAAACGGCGATATCGCGAAGCATTTCTTTTCTTCTGTCACCAAAACCGGGGGCTTTTACCGCTACGGAATTGAACACGCCCTTAAGCTTGTTGACGATAAGCGCCGCAAGCGCGTCGCCTTCTACGTCCTCGGCGATGATGAGGAGCTTCGCGCCTTGCTGTGCAAGAGGCTCGATAACGGGCAAGATCTCTTGTAAGCTCGAGATCTTTTTATCCGTGATGAGGATATAAGGGTTTTCGAGAACGGCTTCCATTTTATCCGTATTCGTAACCATATACGCGGAGGCGTAGCCGCGGTCGAATTGCATACCCTCTACGGTATTCAGCTCGGTATTCATGGATTTGCCTTCTTCTACGGTGATAACGCCGTCCTTGCCCACGATCTCCATCGCTTTTGCGATTAACGCGCCCACTTCGGGATCGCCTGCGGAAATGGAAGCGACCTGTTCGATCGCCTTGTGGCTCTCCACCGATTTGGAAATGCTCTTAAGGTGTGCTACCGTTGCGTCTACCGCTTTCTTGATACCGTCCTTTAAGATAACGGGATTTGCGCCCGCGGCAAGGTTTTTCAACCCCTCGCGTACGATCGCCTGCGCCAAAACGACGGCGGTCGTCGTGCCGTCGCCGGCAACGTCGTTGGTCTTGGTGGAAACTTCCTTTACGAGTTGCGCGCCCATATTTTCAAACGGGTCGTTGAGTTCGATCTCTTTAGCGATAGTAACGCCGTCGTTGGTGATGAGGGGAGCGCCGAATTTCTTATCGAGCACGACGTTTCTGCCCTTAGGACCAAGCGTGATCTTCACGGTATCGGCGAGTACGTTCACGCCCGTTTCCAATGCCTTTCTTGCGTCTTCTCCGTATTTGATTTGTTTAGCCATAATATCTATCTCCTTTTATTGCCTGATTTAGTCTTCTACGATCGCGAGAATATCGCTTTGCTTAATGATCGTAAATTCTTTGCCGTCTACCTTGAAATCGGAGCCTGCGTACTTGGAGCAAAGCACCTTGTCGCCGACCTTCACTTGCATAACGATCTCCTTACCGTCGATCACGCCGCCGGGGCCGACTGCTACCACTTGGCAGGTTTGGGGTTTTTCCTGTGCGGACGAGGGGAGAAAGAAGCCGCTTTTCGTCTTTTCCTCTTGCGTTACGCTTTCTACGACGACTTTGTCGAATAAAGGTTTGATGTTCATAAAAATATCCTCCGAATGTTCGCGCTTCATTCGCGCTAAAATTTTTGACGATTATATTATAAACACCTTTAAGGGCTACTCAAACAAAAAAATGGGAAAATTTAACGGAAAATTTTTCGAGGTTATGAAGTTGCGTAAAAAAACGCGTTTCAAAGGATTGATTTTCAAGAAAAAATATGGTATAATCAATGATGGATACAAAGGATAAGGAGAATATTTATGCCAAAATTCGATAAGTGGGACCGCCGTTTTATGGAGCTCACCGAAACGGTAGCCAATTGGTCGAGCTGTTATCAAAAAAACCGCCACGTCGGCGCGGTGATCGTGAAGGACAACCGCGTGATGACGACGGGGTATAACGGTGCGCCGTCGGGAATCAAAAGCTGCGAGGAAAAGGGGGAGTGCTTGCGCCGTAAGCTGAACATTCCCAGCGGCACCCAGCACGAGCTTTGCTTTGCCGTACACGCCGAGCAAAACGCGGTCATTCAAGCGGCGAAATTCGGTATCAATATCAACGGTGCCACCCTGTATTGTACGCACCAGCCCTGCGTGATCTGCGCGAAGATCATCATCAACGCAGGCATCAAGCGCGTCATTTATAAAGAGGGGTATCCCGACGATTTTTCTATGCAGCTTTTCAAAGAAGCCAACGTCGAAGTGATCAAATTTGAAGAATAAAATATATATTAGGAAGAACGAAATATGAGCAATCCAATTATTACTTTTGAAATGCAAAACGGCAAAAGCTTCAAAGCGGAGCTGTATCCCGACAAAGCGCCCAACACCGTCAATAACTTTTTATCCCTTGTCAATAAAGGGTATTACGACGGACTGATCTTTCACCGCGTTATCGCCGGCTTTATGATCCAAGGCGGCGACCCCAACGGTACGGGCACGGGCGGCCCGGGATATCATATCAAGGGTGAATTTTTCGCAAACGGCTTTACGCAAAACGATATCGAACACGTTCGCGGCGTATTGTCGATGGCGCGCGCACAGCACCCCGATTCCGCAGGCTCGCAATTTTTCGTAATGCACGAGAACGCGGACTACCTCGACGGACAGTACGCGGCGTTCGGTAAGGTGATCGAGGGTATGGAAACGGTGGACGAGATCGCGAATTGTAAGACCGATTGGAGCGATAGACCGTACGAAGAACAAAAGATGAAAAAGGTCACGGCGGAAACCTTCGGGATAGCCTACGACGAGCCTAAAAAGGCGTGAGGTGAGATGATGACGGACAATAGCATTTACAATAACCCGTTGATCACGAGATACGCGAGCAAGGAAATGCAGCACGCGTTTTCGGACGAGAAGCGTTTCAAGCTTTGGAGAAAGCTTTGGATCGCGTTGGCGGAATCGGAAATGGAGCTTGGCTTGAACGTTACGCAAGAGCAGGTGGACGATTTGAAGGCGTATGCGGACGATATCGATTACGAGCTTGCGGCAAAATTCGAAAGAGAGGTGCGCCACGACGTAATGGCGCACGTAAAAGCGTACGGTGCGTACGCGAAAAAGGCTATGCCTATCATTCACCTTGGCGCGACGAGCTGCTTCGTCAATTGCAACGCCGAAGCGATCATGCTCGACGAGGCGCTGGATATCATTCTTAAAAAGCTCGTCAACGTAATGGATAAATTAAAGCGTTTTGCTTTGAAGTATAAAGATATGCCTACGCTTGGCTTTACCCATTTGCAGCCTGCGCAGCTTACGACGGTAGGCAAACGCGCTACTCTTTGGTTGCAGGACTTGGAAATGGACTACGAAAACCTGATAAACGCCAAGGCGAACATCAAGCTTCGCGGCGTAAAGGGCACGACGGGTACGCAAGCAAGCTTTATGGAGCTTTTCAACGGCGACGAGGAAAGGGTCAAGGAATTGCAAAAGCGCGTCGTGGCGAAAATGGGCTACGAAAAGGTGTACGGGGTGACGGGACAAACGTATCCCAGAAAGCTCGATTACAACGTTCTTTGCGTGCTTTCCCAAATCGCGCAAAGCGCGTACAAATTTTCGAACGATATCCGCATTTTGCAAAATATGAAAGAGATCGAGGAGCCGTTTGAGAAAAATCAAATCGGTTCGTCGGCGATGGCGTATAAGCGCAATCCCATGCGCTCGGAGCGTATCGGCGCGCTTGCCCGTTACGTGATCTCCTTGCCTATGAACAGCGCGCTCACCGCTTCCACGCAATGGTTTGAAAGAACGCTCGACGATTCGGCGAATCGGCGTATCGTCAACGCGCAGGCGTTTTTGTCCGTGGACGCGATCTTGAATATTTATATGAACGTAGCGGAAAACCTCGTCGTGTACGATAAGGTTATTGCCAAGCATATTCGCGCGGAATTACCGTTTATGGCAACGGAAAATATCATGATGGAATGTGTGAAAGCGGGCGGCAACCGTCAGGAATTACACGAACGGATCCGCGTGCTTTCTATGGAAGCGGGTAAAAACGTCAAGGTCGAGGGCGGTGAAAACAACCTGATCGATTTGATCAAAAGGGACGAAACGTTCAAGCCCGTTTGGGATCATATCGACGATATCCTCGACGCGAAGAAATTTATCGGTCGCGCCCCTTCGCAAACGGTGGAATTTATCGAAAACGAGATCGACCCGATCTTAGAAAAATACGCCGATTGGTTGGGTGAAAAGGGCGACGTACGCGTTTAACGTCCGTTTGGGGGAAAGGAAATGATCTACGATATCGCAGGCTTGCGTATTTTAATAGAAAATAGATGCAAATACACGGAGCGCTTTTGCGCGGCGTATTTATCCGCCGACCAAACCTCGCCCGTCCATTTGTCCGCCAAGGTGACCAACGAGGAATTTTACGAGGAAAAAAACGCCAGCGTACAAGATTTCTCGGACGGTTATATCGAAAATATTTGCCTGTATCGCGGCATTTGCCGTCAGCTTCCGTCGTTGAATAGGATGTTGTTGCACGCCGCCGTACTCGAATACGACGGAAACGGCTATGCGTTTTTGGGTAAGAGCGGAACGGGGAAATCCACGCATACGGGGCTTTGGCTCAAATATTTGGACGGCTCGAAGATCGTCAACGGAGATAAACCCATTTTGCAGGCTGCGAAGGAGCATTTTATCGCCTACGGTACGCCGTGGATGGGCAAGGAGGGGCTTGGCTGTAATTCGTCCGTGCCGCTCAAAGGACTTTGCTTTTTAGAGCAGGCGAAAACGAACGAGATCGTTCGGCTCTCGCCGTCGGAAGCGGCAACGCGACTGTTTTCGCAAATTTTATTGCCGACGGACGAGGAAAACGCGGCGAAAACCTTGGAGCTTGCCGACGAATTGATCGCAAAAACCCCCGCGTATCTTTTGAAATGTACCATTTCGGAGGACGCGGTCAAGGCTTCGTACGAGGCTATGACGGGTAAAGAATATTCGAAAAGATAACGGAGGAAACAAATATGAAAATCAAAAAAGGATTCGTGCTTCGTAAGGTGGGCGGCGAAAGCGTCGTCGTGCCCGTCGGCGAGATGAGCAAACAATTTCACGGTATGATCAACCTCAATGAAACGGGGGCGTTTTTATGGACGTTCTTTTCCGCGGAGCACACCGTTGACGAGGGCGTTGCCGCGCTGCTTGCCGAGTACGACGTGGACGAGCAGCTTGCGCGCGCGGACGTAGAGCAATTTGTCAAAACGATCGTCGCGAACGGTTTTGCGGAGTAAGATAGGTTCATGGAAACGGAAAGGCTGAAAATCGAGGACGTACTGCGTTTGCAGGGTAAATACGTCGGACCGACGGTGGGCGTGAGTATGCTTCCCATGCTGAAAAACCGTCGGGATACGATCATCGTGGTACCCAAGACGGAGCGCTTGAAAAGACTGGACGTCGCGCTCTATAAACGGGGCGACGCTTACGTTTTGCACCGCGTTTTGGAAGCGGTGGAGGGCGGTTATATCATTCGCGGCGATAATTGTTACGTGGATGAAAAGGTGCCCGAAGACGCGGTATTCGGCGTTTTGACGGAGTTTTACCGCAAAAATAAGCATATCGTATGCACGGACGAAAAATATATCCGCTACGCAAATAAGCGCTTGAAAACGTATAAATTCCGTCGGTTTTTCGTGCGGATCAAATGGAAGATAAAGGGCGCGTGTAAAAAGATCTTGCGCGCGTTCGGTTGGAGAAAATAATTTACTTTGGCAAAGGGGAGAGTATGTCGCAAGAAAAGACCTCTACAAACGGAAGGCGTTGGTTGAAAAAAGAAATGCGCCCTTATCGCGCGCGCATTTTGTTTTTGACCGTGATGACCGTGCTTGGCACGGCGCTTTCGCTTGCCTTTGCATATATGGTAAAGTATCTTATCAATAGCGCTACGGCGAAGAATGCGAGCGGCTTATGGATATTTGCCGGCGTTTTATTGGGAATATTATTGCTTCGAATTGCCCTCCAAACGGTTTCGGGATTTTTATCCGAGAAGCTGCGCGCAAAAATCGTCGCAGAGCTTCGAACGAAAACCTTTTCCAAGCTTTTGCGCTCCGATTACGGGCAGTTGCAGGGGTATCACAGCGGCGAGTGGATCACCCGTTTAACGACGGATATCTACGAGGTTTCCGTCGATACGGTCGGCTTGCTTCCCGCGATCGTGGGAATGGTCGTTCAATGCTTGGGCGCGGTTGCGGCGTTGCTTACTATCGATCCGTTGTTCACGGCTATCTACGTGCTTTGCGGCGGTATTTTCGGTGGTATTACGGCGATCTTCCGTAAGGAGATCAAAAAAAGACAAAAGGAAACGTTGCAAGCGGACGGCGCGACCCGTTCGTTTATGCAGGAGGGTATCTCCTCCGTTTTGACGCTTAAAGCGTACGGTGCGGAGGACAAGACCACGGACAAAGCGAAAGGGCTGGACGAGGTATATTATCAAAAGCGTATGAAGCGCAACGTCGTGCGTTCGTCTATGAACGCCGTTTTTACGCTGCTTAGTAATTTCGGTTTGATCTTTGCGGTGGTTTGGTGCAGCGTCAGCGTGCTTATCGGTGAAACGACCGATTACGGCTCCATCTTATCCGTGATTTTATTGTTGATGCAGTTACAACATCCCTTCTCGGCGTTCTCCTCGGTGATCCCTGCGTATTACGCGCGATTGACGAGCGGGGAACGGTTGCAAGAAATTGACGCGTTGCCCAGCGAAACGGTTTCCGTGGAAAAGGACAAAGCGAAAGCCGCGTATGAAACGCTGCGCGATATTTCTTTTGAAAAAGTGGCTTTTACCTACGGTCGAGAAACCGTGTTGACGGACGCGAACGCAAGCGTAGAAAAGGGAGAGATCGTGTGCGTAACGGGTGCCTCGGGAGCGGGTAAAAGCACGCTGTTCAAGCTTTTATTGCACGTATTTACGCCGACGGAGGGAGGTATCTACTTGCGCGGCGAAACGGAGCGCGTAGAGCTGACGGCAAAGGATCGCGGCTTGTTTGCATACGTGCCGCAGGGAAAATTCCTTTTTTCGGGCACGATTTACGAAAATTTGACGTTCTTCGCGGAGGAAACCGATCGGGCGCGCTTGGATGAAAAGGTGGAAAAAGCCTTAAAAACCGCTTGTGCGGAATTCGTTTGGGAGTTGCCGCAAGGTCTACAAACGCCCCTTTCCGAGGGGGGCGCAGGGCTTTCCGAGGGACAAATGCAACGGCTTGCCGTAGCGCGCGCCATCTTGTCCGATCGCCCCGTGCTTTTACTCGACGAAGCGACTTCGGCGCTCGACGGAGAAACGGAGCGCAAGCTTTTGGAAAATATTAAGAATTTACGGGATAAAACCTGTTTGATCGTCACCCACCGACCTGCGGCGCTCGATATCGCCGATAAGATTTTGCGTGTGGAAAACGGTAAGATCACCGTAGATAACGCATAAAGAAAACCGAGCGTTTGCTCGGTTTTTTTTGCATATTATTTTATACTGTTTCGATATTCGTTGGGGGTCATTCCGACGTGCTTTTTGAATACGAAAGTGAAAGTGGAAACGGAATCGAAGCAAAGCTTATCGGCAACCTCCGCAAAAGTACAGTTTTTGCGGATCAGCTTTTTCGCCTCGTCGATTTTCAGTTTTAAGTACGTTTGGTAAATGGTCATACCCGTTTTTTTACGGAAGAAGGTACAAAGCTGGGTCGTGCCGTAGTGCAGCTTGTCGCGTAGATCCTCCAAGCGGAATTTATCGTAGATCTTCGAGCGCAAAATGCGAACGATCTCGTCCTGGAGCTCGGTGGAATCGGCGATTTTGGAAACAAAAAACTCTTGTGAACGCTCGCGGTTTTGCGCGTGGCGTAAAAGATAGATCAGCAAGATCTCCAAAGAATTTTTTATGATTTGCTCACCGCCGAGGTTGGGGTTATCCTGCAGCTTCAATTCGGTTAAATTGGGGTCGAAATCGGGCAAATTAAAGGTTTCCGCCGCCTCCGACATAACGTTTTGTAAAAGATAGCGGAATTTTTCGGGTACGGCGTATTTCTTATCGCAAAAGAAATTCATAGAGGGGGAGTGGCAAAGAAAGGAAGCGATAAAAAGGTTTGGCTCCTTATCGCCGCTTTCGACGAAATGCGGTTGATTGGGCTTGATGAAAAGGATCTCGCCCTGTTTCAGCTCGATCTTCCTATCCCCCAAACCGATAAAAACGTTTTCCTTATCCGCGTAATTGATCTCCCAAAAATCGTGTTCTTCCTCGGGAAATACGTAGTTCCGTTCCAACGCCTGATAATGTATGGTAACGATCTTTTGGATGTTGAGCAAATTGGAAATCTTATGCATATAAAATTTTTTCTTTTGCGTTTCCATACCAATATTATAACAAATACCTTTTGTTTTGTAAACCGATTTTCAATAAATTATTTAATTTTTCAATAAAAATAAACAGCGAAAGAATCCCAAAGAACGGTGAAATATTTTCTATTGCATTTTGTTGAAAAAGCGTTATAATTATATCGTAAAAAATAAACGCGTTTTTTGGCGCGAGGAGGAAAAAATTATGACGGATTACATAAAGGAATACGGCGAAGTTGCCGCGCAGTTTGCGCTTGAGGGAAAGGTTACGGATATTTGTCCGTACGGCGAGGGCCATATCAACTTGACCCTGCTCGTAACGACGGATAAAAAGCGTTATATCTTGCAAAAGATGAATACGCGCGTGTTCCCCGACCCCGACAGTCTTATGAACAATATTTGCGGCGTTACCGAGCATTTGAAAGCGCGCGGTATCGAAACGCTTAACGTAGTGCCTACGAAAGACGGCAAATCTTTCTTGAAAACGGACGCGTGCTATCGCGTATACGATTTCATTGAAAACACCGTCACCTATCAAACGGCAAGCGATATCAACGTTTTCCGTAACTCGGGTAAAGCGTTCGGCGAATTTCAAAACTATCTTGCCGAGTTCGACGCGTCCAAGCTTACCGAAACGATCAAACGCTTTCACGATACCCCCAAGCGCTTTGCCGATTTTAAGGCGGCGCTCTCCGCCGACGCGTTCGATAGAGCAAAGGACTGCAAGCCCGAGATCGATTTTATCCTTTCGCACGAAAATACCTACGGTATCGCGATGGAGGGCTTAAAGGACGGCTCGCTGCCCTTGCGCGTTACCCATAACGACACCAAGCTCAACAATATTTTGATGGACGATAAATCGGGCGAAGCGCGCGCGGTGATCGACCTGGATACGATCATGCCAGGGTCGATGCTGTTCGACTTCGGCGATTCCATTCGTTTCGGTGCGTCCACGGCGGCAGAAGACGAAAAGGATCTCGATAAAGTGCATTTCGATATCAACCTTTTCAAAGCGTACGCCGAGGGCTATTGCGGCGCCGTGAAAAGCAGTATCACCAAACGCGAAGCGGAGCTTCTTCCTTACGGCGCGTATTTGATGACGATCGAATGCGGTATGCGTTTCCTTTCCGATTATCTTTCGGGCGATACCTATTTCGCGACGAAATACGAGGGGCACAACCTCGTCCGTTGCCGTACCCAAATCAAGCTTGCGGGTGAAATGGAAGCGCAGTTTGCTGCTATGGGTAAGATCATCGACGAGATACTTGCGTAAAAATTTTTAGAAAAAGCGGCTGTGAAAGCCGCTTTTTTTTTATCAAAACGCTTGACAACCTGCTATGATTATGATATCATATTAATATCATCAAAGGAGGAGCTATGGAAAATATCATCGAGATCGACGGTTTATATAAAAGCTTTAAGGAAGTGAAAGCCGTCCAAAATATAAGCTTTCGCGTAAAGCGAGGAGAGTTATTTGCGTTTTTGGGTGTAAACGGAGCGGGGAAAAGTACGACGATCTCGATTTTATGCGGTCAGCTGAAAAAGGACGCGGGGCGCGTGAAGATCGACGGCGTGGATTTGGATACGGACGAGGACAAGATCAAGCGCGATTTGGGCGTGGTATTTCAAAATTCCGTGTTGGATAAGGCGCTTACCGTACGGGACAATCTCGAAAGCCGCGCGGCTTTGTACGGAATATACGGTAAAGAATTTGAAAGGCGGCTTGACGAGCTTGCCGATTTGCTGGATTTCAAGGCTCTGTTGTCGAGGACGGTCGGGAAGCTGTCGGGGGGACAACGGCGCAGGGTGGATATTGCGCGCGCGCTGTTGCATAAGCCGAAGATCCTTATTTTAGACGAGCCTACGACGGGGCTCGATCCGCAAACGCGTAAGCTCTTGTGGGGCGTGGTAAGCGAGCTTCGACGAACGGAGGATATGACCGTCTTTTTAACGACCCATTATATGGAGGAAGCGGCGGAAGCCGATTACGTGGTGATACTCGACGGCGGCAGGATCGTTGCGGAGGGTACGCCTCTACAATTAAAAAACGAATATACGGGCGATTTTATAACCTTGTACGGTATAGAGGAAAAGCAAGCGGCTTTACTGGGCGCGCCGTACGAGCGTACGACGAACGGATATCGCATTTCCATACAAAATACGGCAACGGCGACGGATATGATCCTTAAAAACCCCGAGGTTTTCACCGATTACGAGATCGTGAAAGGAAAGATGGACGACGTATTTCTTGCCGTAACGGGTAAATCGCTCATGGGAGGTGAAGAAAAATGAAAGCCCTTTCGCTTTTGATAAAACGGAATTGCAAAATGTTCTTTAAGGACAAAGGATTGTTTTTTACTTCGCTCATAACGCCGCTGATATTGCTGGTGCTGTATACCACCTTTCTCGGCGAGGTATATCGCGACAGCTTTAAGATGAGCTTGCCGCAGGGTATGGAAATACCCGAGAGGCTGATTGAGGCTTGCGTGGGCGGTCAGCTCTTTTCCTCGCTCCTTGCCGTGTGTTGCGTTACGGTCGCTTTTTGTTCGAATATGCTTATGGTGCAGGATAAAATGACGGGTGCGCGAAACGATTTGTTGATCGCGCCCGTAAAAAAATCGACCTTGGCGTTCGGCTATTATATAGCAACGGCGATAACCACGCTGATCGTATGCTTCGTAGCCGCGCTTGCAAGCTTTATCTATTTGGCGTGCGTAGGCTGGTATTTGAGCTTTGCCGACGTGTGCCTTCTGTTCCTCGATATCTTTTTATTGAGTATGTTCGGCACGGCGCTCTCGTCTATGATCAACTGCTTTCTATCCACGCAGGGGCAAATGTCCGCGGTTGGTACGATCGTCAGCGCGGGCTACGGGTTTATATGCGGCGCTTATATGCCCATTTCACAGTTTAGCGACGGCTTGCAAAAAGCGATATCCTTACTCCCAGGGACCTACGGCACCTCGCTCATACGCAATCACGCGCTCGCAGGCGCGTTTGAAGAGATGGCGGCGCAGGGCTTTCCCGTAGAGGTGGTGGAGAGTATCAAAAATTCCATTGATTGTAATTTATACTTTTTCGGAAACGAGGTTTCCGTCGGTGCGATGTACGCCGTGCTTGCCGTATCCGTTCTCGTGCTGTTAGGCGCGTATATTCTCGTGCATAAGCTCTCGGATAAGAAAAAATGATCGTATACGCGTCATAATCTTCGGTTATGGCGCGTATGATATTCTATGCGTTTGAAGGGTTTGAAGAATATAGATAGGATATATTTTATCGGAATCGGCGGTATCAGTATGAGCGCGCTCGCCAAGTTTTTATCCACCTGCGGATATACCGTGAGCGGTAGCGACGGCTCGCGCGGCGAGGAAACGGAAAATCTCGCGTTTTACGGAGTCAAGGTATATATCGGCGTGGACGGAAGCAGGTCGGCGCTTGCGGAAGCCGATCTCGTCGTATATACGGACGCGATAGCCGAAACGCACGACGAGCTGTCTTTTGCTCGAAAAAGCGGCAAACGGGTGCTTGCGCGCGGCGATTTGTTACAATTGGTTTGCGAAAATTTTCCCCATTCCATAGCGATCGCAGGCAGTCACGGCAAAACGACCTGTACCTCTATGTGCACGCATATTTTGAAATCGGTACGCGTGCCGTTTACGGCGCATATCGGCGGCGAGGATTCCGTGTTTGGGAATTTCTATTCCACAGGCGACGAATATTTCGTGACTGAAGCCTGTGAATATAAGCAAAATATATTGAAACTCAAAGCGGAAGCGGCGGTTTTGTTAAATATCGACCGCGATCATATGGAGTGCTATCAAACGGAGGAGGCTCTAAAAGATTGCTTCCGTACCTATTGCGAGAACGCAAAAACGGCGTTCGTTTGCGCGGACGATAAGAAGTGTCAAACGCTGGGGGATTTTGCTACTTTCGGTATTGAAAATACCTTAGCGGATTACCGTGCGACCGATTTGCGCGCGATCGACGAACGGTATTCGTTCACGGTGGAGGAATACGGCAAGGCGCTGTGTCGCGTGCGGCTTAAAGCGATAGGAAAATGCAACGTTTACAATGCGCTGGCGGCGTTTGCCGTGACCCGTTCGTTCGGGTTTGACGAAAAGGAGATCAAAAGGGGCGTGGAATCGTTCGTGGCGGTCAAGCGTCGGTTTGAAAAGATCGGAACCTTTCACGGCGCGAGCTTCGTATGCGATTACGCGCACCATCCGAGGGAGATCGCCGCGACGATCGCAACGGCGGAGGGAATTTGCAAAGGGCGGCTGTACGTCGTTTTTCAGCCGCATACCTATTCGCGAACGAAGCTGCTTTTGGAGGAATTCGTGCGCGTGCTTCGACCCGTAAAAAATTTGATGATCTATAAGACCTATCCCGCGAGAGAGCGGTACGACGAGGAGGGGAGCGCGGAGCGGCTTGCCATGCAGGTCGGGTGCCTGTATTCGGAGAACGCGTACGTTTTGAAAACTTGGTTGAAAAAGACGGTAAACGAAAAGGATATGGTATTGTTCTTGGGTGCGGGGGATATTTATTACGCCGCGCAATATCTCATCAAAGAGCTGTGATAAAATAAAAAGCTTAAACGAGCGTCAAAAGTAGGGAAAAACGAAAAAATTTCTCCTGCTTTTGGCGTTTTTTTCTTTGAAACTGTTGATAAATGTAAAAAAAAATGTTATAATTATAGTGTATAGTCAGGAGGTGGTTCCTTTGAGAAAGAATAGGGAAAACAAAGAGAAAGTAAAAACGAATAAAAAGGAATCGGAACTCGTAACAAAAGAGAGTCTTTGCGCCGTTTGCGCGTTGTTTTCGCTGATAGCGCTTTTAATACTGTTTACGCGTTCGCTTATATTCGGGGCGATCGGCGTCGGCGTACACTCGTTTTTGACGGGCTTGTTCGGTTATATGGCGTATCCCGTGTTTTTGGGCGCGTTATATCTTTCCGTAACGGGGCTTATCGGCAAACGGTTCGTAAAGAACAGACGGGCAGGGCTTTGGATCGCCTTGACCGTGCTTTCACTTGCGCTCACCGTACATATTGCCGCCACCTATTCGTGGGACAAGTCGGGCTATATCGCAAGCTGCTTTACGGCGGGCGCGAGCTTTCCCGCTGCCACGGCGACGGGTTGGTTGGGCGCGTTGATCGCTTATCCCGTATTCGCGCTTACCACCAAAGTCGGTGCGATCATTATCTTTTCGATACTTACGCTTTTCTTCGGATACCTCGCGTTTACCCTTTTGAAAAGGAGTAAAAATACTACGTCGGCGCAGAAGGAATTGGATAATTCGGCTACCGTATATCCGGCGCAACCCGTGGAAATTCCTTTGAGTCAAGCCGCAGCGCCCCAAGCTACGCAGCCCGTACAAACGGCGCAGCCTCCCGTGCAAAACGCGTATAACGCATACGGCGAAGTAACGGTGCAGCAACGCCCCGAAGTGCTTTTGTCGGACGAGGTGGCGCAAAGCGCGGCAACCGATCGGCAACAAACGACGGGCAATGCGTTTTCGCCTTTCGGCAGGGCGGAAAATATGCGTACGGAAGAAGAAACGCGTACTTACGAAAACGCGCGCGAATTTTTGTTTGGCGGTACGCCTGCGGAAAATTACCGCCGCAATTTGATCTTCGATCCGAACGCAAACGTCAACAAGCGTCCGTCCGTCGATCCGAGCGCCAATCCGTCCGTTACGAGCGGTTACGCGCCCTCCTATTCGGACGCGTATCAATCGTCCGTCAACGATACGGTGGTGGAACGCCCGACCAAGATCTTTACCGATTATTCCAATGAAACGCGCGGAAGCGCGCACGAAAGTCGTCGCGACGATCCCTATTCACTTTCTACCGAGCCGACGATCGAGCCAATGCATCCGATGGAGGAAACGCCCGTCGTAGAGCAACGGTCCGCTTATTCGCCCGTTGAAGAGGTCGTAGAGCCGCTTCCGCAAGAGGAGAAAGGAGCGGAGGAGGAATATAGGCGGCACGATTATATGGATTTGTTTTCGCCCTCCAATCCCAACGTATTCGGGAACGAGCAGGCGGATAGAGATTTTGCCTCGGAAACCTTTGCGCGCGGTTCTGCGGACGAGTCCGCTTTACGCAACGAAACCGTTTTCGAAAACCGTCGGGATTTCGTTTCCGAAAGAGACGTCGAAGAAGACGACGGGCGCGGACGCGGTATCGATATTTTCGACGAAAAAGAGGAGGATCCCTATTCTCTCCGTTCCGACTTCGATACGCGTACCTTTGACAGGAATACGGAGGAAGAGGAAGGCGCAAGCCGCTTTGCCTCCGAGGCTTTGCCGATGGATAGAGGCCGCGATTTTGACGAACTGCGCGTGGAACGGGAAGCGGTGAAAGAGCCCGATCCCGAGCCTACGCCTCCGCCTCCTCCCAAGCCGCGCGTAATTCGTCCGTACGTGCGCGTGCCGTTGGACGATTTCGATTGTCGCGACGTGGAACCAACTTCGAATATGCAAGAAGTAGAGGAAACGAAAGCGAATATTATCGCTACGCTCGACGATTTCAAGGTTACGGGCGCGTCCATCTCTTCCGTTACCTTCGGTCCGACGGTTACGAGATACAACGTGACCATTCCCCGTAACATTTCTCCGAGAAAGGTCGTTGCGCTCGATCAATCGATCGCTATCAGCTTGCATTCCGCAGGGGTAAATATTTATCCCAACTACGAGGACGGCGTAGTGAGTATCGAAGTACCCAATAAAGAAAGGCAATTCGTACAGCTCGGCTGTATGCTGACGGGAGACACCTACGTCAACGCAAAATCCTCGTCGATCATGTTCACGATGGGTAAGGACGTAGGCAACCGCAAGGTATACGGCGATATTTCCAAGATGATCCACCTGCTCGTTGCCGGCTCGTCCGGTTCGGGTAAAAGCGTATTCTTGGGCTCGCTCATCATCAGCTTGATCTATAAATATTCGCCCGAAGAATTACGGTTGATCTTGATCGACCCGAAAAAGACGGAATTCGTTTTGTATAACAATTTGCCGCACCTTATGATCAACGAGATCATAACGGACGTAAATAAAGCGGTGCAAAGCTTGAATTGGGCGATCGGGGAAATGAACCGCCGTTACGGTTTGTTCGAACAAATGAGCCGTTCCGGTACCTACGTCGTTAATCTCGACGATTACAATTCCCATTTAGATAAGGCGGAAAGACTGCCCAAGATCGTTATCATTATCGACGAGCTTGCCGATTTGATGCTTGCCGCCAAAAAGGATATCGAGGACAGGATCCAAAACCTTACGCAAAAGGCGCGTGCCGCAGGTATACACTTGATCGTAGCCACTCAACGTCCCTCTATCGACGTTATTACGGGCGTTATCAAGAGCAACCTGCCCACCCGTATCGCGTTTGCGGTAGCGACCGACGTCGATTCGCGCGTTATTCTCGATCAATCGGGCGCGCAAAAGCTGCTCGGTAAGGGTGATTTCCTGTATACTATGCAAGGTATCAATACGCCCGTGCGCGTACAAAGCGCCTTTATTTCCGCCGGCGATTCACAACGCGTCGTCAACTTTATCAAACAAAACAACGAAGCCTACTACGACGAAAGCGCGACGGCGTATATCAATAATACGCGTAGCGGCGACGGAGGCGGTTCGATGGGCGGTGGAGACGAAGTGGAGGCGGTATATATCGAAGCCTTACGGTTCGTTATTTTGAGCGGTAGCGCGTCTATCTCTATGATCCAACGCAAATGCTCGGTCGGATATAATAAAGCAGGCAAGATCGTCGAATGGATGGAGGATATGGGCTATATTTCCAGCTTCGACGGCGCAAAAGCGAGAAAGGTCTTAATCACAAAGGAAGAATTCGAAAGCAAATACGGCTCGTTGTAATTCTTTGAAAATAAACCAAATATTTTAGAAAACAGGCGTACGGTTGTCATATTTTACGTGATATACTATACGCGTAAGGAAAAAGATGTTGACGGAAAAGCTGTTTGGAATGATTTCGCTCGGTTGCGATAAAAATCGAGTGGATACGGAAAAGCTTCTCGGACTGTTAAAGGAAAGAGGTTGCACCCTGACGGACGATTTATCCAAAGCGCAAATCGTTATCGTTAATACCTGCGCGTTTTTACTCTCGTCGAGGGCGGAAGCCATTGAAACGGTTTTGGAATGTGCGGACTACAAACGTGGCAACTTGGAAAAAATAGTCGTTACGGGGTGCTTACCGCAAAAATTTATCGGCGAATTGTTTTCGCCCTTGCAGGAAGCGGACGTGTTTTTGGGTATTTCCGATTACGATAGGATATTCGAAGCGTTGGAGCTCGCCTATGCGACGGGACGACGCGTCGATTTCGTCGGGAAAGGGCAAGACCAATACCGCTCCTCGCGTATTTTAACGACGGACGAGCATTACGCCTACTTGAAAATAGCGGATGGATGTTATAACCATTGTACCTATTGTCTTATTCCGAAGATCCGCGGTAAATACCGTTCCTATCCTATGGAAGCGCTCCTTAAGGAAGCGGAGGAGCTCGGAGAGATCGCCGAATTGATCGTCGTCGCACAGGATACCACCCGATACGGCGAAGATCTATACGGTGAAAATAAGCTGGTGGAGCTGTTGCAAAAGCTGTCCGCGCTTGAAAACATTCAAACCATACGTCTTTTGTATTGCTACCCCGAGGTGATCACCGACGCGCTTATCGACGAGATCGCACGCAACGCAAAGATCTTGAAATATTTGGATATCCCGTTGCAACATTCGGAGAACAGGGTGCTGAAATTGATGAATAGGAAGGGCACGAGGGAAAGCTATCTCGCTCTGCTCGAAAAGCTGAGAGCGCGTATTCCCGAGATCGCGATCCGCTCCACGTTTATCAGCGGTTTTCCTACGGAAACGGAAGAGGATTTCGAGCAAATGAAAGCGTTTTTAGAGGAGGCGCAGCTGTTCAATTGCGGCTTTTTCGCCTACTCGCGCGAGCCGGATACGGGCGCGTACAAAATGAAGCCGCAGGTACATCACGCAACCAAAAAACGGCGCGTAAAAGCCTTGTACGCCGTGCAAGAAAAGATTTCCCGAAAACGGCTTTTAGGGCTTGTCGGCAAGCAGATCGAGGTGCTTTGCGACGGTATCGACTACGAGAAAAACTGTTTCGTGGGAAGAGCGTATTTTAACGCTCCCGACATTGACGGAAAGGTATATTTTAACGCAAGAGAAGCCGTACAGGGCGAACGCTATCCCGTTTGGGTTGAGCGCGCCGACAGCTATGATCTATACGGAAAAACGGAGGATTATTTAGAATGAATTTACCCAACAAAATTTCGCTGACGAGAATTTGCATGATACCCGTATTCGTGCTTATCTTTTTCCTTCACGGCGTCGTGCCCTTCAATTTCGGCATTGCCGCGATCATCTTTGCGGTAGCCGCTTGTACCGATTTTATCGACGGGCATATCGCCCGTTCGCGCGGACTCGTTACCAATCTTGGAAAATTTCTCGATCCGATCGCGGATAAGGTGCTCGTCGCAACGGCAATGATCTTGCTTTTGACGATGCAAGAAAGCCTTTTTGCAAAATTCGGAAACGCGAGCGAGGCGATCTATATCGCGACGGCGGTGGCGATTTGCGTGATCTTAGCGCGCGAGCTGATCATCAGCGCTTTCCGTCAGATCGCGGCGGCAAACGGCGTCGTTATGGCGGCTGAAAGGCTCGGCAAATATAAAACGACTTTTCAAGACGTTGCCATTTTCGTATTAATCTTGGCTGCTGATATTCCCGAAGCGGCAGGTGAGATCGTCGCTTGGGTAGGTATGGGATTGTTTGCGATCGCTACGGTTTTGACCGTATGGTCGGGTATTTCCTACGTCGTGAAGAATAAGCAAGTACTCAAAGACCAATAAATCGAGGGGCGCAAAAGCAAATGAGAAACGCGTGCATTATCATAAAAACGGAAAAGAGCGTGCTTTCCAAGTCGGATTTTACTATTCCCGACTATTTCACGGCAAGCGGTTATTTTTTCGAGGAATTGCGCGTACTGTTTTTTGCGGAAGAAACCAAATTAAAAGCGAGCGTTACGCAGTTGAAAGCGGAGGTCGACAATATTCTTCTGATAACGTGCGGCGTAGCGGCTTCGACGATAAAAAACGCACTTTCGGGGATTTTTTCCGAAGCCTCGTTCCAAGGCAACGTAAGCGGTACGGGCGTCTTTGCCGAGGAAAACAAAGCGCTTTTGCTTTTGGAAAGCACCGATATAAAGTATGCTAAGGAAGTTTGCGTTCCTTTTTTACAAAGGAAATCGGGCGTACGGCTTGCGAAAACGGTGGTGCGTAGCGTAGGAGCGAACGGATCGCGTGTTGCGGGATTATTAGCGCAAGCGGAACGTTTGGCACAGGGCAAAATCGCTTTTTCGCATACGCGTAAATACGACGAGGATATTATAGAGATCGTATACGGAGAAAGCGTATCCAAGTTTTTGATCGACGATATTTTGCGGGTATTCGCGGACGGCTTGGGAGATACTTTGTACGCGTTGGAGGATATTTCCCTCGCGGAACAGCTCGTGGCGTTATTGAAGCTGCGCGGTCGTAAGATCAGCGTTGCGGAATCGTTTACGGGCGGTGGGATCGCCAAGCGTATCACCGCCGTTTCGGGTGCGAGTGCGGTATATTTCGAGGGCTTGAATACCTATAACGAAATATCCAAAATGAAGCGTTTGGGCGTGTCGGAATATACGCTGAAAACGGTGGGTGCGGTGTCCGATCAAACGGCGTACGAAATGGCGGCAGGGCTTATCGCGACGGGCGATTGCGATATTTCCATAGCCACGACGGGGCTTGCAGGTCCGAATACGGATAGATCTATGCTTCCCGTAGGGCTTTGCTATATCGCCGTGGGCGTAAAAGAGCGGGTGTTCGTTTACCGATATAAATTCGACGGTACGCGCGAAGATATCACGGAAACGGCGATCAATTACGCGCTGTATTTGGCGTATAAACAATTGAAAAATATGTAAAATAATAATATTGAAAATAAAAACAGGAGATATATTATGGCAACTGAAAAGAACACGGATAAGATGAAAGCGTTGGACGCCGTACTTTTGCAAATCGAAAAACAATACGGTAAAGGTTCGATCATGCGTCTTGGCGACGAGGCAGGCAAGACGGAGATAGAGGTGATACCCTCCGGCTGTTTGACCTTGGATTTGGCGCTTGGTATCGGCGGCTTCCCTCGCGGTAGGATCATCGAGATCTACGGACCCGAATCCTCGGGTAAAACGACGGTGGCGTTGCACGCGATCGCGGAGGCGCAAAAAATGGGGGGCGTGGCGGCGTTTATCGACGCGGAACACGCGCTCGATCCCGTTTACGCAAAAAAATTAGGCGTAAACCTCGACGATTTGTACGTATCTCAACCGGATACGGGCGAACAGGCGCTTGATATCGCCGACGCACTCGTGCGTAGTTCGGCAGTCGATATTATCGTTATCGACTCGGTTGCGGCATTGACGCCGAAAGCGGAGATCGAGGGGGATATGGGCGATACGCACGTCGGTTTGCAGGCGCGTTTGATGTCGCAAGCGCTCCGTAAGCTTACGGCGATCGTCAATAAATCGAAAACCTGCGTTATTTTTATCAATCAATTGCGTGAAAAGGTGGGCATTATGTTCGGTAATCCCGAAACGACCCCCGGTGGTAAAGCGCTTAAATTTTACGCAAGTATGCGCTTGGATATCAGAAAGATGGACGTTCTCAAAGACGCCGACGGCGCAATGGGTAACAGGACGAAAGCAAAGGTCGTTAAAAATAAGCTCGCGCCCCCGTTCAAGCAGGCGGAGTTCGATATCGTATTCGGCGAAGGTATTTCGCAGGAGGGCTGTATTATCGATATGGGCGTCCAGTACGATATTATCGGTAAGAGCGGCGCGTTTTACAGTTATAACGGGAATAAAGTGGCGCAAGGTAGAGAAAAGATGCGTATTTTCTTGAAAGAAAACCCCGAGGTCCGCGCGGAGATAGAACAAAAGATCCGCGACGCGGCAAAGGGTAAGGTCGGGGACGGCGAAGAAAATTCCGACGAGGACGACGCTTAATATTGAGATTATGAAAGAGAAGTTGATATATTCCATTATCGACTTCTTTTTTTGCGTACAATGGGTAAAAAAGGGAAAATGAGCGGGGCAGGTACGCGTTCTTGGAAAATATATGAAATAATTTTTCAATATCGAAAAGTATTTTAAGCCAAACAATTGACATTTTCGTAAATATATTGTAAAATAGTAATTGATAGAAAAAATTGAAGATCGGATTTGTAGAAAAATTCGATTGTATAATAGCTTTTATCGACGACTAATTTTAATACAGGAGGCACAAAAAATGCACAACGTTAATTTGAGCGTCCTGTTTCTCGGTGTTATGCCCACGTGGGGTTGGATCGTTATGATCGCAGTCGCTGCCGTGGCGCTTATCGGCGGTATCGTTGTAGGTATCATCATTAGCAAAAAGCAAACCGAAAAAAAGGTTGGCTCGGCAAATGAGCAGGTACGCAAGATCGTCAGCGCGGCGGAAGCGGAAGCGGAACGGATCAAAGCCCAAGGAAAAGAAGAAAGCAAGAGAGCCTTAAAAGAGGCGCTTCTTGAAGCAAAGGAACAGGATTTAAAATTAAGAAACGAGTTTGAGCGTGAAACCAAAGAGAAAAAAGCGGAAATTCAGCGTATGGAACAAAGAATGACGCAAAAAGAGGACGCGCTCGACAAAAAGACGGAGGCTTTGGAACAACAAAAAGCGCACCTTATGCAAAAAGAGAGCGAGGTGCAGGCTTTACAGGAAAAACTCGATTCCCAACACGAATTGATGATCCAAGAGCTTGAAAAGGTTTCGCAGCTCACGAGAGAAGAAGCGAAAAAATTGCTCACGGAAGCGATTTTGGACAGCACTCGCCACGACGTAGCTATGCAGGTTCGTAACCTCGAACAGCAGGCGAAAGACGAGGCGGATATGAACGCCAAAAAGATCATCGCGCTTGCCATTCAAAAATGTGCGGCGGATCAGGCTTCGGAAATTACCGTTTCCGTAGTTCCCCTGCCCAGCGACGATATGAAGGCGCGTATTATCGGGCGCGAGGGTAGAAATATCCGTGCGCTTGAGAATGCTACGGGTATCGAATTGATCATTGACGATACGCCCGAAGTGGTCATTCTTTCGGGTTTTGATCCCGTTCGTCGTGAAATTGCGCGTTTATCGCTTGAAAAGCTGATCAACGACGGCCGTATCCACCCTGCAAGAATTGAGGAAACGGTGGAAAAGGTTTCCCGTGAAATGGATCTTCAAATCAAGGAGGCGGGCGAAGCGGCCGTGTTCGAAGCAGGTATCTTTGGCTTGCATCCCGAGCTTATTAAGCTTATCGGTCGTTTGAAATTCAGAACGAGCTACGGTCAAAACGTATATAAGCACTCGATCGAAGTGGCTACGCTTGCTGGACAAATGGCGGCTGAGCTCGGCTTGGACGTAAACTTTGCCAAACGCGCAGGTCTTTTGCACGATATCGGTAAGGCGGTCGACCAAGAACAAGAGGGCACGCATATTCAAATCGGCGCCGATCTTGCGAAAAAATATAAGGAAAACGCAAATATCGTCAACGCAATTATGGCGCACCACGGCGACGTAGAGCCTAAAACGATCGAAGCGGTGCTTATCCAAGCCGCCGACGCGATTTCGGGCGCACGCCCCGGGGCAAGAAGAGAAACGGGTACGAACTACGTGAAGCGTCTTGAAAAGCTTGAGGCGATCGCGTCCGGCTTCAACGGCGTGGATAAGAGCTATGCGATCCAAGCGGGTAGAGAGGTACGCGTTATCGTGAAGCCCGAACAGGTGGACGACGCGCAGGCGCTTTTCCTTGCGAAGGATATCGCGAAGAAGATCGAAGCGGAGTTGGAATACCCCGGTCAGATCAAAGTAAACGTTATCCGAGAATTCCGCGGCGTAGAATACGCAAAATAAAAAACGATGAAAAATCCCTTTCGATCGGAAAGGGATTTTTTTATTTTGGAAAAGTTAAAAATTTTTGGTAAAACGCTATCTTTTGGCTTGACATTTCTTTGAAATTTAACTATAATGTCATAGTAACGATCGAAAATGATCTACGCTGCTATGGCTCAGTTGGTAGAGCGCGTCCTTGGTAAGGACGAGGTCGGCGGTTCAAATCCGCCTAGTAGCTCCAAAAAGACCCTTGAAAATCAAGGGTCTTTTTATTATATAAAAATGAGTTCATTAGTTTTTGAACGGATTGTTTCTATCTTCAAATTCGAGAAGGGGGTATATTTTATTGGTTGCCAATAATTTGAATTGGTATTCGTTGGGGGAGACGCCCGTTTCTTTTTTGAAGATGCGTGAGAAATAGGCGGAATCGGCAAAGCCACAGGTGGCGGCGATCTCGTTGATGCGCAAATACCCGTCCTCCTTTTGCGCCAAAAGCTGTTTTGCAAGCTCTAAACGACGGCGCTTCAAATATTGTACGGGGCTTACGCCGTGTTCTTTGATAAACAGCTTCCGAATGTGTTCTTTAGATAAAGGTATCAAGGCGTACGCTTGCTCCAAATCGAAATCACAATCGGTATAGTGATTTATGATCTCGTTCACGATCACTTGCGTAATTTTATAGGAAGCCGACTGCTTTAACAAATGGTTCAAAAAGGCAACGATCACGTTCGTCAACGACAAATTGATCGCGTTTTCCGGCGATACTTGATGAAAAAAGCGGTAGGCAAGATTGAGGAGCGTATATAGATCTTTACTCGTATCCGACGCAGGGATCAAGGTAGTCTTTTGCAGCTGCGGATCCCAATCTTCGATAGTTAAGTGAATATTTTTGAATCCGATGGAGGAACTGTTGATGTGTTGCACGTTAGGTGGAATACAAATGGTTTCTCCTTTTTTATATTCGATAACGTGATTATCTTCCGTTTCGATCGTACCGACGCCGTCGGTAACGTAGATGATTTCCCAATAGTTGTGTTTATGCTTTTTAACGGTGAAGGTTTTTAAGTGCTTTTCAATATAATTGATGATTGCCATAATCGTTCCTCTTACTTTTCGCGTTACTCGTTACGACTTTCTCTATAAAGAGTATAACACAAAAAAGACGGGTTTTGCAATCGGTTTTTCGAAAAATCTCTAAAAAGTCCAAAAGAAACGCTATTTTTTTTCCCTTAATTAAAAAATTGGAAGAAATTGCTTTCAAATTCACTAAAAAGTCCAAGATAAAAACTATTTTGTGTATTGCAATTTGCCGAAATATGTTTTATAATTTTTTTACAATAAAAATAATAATAGGGGAAATTTGCGACAGGAAGAATGTTATTTATAAAGATCACGGATAAAAACGGGAATAAAAAATTTTCCGTAGAGGGGTTCGAAATCAGCGCCGAGTACGTAGGTACGTTTGCCGAGGGCGATAAAATTCAAATCTCCGCGGACGGTACGAAAACGGTCGCGGTTAAGCTCGATCAAACGCTGAAAGAAAGCTTGCTGTACTTACCGAATAAGAGCTTTACGTTCACCATACCGAGCGCCAAAGAATTGAAAATGGGTTACGCGCCCGAAGCGTTTCAAGGCGAAAGGCATATAATAGCCGCGCGAGAGGTAGGGGACGAGGAGTTTTACGGGACGCGGAATATTGCGCTGAATTCTCACGATTTAAGAAAAAAGACGGACGGTTATCCGCACGCAAGCGCGAATTTCGTAACGCGAGAAGAGCCCTGTTTTTACGAGCGTAACGCCATAGACGGCGTAAAACAAAATCAAGGGCACGGTGCGTATCCCTACCATTCGTGGGCAGGTGGCGCGAGAAACGATTTGGAATATACGTTGGATTTCGGTCGAGAAGTAGAGATCGATAAGATCGTATTTTTCTTGCGTGCGGACTTCGAGCACGATAGGATCACGGGCAAGCCGCACGATTCTTATTGGAAGAATATAGATATACGATTTTCGGACGGGGAAACGGTACGCGGAGAATTCGTTTTGGATAATAGCGACCTAAATCCCGAAAATGAAAAAGGGCAAGAAATCGTTTTTGATAAAAAGATAACGAAAACGATCAAATTATCCAATTTTAAGCAAGTCACGGAGATTTTGGGATTTGCGGCGCTTTCGCAAATAGAAGTTTACGGACGATATAGTAAGGAGGACTTAAGTAGAATGGAAGTAAGGCAAGCGGTAAACGCAAAAGACGTAAAGCATTACACGACGGAAAGATTACGCGAGGAATTTCATATCGCCAATCTTTTCACGAAAGACAACGTAAGAATGGTATATAGCCATATCGACCGTATCATCACGGCAGGGCTTATGCCCGTTCGTCAAACGTTGAAATTGGAAGCGGGCAAAGAGCTTGCGGCGGAATATTTTCTGCAAAGACGTGAAATGGGCTGTATCAATATCGGCGGTAAAGGTATTATTACGGTAGACGGCAAAGAATATGAAATGAATCCCCGCGACGGTATTTATATCGGTATGGGGAATAAAGAAATCACCTTTAAGAGCGTCGACGAAAACGCGCCTGCGAAATTTTACGTAAGCTCCTGTCCCGCGCATACGAGTTATCCGATCGTCAAGATCGACATTACGAAAGCAAAAAAGGTACCCTGCGGTAGCGTAGAGGAATGTAATAAACGCGTGATCAATCAGTACATACACCCCGAAGTGATGAAAAGCTGTCAGCTTTCGATGGGTTTGACGCAGCTCACAAGCGGTTCTAATTGGAACACGATGCCCTGCCATACGCACGATAGAAGAATGGAAGTGTATATGTATTTGGATATGGGCGAAAACGACGTCGTATTCCACATGATGGGCGAGCCGACGGAAACCAGACATATTATTATGCACAACGAAGAAGCGGTTATCTCGCCGTCTTGGTCTATCCACTCTGGCGTTGGCACGAAGAACTATTCGTTTATTTGGGCAATGTGCGGTGAAAATCAAGAATTTACGGATATGGACCATATCGAAACAAAAGATTTGTTGTAAGGGAGAGTAGGAAAAAATGAGCTATCAGAGTATTATCGGGCAAAATCAAGCGTGGATTGACGATACGTGGAACAAATTAGACGAAAAACTTTCTCGCGTAGCCGTAAAGAGCCGTTATAAAATTCCTTACACAACGAAAAACGGCGTACACGACGACTGCTCAAAAGGGAAAGCTATTTTGATGTGGACGAACGGATTTTGGGGCGGACTTATGTGGCAAATGTACGTAGGTACGGGGAAAGAATGTTATAAGCTTACCGCCGAAGAAAGCGAAAAGCTGTTGGACGGAGCATTTCATTACGCAGACGGTTTACATCATGACGTTGGTTTTATGTGGAATTTGACGAGCGGTGTCAATTACCGTTTAACGGGTAATCCTGTTTCAAAAAACCGAAATTTACTCGCGGCTATGACGCTTGCAAGCCGTTATAACGTGGACGGGAATTTTATTCGTTGTTGGAACGGTTTTCGTGACGGTGAAAGCGTAGCGGGCTGGACGATTATTGATTGTATGATGAATATTCCGCTTTTATACTGGGCAAGTAACGAAATAGGCGATTCGCGTTTTGCGAAAATAGCAATGCGCCACGCGGATATGAGTATGCGTGACCACGTGAGAGCGGACGGCTCGGTAAATCATATCGTCGTACACGACACAAAAAAGGCTGATACCGTTTTGGAGGTAAAGGCAGGACAAGGGTATTCGGAAACGTCTTGCTGGTCGCGTGGGGCGTCTTGGGCGTTGTACGGTTTTATGCTTTCGTATATACATACCCAAGAAATGCGGTATTTAGATACGGCGAAAAAAGTTGCGAAGTATTTCATCAAAGAAACGGAAAAAACGGGGTGGCTTCCGCGGTTGGATTTTTGCCAGCCCGAAACGCCTGTATATTACGATTCGACGGCGGGCGCTTGTGCCGCTTGCGGACTCATTGAGCTTGCGAAACACGTTGAAAGCGAAGAAGAAAAAGAAAAATATTTATCTTCCGCTATCCATATTTTGCGTGCAATGGAAAAGAACTGGTGTGATTGGTCGGAAAACGAAGACTCCATTTTACAAATGGGTAGCTTGAAATACGATAAAGAACAGCATATGCCGATTATTTACGGCGATTATTTCTTTGCGGAAGCGATTTTGAAATTAAAGGGAACGGATTTCTTGGCGTGGTAAAAGGAGCGAAGTGAGATGAATACACAATATCTCGATTTAATGGAAAAAACGCTATCCGCCTATACGGACGAGCATATTATCCGCTACTTTAACGACGTAAAAAAGGACGGCTTGAAGGAGCACGGTTTTCCACGCTTGACTGCGAATATCGGTATTCTGATTGCAAACGGTAGACGGCGCGATTTGCTCCCTTTGTTTTGCGAAATGATGGAGCTTTGTTGCAAGACCATTCCAAACGTAAAAGCCGCGAACGATTTTTCGGTAAGAGAAATTATTTGTTGTCTTATAGAAATAGAAAAGAACGATATAGTAGATGAAAAGGACGTTACTCGTTGGAAAGGATATCTATCGACGATTGAACCTAAAACCTGCTATAACCGCTTTGCGGAAAAACCGACGGACGCCGTTAGGAACTGGGCGTTATTTACGGGAGTTAGCGAATATTTTAGACAAAGCATAGGTCTTTGCGATTCCGCTGAATTTATCGATATCCAAATTGCGGCGCAGCTGCAATGGATTGACGAAAACGGAATGTATATGGATAACGACGAAGAAGAGATGCGCCAGCCAATAATGTACGATATTGTAGCGCGTGGATTATTTTCGTTATTATTGTACGCAGGGTATCGTGGAAAATACTATACCGCTATTGACGGTCTATTAAAAAAGTCGGGGCTTATGACCTTAAAAATGCAATCGACGACGGGTGAAATGGCTTTTGGCGGTAGAAGTAATCAGTTTTTGCATAACGAAGCATGGCTTGCTATGATTTTAGAATATGAAGCGACTCGTTATCAAAAAGAAGGGGATTATACGCTTGCCGGTAAATTCAAGGCAGGGGCTTTACGCGCCTTACAGCTTGCGAAGCTTTGGCTTGCAAAAAATCCGATTACGCATGTAAAAAATCGATTTTCGATAGATTCCAAATACGGTTGTGAAACGTACGCGTATTTTGATAAATATATGATTACCGCGGCGTCCTTCTTCTATTCGGCAAGCTTGTTTTGCGACGATACCATTCAGCCGATAGAAGAACACGAAGATCCGATTATTTGGAGTACTTCGAAATATTTTCATAAAACATTCGTAAAAACGGACGAATATTCCTTGGAGTTTGATACGAACGCCGACCCGCATTACGACGCGAGCGGGCTTGGTCGTATCCATAAAAAAGGCGCGCCGAGTGTGCTTTGTCTTTCCATGCCGTTTACAAAAGCGCCTTATTATTACTGCGGGAACTGGATAAATTCTACGGAAATTACCATTCCGCCTGCCGGACGACAGGTGAACGCGTCACAATTTTCTATTTGTCCCGCTATAAAGAATGAAAAGGGCGAATGGGTATACGGTGCAGATAGTCGAACGCAGTATACGCTTATTGAAAATCAAATCAAAGACGGTGGAGCAGGTGTTGTTTTTCAATGTATTCTTGTAAACGGAGCGGAAGTGAAGTTTTCCTGCTTTGTGGGTGAAAACGGCGTTATACTGCATGCCGATAGCGCAACGGATAAAGAAATCGGGATTACCTTGCCTGCGTTTGACTTTGACGGCGAGAAAAAGACGCATAGTTCTTATACGAAAAATAAAATCGAAGTAGAATACGAGAACTGGGTTTGCGAATATTCTTCGCAAAATATCACCGATTTGGAAACGTATTTCGCAAACCGCAACGGTATATATAAGGGCTATGTGGCGACGGGAAAATCAAGCGTAGAGCTTAAGATAAAGATATATCCCTTAAACAAATAAATATAAAGGAAGGTAAAAATAGTATGGAAAATATGTTTAGTTTGAAAGGAAAGGTTGCGCTTGTAACGGGCGCAAGCTACGGTATCGGCTTTGCGATCGCAAAGGCGTTTGCAAACGCAGGTGCGACTATCGTTTTTAACGATATCAAGCAAGAATTCGTCGATAAAGGCTTATCGGCATACGAGAAGGAAGGTATCAAAGCGCACGGCTACGTATGCGACGTAACGGACGAAAACGCCGTAAACGAATATATTGCAAAGGTAGAAAAGGAAGTAGGCGTCGTGGATATTCTCGTCAATAACGCAGGGATCATCAAGCGTATTCCTATGTGTGAAATGAGCGCGCAGGAATTTAGACAAGTTATCGACGTAGACTTAAACGCGCCGTTTATTATGTCCAAAGCGGTTATTCCGTCTATGATAAAGAAAGGACACGGGAAAATTATCAACATTTGTTCCATGATGAGCGAGCTTGGTAGGGAAACGGTATCGGCATACGCCGCAGCAAAGGGCGGATTAAAAATGCTCACGAAAAATATCGCGAGCGAATACGGCGAATATAACGTTCAATGCAACGGTATCGGACCGGGTTATATCGCAACACCGCAAACCGCCCCCCTTCGTGAACGGCAGGCGGACGGTTCTCGTCACCCCTTCGATAGCTTTATTATTGCAAAAACGCCGGCGGCGCGTTGGGGTGAAGCGGAAGATTTGGCAGGACCTGCGGTATTCTTGGCAAGCGAAGCGTCGAACTTTGTAAACGGACATATTTTGTACGTAGACGGCGGTATTTTAGCGTATATAGGTAAACAGCCGTAACGCTGTTGCGATATGGAATACTTATTATTATTTTTTACAATGCATTACATATCATAGGTATTTTATTGATTATCGTTTCCTTTGTTTTTTCCGTAAAAAAGGAAGAAAAGAAAATGAGCGCATTATGGGCGGTAGCGTCGTTTGGCGGTTTCTTGTTTGGCGGAGCAATGGGGATATGGCAAAAAATTTTCCGCGGCGGTGGAATTATAGCTACAAGCGTTTTATCCATGATTATTCTTAAAGAAAAAATTACGAATAAACAGTGGTTGTCTTTATGGATGGGGATACTTGGTATTGTCTTTATCGGTATCGGCGCTATGCTTGTATAAAAAAATTTTTAGGATTAAAAATAGGAGCAAAAAAAATGTTAAGAATTAAAGAAATAGATATTATAGAAGAAAAAAGCGAATTATTGTATCACGCACATTTTACGCAAGAGCTTTTGGAGCGTGATTTTGAAATAGCAGGCGGAGAGTGGACGGCAAAAGACGGTGTTCTTGTTGGGTTTATGGAAGAAGACGGTGGCGGTTTAATTTATTCCCATAAATCCTTTGAAGGGGATATTTTATTGGATTTTTACGGTAAAACGGTTGCTCCCTATGAAAACGATTTGAATTTCACCTTTTGCGCGAACGGCTGGAATTATGAAAAAGGTGAGCCTTACGACGGGTACGTCGGCGGTATGCAAGGCTGGTGGATAGGCAAAACGGGTATTGAAAAATATCCTTTGGACAGCAACGTAGAAGCGTTGACGGGTATGCATCGCTTTGACCCGAATAAAGAATATCATATCCAAACGGGAAGAGTAGGTAAGCGTTTGTTTTTGTTTATCGACGGCGAGCTTGCCGTAGAGCTTTTGGATAATAATCCGCTTATCAAGTATGGTCGCGTAGGGCTTGGCGTGTATGCAAGTAAAATTCAGTTTAGGGATTTGAAGGTGTATAGACCGTATACCAAGCCGTTTAGAACGTCCTATGAAGAAATGCGCAAGGAGTGAGAGATGGTTTACGAGTTGAGAAATTGTCGGACGGGTGCGGAAGAAACGGAGCGGAAAACGACGGTGGAAATTACCGAAGAAAAGGGTATTTTGACCTTTGTTTTTACGGCGGAAAATTGTAAATACCATTGTCCGTATAAAGAATATAATCAATTACATTCGGACGGGGATATATGTGAAATTTTAATCGGAACAGACCCTGATAGAAAGGTATATTACGAAATCGAGCTTAGCCCTTATAACGGATTGATGCTTGCGAAAATGACCTATCAGGGAGAAGACAACGGCGAGCCTGTCCTTGCGATTGATTTTGTAGATAAGCCGTTCGTAGAAACGCAGGTGCTTTTACGAAACGGCGGATACGTCGCAACAGTAAAAATCCCCAAAGATAAAATTCGTACGGGCGAAGGCGAAATATATTTTAACGCATACCGTATTGATACGGACGGAGGAAAATATGGACACGGGGAATTTTTATTATACGCCCTTAATCCGACGATGCGTGGTAAATTCCATACGCCTGCGCGCTACATTTGGTTGAAAGATTATTTATAAAGGAGAGAAAGAAGATGTATTACGAAAATAAATGTGCAAAAGACGTAAAAATCGGTTATATCGGCGGTGGCTCGCGCGGTTGGGCGTGGGGTTTTATGAGCGACCTTATTTCCGCGCCCGATATGAGCGGTACGGTGTGCTTATACGATATCGATAAAGTGGCGGCGGAAAAAAACCGCATTATCGGCGAACAATATAATCAAGCGGAAGGTGCAAAATCGGAATGGCATTATACCGTGGCGGATACGTTAGAAGATGCGTTAAGCGGTGCGGATTTCGTCGTGATTTCCATTTTGCCAGGAACGTTTGACGAAATGGAATCGGACGTACATACTCCTGAAAAATACGGGATTTATCAATCGGTGGGCGATACGACGGGACCTGGTGGTATTATTCGTGCCCTTCGCACTATTCCCATGTTTGAAGTGATTGCAAAGGCGGTTGAGAAGTGTTGTCCAAACGCGTGGGTTATCAATTATACCAACCCTATGACCCTTTGTGTAAAAACGCTCTACCGTACGTTCCCGAAGATTAAGGCGTTCGGTTGTTGTCATGAAGTATTCGGTACGCAAAGATTGCTTTCTATTGCCTTAAACGATTATTACAATACGGACGTATATGCAAGGGACGATATAAGAACGAACGTTATAGGCGTTAATCATTTTACTTGGATTACGGACGCGTCTTGCAATAATCACGACGTGTTTGGCGTTTACGATAGCTTTTGCGATAAATACGCCGAAACGGGTTATTCGACTAAGAAAAACTGGGCGAATAAGGCGTTTATGGAATATCAACTCGTCAAAATGGATTTATTTAAGAGATTTGGTTATATTGCCGCCGCAGGCGATAGACATCTTGCGGAGTTTTGCCCGTCAAGCTGGTACTTAAAAGACCCGCAAACGGTAGATAGTTGGAAATATGCGCTTACGTCCGTGGAGTGGCGTAGACAAAACTTAAAAGAACGTTTAGGAAAAAGCGAGGCAATGTTGTCGGGCGAAATGCCTATCACGATAAAGCGTACGGGCGAAGACGGCGTAAACCAAATGCGTGCGTTGCTTGGCTTGGAAAATATGATCACGAACGTAAATATACCTAACCAAGGGCAAATTCCAAACTTACCGCTCGGCGCGGTTGTGGAAACGAACGCAACTTTCCGAGCAAACGAAGTAATGCCTGTTTACGCGGGGAATATCCCTAACGAGCTGTATTCTTTGATTTCTCGTATCGTAGGTATACAAGAAACGGTTAGCGACGGGGCGACTGAAAGGGATTTAGACAAAGTGTTCCTTGCGTTTATTGAAGACCCGCAGATGAATATTCCCGTAAAAGATGCAAAAACGCTGTTTGACGAAATGGTGGCAAATACTGCAAAATATTTAACAGAATATCTTTAATTCAATGGTTCGGTAAAGGAAATAATATGATAAAAAAATATAATTATCAAAGAGAAAGAAAACAAAATCCGTATATCGGTTTTACAAGCTTTCAGCATTTTAGAAACGACGAATTGTATTCCGATTTAATCGTAAAGCCTGAAAATAATATGACGGAAACGGAATACGTAGAATGTTATCCCGTACCCGATTACGTAGAAGAAAAGGGTAGAGCGCAGGGCTATTATCCCGATTGCTCCGTCGTATATATCCGTATTTTATGGAAAGAATTTGAGCCTGTCGAAGGGGAATATAATTACGCCTTTATTGAAGATATATTGCAAAAAGCGAGAGAGAACGACCAAACGGTAATGTTCCGTTTAATGCAACATAGTACTCGTGAAAGCGACGACGTGCCCGACTGGTTAAAAACGAAAATTGAATGTCCTGCAAGACCCAAAGGGAAACGGGTAAAAGAATGTCCGTCAGACCCCAGATTTTTAGAGTATTTTGGGAACGCGGTTCGTGCCTTTGGCAAGCGGTTTGATAGCGACCCTACGCTTGCGTTTATAGATATCTCGCTCCCTGGTTCGTGGGGCGAAGGCAGTCACATTGATTTATTTACCAAAGAAGAGCTTGAAAAATCTGTGGATGTATATACGGAAGTATTTAGAAACACGCATTTAATCGGACAAGTAGACGTTCCTTGGCTTGTTTATTATTCCAACGAAAAAGCGCCCATAGGCTGGCGCGCGGATTGTATCGGTCATCCGCATTCAACGTATATAAGCTTACCGCCAAATGTAGAAAGAATGGGGGATATTTGGAAGAAAGGACATATATCGTTTGAGTCTTACTGGTGGCTTGGCGAATGGCAAAGAAAGGGTTGGGGTTTGGATAAAATCATAGAAACTTTACTTTCTTGGCACGTGAGTACGTTTAACGCAAAATCGTTGCCGATACCGTTTGAATGGAAGGATAAAATCGACGAGTGGACGGCGAAAATGGGTTATCATTTTGTAATCGACGAAGTGGAAACGCAAACGAGCGTAAAACGCGGTGAAAAACTGACGGTGCGTCTTGTGGTAGACAACGTCGGGGTTGCGCCGATATATCATAAATTACCGCTTTATCTTCGGTTAAAAAACGATACCTATGCAAAGAGCTTCCAAACGGGCGTGGATATCCGCAAATGGATTGAGGGCAAATACGAAGAAATTATAGAAATATCTATTCCCGAAGAAATGCAAAGCGGGGAATACGAATTGCAAGTCGGGATAGGCGGAGACGGCGAGCAGAGCGTGGTGTTTGCTACAAGCGCACGGCAAGACGGAGAGTATGCGGTTTTAACGAAAGTGGAGTTGATATAATTGTTTAAGAAAGTATAAAAAGTAAAGCCCGTTGTGTAAGCTATAACACCACGGGTTTTATGTTTTTTTGGGGCTTCATCTTGGACGATTTTTATTTTTTAACGACTAAATTTCTTTATTTGAAATATATTTATATGGAAATTGTTTTACGCCCGTATCGTATCGCAAAGGATCGTAGCTGTAAATTTTATTGCGGTAGCGAGCATCATCCTACGGATTTTAATATGGTCAAAAATTTTGAAAGAGCGATAGAAAATTTGGGGTTAGAAGAGAAAGATAAATGGATAGTATGTAAATAAGATAAGCTATCGCGCGACGGGTTTTTGATAAATAAGGCAAGCTTCTGGTTTATGGGGCGGAGTTGGGGCAGCATATACGAAATCCTTTTGAAATATAAGGGCTTTCAAGTATAGCGTATTCGCTTCAAATCCCTTTCTCCGCGCCACGAAAAAAGACGGAACGAGTCCGTCTTTTTTTTCGTGCGTCTTATTTCGTCGTGATGACGATGGCTTGCGGATGATTGCCGAAGTTTTTGCCAAAGAGGTTTACGCCTCCCTTATGCACCGCGTCCGCTTTGATGCCGATCTTCAGCGAAATACAATTCCGCGTTTCCAATTGCAGGTCTTTGATCGTGATTTTATCGCTATAAGGCGCAAAATCGATAAACACGCCGCTTTCATTGATCGTAAAGGTTTTCAATATCCCGAATTGCGTGCTCTCAAGGCTCCACTCGGTCGGCGTGTATTTACCGCGCTTTCCCCCGAAATCCCCGGGGGAGGTAAAGGTAGCGATCTCCACGTCGTTGAGGAAGATGGTGATATCGCTCGGCCAAACGTCGCGATAATATACCGCCTCCGAGCATACCTCCATCGAAAGGGAGATCTCGCTGTAGCCGATATGCTTATCCAAATTGGGTACGAGGTACGTAATAAACCCTTCGTTAAACCACAACAGCTCCGCGTTGACGCGCTCGGGTAAGTAGAGGTGCTTGGGGGAGTCTATCTTTCCGATCCACCGCGCCTTTCCGTCTATCATACCGCAGGGCGCGGTGACGTCGATCTCCGAGAAGTGCCCGACGGGGATTTCAAAGCTGCGTTCCTCTTTCTTTTTCGGCGCCGGCGTATTGAAATTGACGCTGACGAGATTGGCGACCCGATAGCATACCTTCATATGCCCCTTCAGCCCCGGCTGATAGGCGGTGAGTATAAGCTGTGCGTCGCTCAATACCTCCACGTGCGAGGATACCGTAGAGAGGGGAATATTCAACTGCTTGGATATCTCCTGTATGTTCGCAGGCGTACTCGATATGAAATCGAGGATCCGCAGCCTGTCGGGCGAGGAGAACGCCTTGCCGATCTTGGCAATATACGGCTGTTCCGCCTTACTGTGAAGATGAAAGTATAATTCTTTGTTCTCGTTTATATAATCGCTCATATAAAACCTCTTCTTACGCATGCGCTCGGTATGCGTATTTTTTTCTTTATTATAGCACAAGCGTTTCAAAAAATCAAGAGTAAAAGCGCGGTGCTTCAAAAAATTAAAACCTAAAATCGGTAGCCAAAATTTGGATAAAAAAGTTTGTGTTTCAGGTTTTCTGAAGCTGTGCAGGGGGTATTTTGTCAAAAATCGGAAGCGATTATTTGGCTTTTCGGTATTGACACGTAAAAAATAGGTGTGATATAATAAACTTGTCGAACGATGCAAAAGGCGTGAAACAGGACGTCCTGTTTGTTGCTTGTACCACAAGCAACAAATAAAGATTTAACGGCAATAAACCGTAAGCGCAGTAACGCTTCGGGTAGTATAACGAAACTCATTTTTAAGGAGGCAAATATGATTAAAAGAAGCACAAGGATTATGGTAACGGCGCTGGCTGGATTGATGACGCTCGGCTCTCTCGCGGCGTGTGGCGCGGGCGGCAACGAGGATAGCGCGAATACCGTTTATATCGCCAACTATTACGGCGGTTTGGGCGACGAATGGCTGTATAAAGCCATCGACGGTTTTAAGGCGGCGAATCCCGACGTTACGATGAATTTCAAGATCGATAATTCCAAGACCGAGTATAAAAATCTTCCCGCTACTATGGCTACGGCAAGACAGGACGTTTACGTAGTGGAAAGCGTTCCCTATATCGAATTGGTCAGTAAGGATATGATCGCGGACGTAACGGACGTCGTTACCGAAAAATTGACCAAATACGGCGAGGAGGTTTCCATTCTCGACAAGCTCGGGGAAGGGCAAGCGAAGGAGTATTTCAACATAGAGGACAAATATTACGCTATGCCCACCTATCTCGCGCAGGCAGGCTTTATTTACGACGTGGATCTGTTTGAAGAAAACGAGCTGTATATGAAAGAGGGCGGCGGCTGGACGGCGACGGAAAACCGTACGGTCGGTCAGGACGGCGAAGCGAATACGCAGGACGACGGTTTGCCCGTGACCTACGACGACTTCTTTGCGTTGCTTAAGAGAATGCGCGATTACTCGTTGATACCTCTTACGTGGATGGGCTTGGATCAAAGCTACAGTAATACGTTCTTATATAATATGGTAGCCGATTACGAGGGCTACGACAATATGCTGGTGCAATCCACCCTTTCGGGTACGTTGAATATCGACGGCGTGGATACGCCTATCGATAACAGCAACGGATATTTGCTCCAAAAGGTAAAGGGCAAGGAATACGCGTTGCAGTTTGCAAGGGAATTGCTCTCCAACAACGCCAACTATTTGGGTAGCGTCGGCGACGTTACGTACACGCACCGTTCCGCGCAGTTGGATTTCCTCGCTTCCCGAACGGACGAAAAGCGTATCGCTATGCTTCTCGACGGCGATTGGTGGGAAACGGAGGCGCGTAGCGACTTCGACGATTTGGTCGTAGAGAACGACGAAACGTGGGCTTACGGCACCAGACGCTTTGCGATGATGCCCATTCCCAAGGCGAACGACGGATCCTCCGCAAGCGGACGTACCGCGTTGAACAGCGGTAGCTCCACGATGATCTTCATCAACGCGAACACGACGAAAATGGAAGTAGCCAAGAGATTTTTCCAATACCTCCATACGGAAGAAGCGTTGCGGATCTTTACGCAGTACACCGGCGTTACGCGCCCGTACGATTACGACTTGACGCCCGAACAAAGAGCGGAGCTTACCTATTTCCAACAAAGTAGATTCGATTTCTATCAAGACAACGATACGAAGATCTATTATTCGATAAGCTTGAACGATATGATGGACCAAAACAATACGTATTACAAATCTATGGTTTGGTCTTCGGACGTAAACGGCACTTCGTACAGCTATCCGTTCACGGCGTTTCTTTTGCATAAAGATATGACGGCGAAGCAGTATTTCGACGGGTTGTACGATTATCATTATACCAGATGGAGCCGTTTTGACGCGCAAGGATGGTGGTAAGCATGACGCAAAAGAGTAAGACGCGGAAAATGGCGCAATCGCGCCGCGCGGAATTGATTTTTTACGTAACGATGATCGCGTTGCCGATCATGCAGTTTTGTATTATGTATCTCGGCGTAAACTTCAATTCCGTATTATTGGCGTTTCGCAAATACGATTACCAAACGGGCGATTATTTGTGGACGGGTTTTACGAATTTCCGCACCTTGTTTATCGATATGAAAACGTCTTTGCGACCGGCGTTTTTGAATTCCTTGAAATTTTATCTTTGCTCCCTTTGTATGATGCCGGTAAGCATTATCATTTCCAATTATCTTTATAAAAAGAAAATGGGCTCGGGCGTGTTTAAGGTCATTCTCTTTTTACCGTCCATCATCTCCGGTATCGTTATGACGCTCACGTTCCAATACTTTGTCGAGCAGGTCGTGCCCGAGGTCTTGGGGCTCGTGGGCGTAGAGATCGAATTGGGCTTGCTGTCCAATCCCGACACGGCTTTTTCCATGCTCATCGTCTTTAGCGTTTGGACGGGCTTTGGCGGCGGTATGCTGCTATATACGGGCGCAATGGCGAGAATTCCTATCGAGTGCGTGGAAGCCGCGCAATTGGACGGTATCACGCCCTTAAAGGAGCTTTTATACATCACGTTGCCCTTGATCTATCCGACCGTTTCCATCTTTATTATCACGGGTATCGCGGGCTTCTTCACCAACAGCGGCGCGCTGTATACCTTCTTCGGACCTCGGGCGGATGCGAGCTTGTGGACGTACGGCTACTATTTCTTTACGGTTACCGTAAACGGCGCGGGCGCAGCCGACTATCCTTACGCGGCGGCGGGCGGCTTGCTCTTTACGTTGATAGCGGCGCCTATTACGCTGCTTGTGAGATGGGCGCTTGAAAAATACGGTCCTACGACGGAATATTAAGGAGGAAGGTTATGCGTGCGAAGAAAAAAAAGGGCGGCGGAAGCGTTATGTTTACTATCATGCTCGTCGTACTGTTGCTCTATACGGTATCTTTGATCGTTCCGTTTATATGGGCGTTTATCACTACGTTTAAGACCAAGCTTGATTTTAGAAACAACGTATTCGGTTTACCGAAAACTTGGGCGTTTGAAAATTACACGATCGCGTTGGAGGGCTTGAACGTGCCCATTCTGACGGGCAAGGGCGGCAACGCGAATTTCGTGGAAATGTTGCTCAATTCCTTGGTGTATGCGATCGGCTGTACGCTCGTAAACGTATTTACGCTTTGTACGATGGCGTATTGTGCGGCAAAATATAATTTCAAATTTAACAAGATCATTTACGGTATCGTTATCGTAACGATGATCATTCCTATCGTCGGCAGCTTGGCTTCCGAGATCCAAATAGCCGAAGCGTTGGGGCTTCGCGACTCCTTTTTGGGCGTATTCTTTATGAAAATGTCCTTTTTGGGGACGAACTTTATGATCTTTTACGCTATGTTCAAGACGATGTCTTGGGGGTACGCGGAAGCGGCGTTTATCGACGGCGCGGGGCATTTCCGTTTGTATTTTCAAATCATGCTTCCCTTGGCGTTGCCGACGATCCTGATCGTTTGCGTACTTGCGTTCATATCCTATTGGAACGATTTCGGTACGCCCATGATCTATTTGCCCAGCCATCCCGTAGCGGCTTACGGTCTTTACTATTTTCAACAAAACACGGAAAACGCCGTAGCGACGGTGCCTAGAAAATTGGCGGGTTGCTTCATCTTGTGTATTCCCATTTTCATTATCTTTATGTTGGCGAAGGACAAGATGATCGGCAATCTCACGGTAGGAGGTTTGAAAGGATGAAGAAAAAAATTGCGGCGGCCGTTTTATCCGTTGCGTGCGTTGCAACGCTTGGCGGCGCGGCGATCCGAGAAGACGGATTGGACGTAAACGCGTATACGTTGACTACCGACCTGCTCCAAACGGAAATGGAGGTGAGCGCCAACGAAACGCTGCCTCAAAGCGCGGGTAGCTCCGACTACCGTACGGGCTTACAGCTGACGGCGCGCAAGGACGGCGAAAAGGCAAAATTCAAGCAAACGATGTCGGGCGAATTTTCGCTTGAATATACGGCGTGGTCAAGAACTTCCTACGAAGGTACCGCGTACGAGGAAACGACGAACCAATATCAAGATTTGAACGAATTGTCTATTATCGTACAGGACGCGAACGACGCAAATAACCGTTTTCGTATCCGTTTGACGGGCGGCGGCTATTCCAACGGCGTCACCGTTCAAGCCTCCGTGGAAGCCAACGACGTGCGTTCGGGTATCTATTATTACCGCGATACGGAGGAGCTCGGCAACACGACGGGCGCGAACGCCTTGGGCGGCTATACCTGCCTTTGGGGTACGGGCTATTCGAATACGGCGGTCGCAAGGGGCGCTTACGCTTCTTCGAACGTCCGTCCCGTTAAGATCGCTTTCGATCCCTCGACGATGCGTATTTCGGCGTGGTCGTACGGCTATTCGAGAAGTGCGGGTAAGGAGATCCTCGTTTGGGACTATTCGATGTCGGAAAACGACGGTAGAGATATCGGCTTTACGTTAGGCGGCTTCGAGGAATATACGGTAGAGCTGGAAGCGACGGATATCCGCGAGGACGAAGCGAATATCCTTATCTATTCCGTCAACGGACAAACCACGTACGCGGGCACGATCACGGATACCGTAGCTCCTACGATCTACGCGCCTAAATTCTCGGGCGTGGACGGCGCAAAGACGGTTTTGCCCACCTTGAAAGCGTTCGACTTTTCCGAGGGCGCGATCGCCGCGGAAACGATCGCGGTAAAGGTGAAAGACGCGTTCGGGCGCATCTATCCCGTGTATGCACCTTCGGGGGAGGAAGCCTCCGTTTATGCGGAGGGGTGCTACGTACGGCTTGACGCAGGCGATTACGAGCTGATTTGCACGGCGCGCGACGGCGCAGGCAACAGCGCGGCTCGTTCGTTCGGATTTACGATAAGCGCTGAAAAGATCACGCTCGTAGGCGACGGGCTTGAAGCGGCGTACGAGATCGGCAAGGAGCTTGCGCTCCCCGTTATGAAAGCGAGATTGGACGGCGTGGAGTATACCACCGAACGCTCGGTGTTACTTCCCGACGGTACGCGTTCCACGGCGGCTACGCTGACGTTGACGGACGCGGGTAAATATACCGCCTATTACGCCTTTGAAGCGGGGGGGCAAGCGTATACGGTCGCAAAAGAATTTTTTGCGGCGAAAAGATCGACCGAGCTTTTCAAAGCGGTAAATTCGGAGATATCCTACGGCGCGGCGAATTTGCACGTCGGGCTTACGGGCGTTAAAGCAAGCGTCGTCACCGAGGGCGGCGGCGTGGAATACGTCGGCGAGATTTCGACGGAAAGCTGTACCAAGGATACGCCGCTGATCGCCTTTTCCGTTGCGCCTACCGTAAGAGGGAGCGAGGAATGTAGACAGCTCGTCGTTACCTTAACGGACGGCGAAAACGCGGAGAATAAAATAGAGATCGTCGTTCGTTGCGACGAATCGACGATGGACGCGTTGATCCGTGCGGGGGCAAGCGGTCAACAGCTTGCAGGGCTCGATCGCGACGACGTGGAAACGGACAGCAACGGCGGTATGCGGTTGGCGCATAGCTTTTCGGGTGAAATGCGCTCGATGGCGATGGACGGCGAGGGCGTCGTGATCGCTTTCGATTACGCGACCAAATGCGTTTATATCAACGGCAGTTTGCTGGCGGATTTCGACAGCGCCGAATTTTTCACCAAGATTTGGGACGGCTTCGATTCCGATTCTTTCCGCTTATCCGTAAGCGCGGAAGCGCTTTCGGGGCAAGCGCATTTTATCGTCACCAACGTTTTAGGTCAAAGCACGCGAGGGGAGTATCTTTGCGATACGACCGCGCCTACGCTTACGATCGAACGGACGGAGATCCCCACGGGCAAGGTAGGGCTGGCGTTCCCCTTGCCGCCGGCGATCGTTTCCGATAACGCCTCGCGAGCGGAAACGTCCGTACGCGTGGTGCATAAGGACGGCCGCGAATACGCGGTGGAGGATAATAAATTCACGCCCGATCAAGTGGGCAAATATATCGTTACGTACACCGCAACGGACGCGATGGGCAATCAAACGAGCAAAACGGTAAACCTCTACGTAGAAAACGATATCGTCGATCTTACCGTATGGGCGACGGACGTACCGAGCGAGCTGTTGGTAGGCTTTACGGAGATATTACCGCAAGCGCAAGCTTCTTTCCCCGCGAGCGTAGAGATCTTGGCGGTGAAAGACGACGAGGAAAACGACGTTTCGGACGGGTTTTTGCCGACCGAGGAGGGCGTTTATACGATCGTATATAGAGCGACCGATTGGTTTGGCAGAACGGCGGAGACGAGCTATCCCGTAATCGTTACGGCGACGGAGGAGCCCGTGTTCGGCGCGATCGTCGGCTTGCCCGAAGTGATCGTCGTAGGGCAAGAGATAACCCTTCCGAGCGTGACCGCGACCGATTATAAGCGCGGACAAAGCGTGACGGTCAGCGCAGGCGTACAGGTTGGCTCCAATTTCTACGCCGCGCAAAACGATAAAGTGACCGTTCCCGTAACGGAAACGGCGGATACGGCGAGGATCGTCTACCTTGCGACGACGGAGGACGGACGGGAGGCGGAATACGAAGCGGAGCTTCCGCTTTGCGCCGTCGTGAACGAAGCGGGCGAATTGGATATGTCCGAGTATTTCCTGTTAAACGGCGTTTCCTCCGTTGAGAAAAAGGACGAATCCATCATATTCCGCACGCAAACGAGCGGCGCGTCGATGAAATTTATCAAGGCGTTGCCGGCAGGACAGTTTGCGGTGAAATTCGACGTTGCCGCAACCTCTACGACGGACGTGGTATACGTCGTATTGACGGGCGCGGAGAATAAAAACGAGCAGGTAACCTTGACGATCAAAAGAGGCGCTTCTGGCACGAACGTTTCCACGTTGGAGGTCAACGGCAAGACGTATACGATACCGGGGTCCTTCTACGGCAACGCCGTGTATTCGTTGGAGGTCAAATACGACGACTTGACCTACACCGTTTTCAATGCGATGGACGTAGAGGTTTGCAAGATCAAAGAATACGATAACGGGCAGGCGTTCCGCGGCTTTACGGGCGGCGGCGTAATGATGGAGCTCGTATTCGGCGACGTGCAAACGACGGCGGAGCTGGAATTGTACTCCATCGTCAACCAAGGCATGAACAACGGCACGTCCGACCTCATCAAACCCGTGGTCAATCTTTCGGGCGTCATACAAACGACGGCGGAAATGAACGAGGAGTTTACCGTGTACGCGGCGCAAGCGTACGACGTTTTGAGCTTTGCCACGAGCTTGACCGTGAGCGTTATCGCTCCCGATAAATCCAAGATCGTCAACGAGATCGTTCCGACGGAAAGCTTTACGGTGAAAGCGACGGCTTACGGCACCTACCGTATCGTCTATACGGCAAAGGACGCGGCGGGAAGATCGTTTACGCTGACCAAATCGGTCGCGGTTTTGGATAGAGTATTGCCGACGATCGAGGTGGAGGACTTACCCACGAAAATAACGGTGGGCGAGACGGTGGAGATCCCCGCGGCGAAAGTAACCGACAATATGAGCGGCGATCTGTATAGCTATATCTACGTGCTCGATCCGGACGGTATGATCACCACGATCTCGGCGGGTAAGGTAACGTTTGCGAGCAAAGGCGTGTATATCGTTCGTTATTACGCCGAGGACGCGACGGGCAACGTGGCGCTCTTGGATAAGACCGTTACGGTGGAATAACAAGGGGGAAGTCGTATGAAACGTAAAATAAAGATCGTAGCGGTCGCTTTGAGTATAACGATGGCGCTGGGGTGTTTGTTCGCTTGCAAAAAGGCGAGCGACGACAAGGGCACGGTCATTTCCGAATTCGTCGGAAAGGATAACAGCGCCAACCACGTGGACGACTCGATCGCCGTTGCGAATAAGTATTTTTTGAAAGACGGCAAGACCGATTATAAGATCGTTTTGCCCGTGAATGCAAGCGATAGAGAAGTGGAAGCGAAAGAGGAGCTCGTGGAGTTCTTCAAGCAAGCGACGGGGGTTACGCTTTCCACCGTTACGGACGCGGGACTTTCCCATTCCGACGAAGCGAAATACATATCTATCGGCGAAACGTCGCTCGTCAGCGAAGCGGGTGTCACCGTACCCTATGCGGAGTTCGGTTCGGACGGCTATAAGATCGAATCGCGCGGCGACAGCGTGTTTTTGCTGGGCGGCGAGGGGGACGGTACGCTCTATTCCGTCTACCATTTCTTGAATAAGCTCGTCGATTATAAGTTTTATTCGATAGACGAGATCTACTATCGGGAAAACGTACGGGAGATCCCGTATTTACGGTTCGCCATTCGCGAGATCCCCGATTTTGCACAGCGTATGCTGGGCTTGTACGAGCCGCAGGCAAATTACGATTATAAGACCCGTTTGCGCGTGGATAAGCACGGCGAGCAATGGGCGTTCGGCTCGCACTCGCATTTCAAGATCTTGCCTAAAGAAACCTATTACGATAAGCACCCCGATTGGTACAGCCCTGCGGGAACGCAGCTTTGTCTTACCAACGAGGAAATGAGAAAGCAGTTCGTAGAGAACGTAAAAGAGCTCGTTGCGAGCTTGCCCAATATCAAATATATGTCGCTTGGCGCGCAGGACCTCAACGTATTTTGCGAATGTGATAACTGCAAGGCGGCGATCGCGCAATACGGCACGCCAAGCGCCGTGGATATGCGGTTCGTGAACGCCGTAGCGCGCGATATAAAAGCGTGGTTGGACGAAACGCAGCCGGGACGAGATTTGACGTTCGTCGCGCTTTCGTATTTCCAAACGCTCACGCCGCCGGCGCATAAAAACGAGGACGGGGAATGGGTGCCCAACGATCCCTCCGTCGTAGCCGAGCCGAACGTAGCGGTGCAGATCGCACCCTTGCACGCCAATTATTCGTACGAATTCCATACGCCGGAAAATCAGGAAACGGCGGACGCGTTGGACGGTTGGTCGGCGGTTACGGACAATATCACCGTTTGGTCGTATAGCGCTAATTTTTGGAACTATTCGGTGAACTTCGCGCAATGGGGTACGATGGCTACGCATTACCGCGAATATTACTCCGCAGGCGCAACGGTGTTGTTCGATCAAGGCGCGTGGAATACGCCCTCGGTTTCGTTCGACGCGATGAGAGCGTACGTACAATCGCAGCTTATGTGGAACACCGCGCTTTCCTACGACGAGCTCGTCGCTGAATTTATGCAGCATTATTATCACGAAGCCGGCGACGCGATGTTCGAGTATTATAACGTGCTGAAAAGCTATCAAGAGGGTATCCGCCAAAAATATCCCAAGGTAATGGACGCAAATTGCTACGTGGACGTTATCAACGCGGATTATTGGAGCAAGGGCTTCCTCGATCAATGCATGCGTATCTTCGATAAGGCGTACGCGGCGATCGAAAACAGCGACCCTCTTATGTACGAAACGCTGTATACGAGAATTAAGATAGAGTCCTTGTCCACCACCTTCTTGATCCTCAATTTATATACCGCGTACTATACGACCGCGCAGCTTACGACGATGATCGACGAGTTTGAATTATACGCGAATATGCACGGTATTATGTGGTGGCGCGAAACGTCGACGGAAAGCTACAGTATCGCCAATTTGGTCGCAGGCTGGAGGGAAAAGATATGATGAAAAATTTCTTAAAGAAAGCAATTCTTCTACCCTTGCTCCTGCTGTCTGTACTGTTTGGCTGTTTTGCTTGCGATAAAGAGGAGGAGCCCTCCGTAAGCGTCGTGTTGAATTATACCGAAAAGACCTTGTGTATGGGCGAATCGTTCACGGCGGAAGCGACGGTCACGGGCTCGACGGAAGCAGTCGTTTGGTCGACCTCCGACGAGAGCGTGGCGACCGTTGTCAACGGAAAGATCACGGCGGTCAAGGACGGCGTTGCCGAAATTACGGCGACCGTCGGCGGCGCAAGCGCAAAGCTTACGCTCACCGTTTCTTCGGAAGCGTATTTCAGCTTGAATAAAACGGCGGCGTCCGTGCCTATCGGCGCTTCCGTAAGACTGATCCCCGAATACCGTTTGGGCTTGATCGAACGACCCGTAAGCGTTACTTGGTCCAGCTCGGATACGACGGTGGCTACGGTAGACGGCGGCGTGGTCGTGGGACTGAAAAAGGGCGTTGCCGAGATCACCGCGCAAGGCGAGGGTAAGACGGCAAAATGCACCGTTACGGTTACGGACGTCGTCGAGCTCGGCTTGGAAGCGTACGCGTTGACGCTGTTCGTCAACGAGCCGCAGCTGAAAATGTGCAAGCTGGGTACGAATATCAAGATCAACGGCGTAGAGGCGGACGCTTCGGATATTATTTGGACGAGCGGCGATCCCGAAATTTTACAGGTAGGGAACGGCTATATCAACGCGCTTGCCACGGGTAAAACGTACGTTGCGGCGGAATACCGAGGCGAAAGAGCGGTTTGCGAGGTGGATATTTATAAATCCGTCCGTACCGTTTCCGATCTTGACGGCATACGCGACGATCTGACCGCGCGCTATCTTTTGATGAACGATATCGATTTCGAGGGCGCGACTTGGTCGAGCATCACCCCTTGGGCGGGCAGCGGACTTCCTCCCGAAACGTATTTCGGCGGCGAGTTCGACGGCAACGGCTATGCGCTCAAGCGTATCCAATATAAGAGCGGCTGGCACAGCGGGCTTTTCGGTCAAACGAATACCCATTCCGTCATTCGCAACGTAGCCGTGCTCGATTCGCACTTTGCTACGGACAATAAGGAATTCGGCGCGATCGTGGCGATCAACTACGGACTCGTGGAAAACTGTTACGTGGAAGTCAGCGTGTATACGGGCGCCGTGTCCAAATATCACGAGGGCGGCGGCTTGTTCGGAAACAACTATTACGACGGCACGATCCGTAATTGTATCGTAATGCTGACGGCGGCGCAAAAATACGAATTTTTGGGCACGCTCGGCGGCTGTAACTACGGCACGGTGGAAAATTGCTACGTCGTAACCTCGAATAAGGAGCTTCCGCTCGTGGCGAGCACGCCCGACGGCACGGTCACCGATTGCTATCGGTTTACGTCGACGGAAGAAATGCTTACGAGCGAGAATTTCTCCACGTTCGATACGAGTATTTGGCACGTAGCGGACGGCGAAGTACCGCACCTTAACGGCTATATAAGCGCAGGCGAACAAAGCACCTACTATCTCGAGGTGGATAAATCGTACGCGTTGCACCTGGCAAATCTTAAAGGCGTGCCCACGGAATACTCCATCAGCGGTTTCGAAGAATACGCGGATATTTCCGTCAACGACGATCACAGCCTGCAAATTAACTGCAAGGCGCAAGGCTCGTTTACCGTGAACGCGACTTTCTATAACGGAAAAACGGCTTCGGTTACCGTTATGATCTTGCCCTCCGTTATCTTTACGCAAACGGCGGAGGTCAGTCTCGATCATAACCACCCCGACCTAACGAATACCTATCAAATCCAAATCTACGACGAGGAGAACGAAGCGGTAACGACGGGGCTTGAGTATATCGTAGATAACGGGAACGTCGCGACGGTCGACGAAAACGGGCTGGTAACGGCGGTCGGCGCAGGTAAGGCGAAGGTTTCCGTTCGCTACGACGGCGTGTTGTTTGAAAATATGCTCACGGTCAACGTTACGGGTTGGAAGCAAATATCCTCGTACGCGGATTGGTGCGCGATCGAAACGAATAAAGATTACAGCTCCAACTTCTGCCTCGTTGCGGATATCGACGGCGAGGGCGAACGCGCTCCCGTGATCGGCGGCGACTATTACGGCACCAACCGCACTTCGTTTACGGGTAGAGTGGACGGCCGCGGCCATACGATCAAAAACGTCGTTATCGGCACGAACGCGTACGGTCATCAGGGCGGCTTGTTCGATCAAATGTCGGGTATCGTTGAAAACCTGAGCTTGGAAGCGATCAGCCCGACCGTGGAAAACAGCGTTGGCAATAGAATCAGAACTTGGGGCTTGCTCGTATACAGTAACGGCGGCACGATCAAAAATTGTAAGGTAACGACGGACGTTACGCAAGGCGTTCCTACGGGCAACAACGCGTCGGCGCTCGTCGGGCTCAATTCGGGCTTGGTCCAAAACTGTCTCGTAGTGACTACGGGCAGCGTAGGCGCGGACGAGGATTATTTTGCGATCGTCGCGGAAAACAGCGGTACGGGCAGGATCCAAAACGTATACGCCGTGTCCGCGTTTGAGGCGGCAAAGAACGACGTGGGCGTGGTAGCCAACCAAAACTACGCGGCGTACGCAACGGTCGAGGAATTGCTCTTAGCCGTCCGTTTCGAAACCTTCGACGCTTCGATTTGGAATATCGTAGACGGGCAAGTACCTACGCTCAAAAAACAAAGCTAACGCGGCAAGGAGGCGAAAAATAATGAAGAAAACGAAAAAAAGACTACTTCTTACCCTTTTGCTTTCCCTGTTCGGCGCGTTTGCGCTGGTCGCGTGCGATAATGAGGAGGAAGAAGAGCCCGCAACGCCCGTGGCGAAGTATACCGTTACGTTCGACGTGAACGGCGGCGCGCTCGCGGAGGGCGCGGCGAGCAGTAAAGAGCTCGAAATAGGGCAGGCGCTCGGTGAATTGCCCACGCCGACGAACGCAAACGGCGTGTTCGGCGGGTGGTACGACGGGGAAACCCTCGTGGCCGCGGAAACTGCCGCGTATACGCAAAACGTGACGTTAACGGCAAAATGGCTGCAAGTGCAAACGATGGACACCGTCGAATTGCACCTCAACCGTACGGATAGATCGAGCACGTATACGCTCGGCGGCTTTACGGATACCGACGGCAACGCGCTGTCCGATATCACCGTCGGCGTTGCGGATACGAGCGTTGCAACGCTCGGCGGTAACACGCTGACCGCGGTAACGGACGGCTCGACCTCCTTGACCGTCGTTTGGCAGGGCGTGCGCTTTGAAAACGTCGCGACCGTCGAGGTATATTCGTGGCAAGCGATCGCAAGCGAAGCGGAGCTGGATACCGTCCGTGAAAATTTGGACGGCAGCTACTATCTTACCTCTAATATCACGGGCGCGGGCGAGTTTGCAATGATCGCGCCCGTAGACGGGGAGAACGAGGAATTTACGGGCCGCTTCGACGGTTGCGGATATCAGCTCGGCGGCTATAGCGTAACGGACTATTGGTGGGGCTGGAACGGCGGACTTTTCGGCACGATCGGCGCAACGGGCGTGGTGGAAAACCTTTCCGTATCCGTAGCTTCGCCCGAAACGGCGGTCAAATGCTGGGGCGGTATCGCCGCGATCAACAAAGGCACGGTACGCAACTGCTTCGTGGATATAACGCTTACGCACGGCGCGCCCACGGGCTATTACGCAGGCGCGATCGTCGGTAAAAACGATATTACGGGCACGATCGAGAGCTGTATCGCTTCCGTAAACGGAACGGGCGCAACGGGCGAAAGATTTGCAAGCGTCGCAGGCTTAAACCAAGGCGCCGTCGTCAACGCCTACGCGCTTTCCGAGGTATACGGCGCGTACTGCCGCGATATAGGCGCTTCGACGAACGTGTGCTCGTATATCGATATGGAATATTTCCAAAACCTTGCGGACGTTTCCGTGTTCCCGTCGACGGCTTGGGGCAAACCGCAAAACAGGCTCCCCGTATTGCTGAACGCGGATAGGGCGGAGCTGGTCGTGTTCGACACGCTGCTTTCGTTGAACGACCACCCCGACGCGGAAAGTAATAACGTAATTTTAGCGTACGATCGGGATTACAATTTGATCGCGAGCGGTTTAAGCTTCGAGTCCTCGGATACGACGGTCGCGACCGTCTCGGATAACGGCGAGATCACCGTAACGGGCAGCGGCACGGCGACGATCACCGTCATAAAGGGTGCGGATAGCGTGGAGGTAACGGTGGATTGCGAGCATTGGAAAGCGATCTCCTCGTACGCGGATTGGTGCGCGATCGCAACGAACGAGGACTATTCGTCCAACTTCTATCTTACGGCGGATATCGACGGCGAGGGCGCAACGGCGCCGCAGATCGGCGGCTACGATACCAATACCTCCCGTCCCTCGTTTACGGGTAGGGTGGACGGCCGTGGCTATACGCTGAAAAACGTCGGTATCGACGTTGACCCTTGGAAGCATAACGGCGGCTTGTTCGATATGTTCGGCGGCGTGATCGAAAACCTGAGCTTGGAGATCAACGCACCCACGGGCACGTTAAAATCGTTCGGCTTGCTCGTCAATCAAAACAGCGGTATCATTCGCAACTGTAAGCTGACGGTCGCCGTCACGACGGGCAACGTCAACGGCGTAAGCTCGGCAGGCGCGCTCGTTCGCGCGAATAACGGCTTGATCGAAAACTGTATCGTAGTCGCGACGGGCAGCGTCGAAGCAGGGCAATATTTTGCTTCGATCGCAGGTGCGAATACGGCTACGGGCAAGATACGAAACGTATACGCCGTATCTCCGTTTGCCGCTTGCGGTCAAGACGTAGGCGCGGTAGCCAACCAAAGCTACGCGGTATACGCAACCGAAGCGGAATTATTGGCAAGCGTAACGTTCGATACGTTCGACCGCTCCCTTTGGACGGTATCGGAAACCGCGTTGCCCGCTTTGAAGAAATAAAAAAATATAGACATAGCGTTGACTCTTTGCGCTATAGTCGTAAAAAATAAGGAGGATTTATATGAAACGAACGTATGCAACCCCTGAACTCACGTGGTCGATTTTCGAAGACGACGTAGTTCGAACCTCGGTAACGGAGACCGACGCACCTATGTCGGAGGGCACCGAAGCCTTTGATCAGGCGTGGTCAAGTTAAGGAGGAGAAGAAGATGAAAAGAAAAGATCAAAAGAAATTCGTAACTCTTTTCGCAGGCGTAGCGACGGCTTGCGCGGCTTTTGCGATCGCCAATTATTCGCAACCGACCGTGCAAACGAGCGCGGCTACGGATACGACGAAAACCTTTTGGATGGAGGACGGCGCGTCCGTAAGAAAAACGCAGGGCGCTTCGGGTATCCGTTGGAAGAGCCACGTGTCCGAGGCTTGGTGGACGGAGCAAAATGTTGCCGCCGACACCACCGTCACCTTCTATACGCAGGTGACTGAAGCAACCAACACGAGCTTTGAAAACACCGCGGAAGCGCCCGTGAAAACGATCGTGTCCGCTTCCGAAAAGGCGGGCGAGATCGAGTTCCAAGACGGCGTATTCACCTTTGGCGGCGCGATCACGTATAACGATTTGACGACGGAAGCGGAAAGGCTCGCCGCGTACAAGGCGGAGCTTACCGCGCGCTCGTACGTGGTCATCGGCGAGAACGAGCCGATCTATGCGGAAGTGGGCGACGTTGCGAGAAGTATTCGCTCGGTCGCGCTTGCGGCTAAGGAAAATACCGAGGTATACGACACGTACAAGCCCGAAGAAAAAGAGGTCATCAACGGCTACTTCGGCACGGGCGGCGCGGATATCGCCTACGACGGCGCGTACTATCAATCGAGCGAAGGCACGGGCGCGTTGGCAAACAGCGCGTATACGGTAGCGTACGCGAACGCGAAAAAGGTAGGTACGGTCAGCGGTACGACGCTCATTCTCGATCCTACGGCGGTGGAGCTTGGTAAGGACTACACGCTTACCCTGTTCGACGATAACGGCAACTACGCCAAGACCTCCTCGTTTAAGTATATCACGAAAACGATCGACGATTACGCCGATTGGACCTCGATCTCGGACGATTTAACGGGCTATTACGAGCTGACCGCGGATATCGACGGCAACGGCGCAAACGCGCCTCAGATCGGCGGCTACGATACCAATACCTCCCGTCCCTCGTTTACGGGTACGGTAAACGGTAACGGCTATACGTTTAAGAACGTAGGCATCGACGTCGATCCTTGGTATCATAACGGCGGCTTGTTTGATAGGACCGAAGGGGTGATCGAAAACTTGAACTTGGAGATCAACGCACCCACGGGCACGTTAAAATCGTTCGGCTTGCTCGTTAATCAAAACTACGGTACTATCCGCAACTGTAAGATTAAGGTAGAGATGACGACGGGTAGTATAAATAATGCTCAATCGGTGGGTGCGATTGCACGCGCCAATTCGACCGACGGTTTGATCGAAAACTGTATCGTAGTGGCGACGGGTAGTATTGGCACGGGAGAATACTTTAACGCTCTTATAGGCGATAACGCTGGTACTACTAAAAACCTCTACGCAGTATCTCCGTTTAATGCAAACGGTTCGGGTACGATTTCCGCGACCTGCGGCGTTTACGCAAGCGAAGCGGAAATGGCGGCGGCTGTCGATCTTTCGGACTTTGCGAACGCCGTTTGGGGTAAGCCTGCCGGCAGAGCGCCCGTGCTCTTGAACGCAAGCCGCGGCAACGTGATCGTGTTGGATTCGTCTATTGCGTTGAATACCCACCCCGATAAGGGCGTAGGACAATTTGCGCTCACCGTGTACGACCGTGATTACAACGTAATTACCGACGGCTTGAGCATGGCTTCCTCCGCGACGGACGTTGCGACCGTAGAAAACGGCACGGTGCAAGCCGTGGGCGACGGTACGGCGACGGTCACGGTGACCAAGGGCGAGGATAGCGTGGAAGTTCCCGTAACCAGCGAATATTGGAATGAGATCTCCGATTTGGAAGATTGGTGGTTAATGAATACGAGTACGTCGGCTAAATTTTACCTTGCGAACGATGTTGACGGTGCAGGGGCAACGCCGATTCAATATATTACAACATTTTCGGGTACCTTGGACGGTCGTGGCTATTCCGTTAAAAATTTAACGATAGCGAAACTTGATGAAGGCGGTTTGTTTAAGAAGCTCGAAGCTGGAGGCGTTATCGAAAATTTGGACGTAGCGGTAACGGGTGCTAACTGGAGAAAAGCTGCAGGTTTGGTTTTCAATAATTACGGAACGGTACGCAATTGTAAGGTAACGCTTACGCTGAATAGAGATTCAACCTCGGTTGGCAGTGGATTAAACGCTTCCAATGCAGCTCCGATTGTAGCGTATAACCAAAAAGGCGGGTTAATAGAAAATTGTATTGCAGATCTTAAAGGCAGCGATTATCAAGAAAGCGTTTACAGCGCCGTACTCGGTTGGAATAGAACGGGTGCGACTATGAAAAACGTATTTTCCTTGGCTTCGTATACGGTAGGTGGTGTAGCTCCCAGCTCTTACGTTGCCGTGGGTGCTTTTGAAAGTACTAACGCTTCCAATGCAGCTACGAACTACGGCGTTTATAAGACGGCGACGGATTTGTGGACGGACGTAAACGCCGAAACGGTAAGCTTGGCGGATTTCGATCCTTCTATTTGGACGATCGTAGAGGGCGAGCTTCCCGCGCTCACGAGAAAGGCGGCGTAAAAAATAATTATAAGGTTTGGTGGCGGAGGCAAACACCTCCGCCCCTGTTAGAGGTGTTATGAGTAGTATGGAAAAAAAGCCGCAACGCGGGGTGGACAGATTACCTGCGTATCCGCTTTTCGTTAACGACCCGTATTTTTCGTTGTGGTCGGCGGCGGACGAGTTGAACGGCGCGGCGCCCGTTTTTTGGCACGGTGAAGAAAAGCCTATGCTCGGCAAGGTATGCGTGGACGGAAAAGCGTATACCTTTTTGGGGAAAGGGGAAAATCCCTTACCGCAAACGAGCGTGCGTATTTCGGCGTTTTCCACCGATTATACTTTCGAGTGCGAGCGGTTTGAATTAAAGGTAAGCTTTCTTTCTCCGCTTTTGCCCACCGATCTATCGCTTGCTTCCCGTCCCGTGTGTTATTTGCGCTATGCGCTTACGCCCAAAGCGGATATTAAGGAAGCGACCGTTCGTTTCTCCGTGGAGGAGCGTATCGCGTACAACACCTGCTTTGACGAAGCCCGAAAGGAAACGGTGAACGTTTGCCGTTTCTCGCTCAACGGCTTTGCCTGTGCCAGCGTAGGGCTTTTGCGGCAGTATCCGATGTCCCATTCCTCCGACGAGTTCGGCGCCGATTGGGGGTATTGGTACGTGGCAGGAGAAAGCGCGGGTTGGTACGAGGAAGAAACGCGGCGTTGGATATACGCGGAAAACGGCGCGAAAAACGCCGTGAAAGGCGTAGCCCTGCAGGGTAAGTTTTTGCTTGCGTTCAACGATCTTTGCTCCATCAACTATTACGGCGAGTGGCTCAAGGGCTATTATTACAGCAGCGGCAAGACGGTGTTCGAAGCTATGCAAGAGGCTTGGCTGGGCGAGGACGAGGCTTTGGCAAAATGCAAGGCGTTCGACGACGATCTGTCCAAACGTTGCGAAGCGTACGGCGAGGAATATTTGTTCGTTCTCCGCGCGGCGCTTCGTCAGACCATGGGCGCGCATAAGCTCGTGGAGGATAGTAAAAAACGGCTTTTATGGCTCTCGAAGGAGTGTAATTCGGACGGCTGTATCGCGACGGTGGACGTGACCTATCCGTCCGCGCCCTTGTTTTTACTGTACGCCCCCGAGCTGGTGCGCGGTATGCTTCGACCCATCTTCGATTTTGCGCGTATGCCCGTGTGGAATAACGATTTTGCGCCGCACGACGCAGGTATCTATCCCTATTGTTGCGGACAGCTTTACGCGGTCAAGGCAGAGCATCCCAACGGCGAGGTGTACGTTCGCGAATGGAAGCAACAGGAAAGCTTGGCGCCCTTTTATACGTTCCCTGCGAGCTTCGAGCTCTACGACGACGAACGGCAAATGCCCGTGGAAGAGTGCGGCAATATGCTGATACTTTCCGCGCTCGTATACAACGAGGAGCTTTCCGAGCATTTAGACCTTTTCAAAAAATGGGCGGACTATCTCGTCGCCCACGGCTTGATCCCCGAAAATCAGCTTTGCACGGACGATTTCACGGGACATCTTGATAAAAACGCCAACTTAGCGATCAAGGCGATCTGCGGTATCGCGGCGTTTGCGAAGATATTGGAAAGCTCGGGCAAGACGGAAGAGGGTAAGCTCTACCGTGAAAAGGCGGAAGCGTACGCTTTGGAATGGAAGCGGTTATACACGGCGGCGGACGGACATACCGTTTTGGCACTCGGCAACGAAGCTTCCTACAGTATGAAATACAATTTGACCGCGGATACGCTCCTCGGTACGGGGCTGTTTGCGGATATCGCGGAAAAGGAGGTTGCCGATTGTTTGGCGCGTGCGAACGCGTACGGTATACCCTTGGACAATCGTTCGGACAGCGCGAAAACGGATTGGCACGGCTGGCTTGCGGCAAGCACTTCGGATAGGGAAAAGCAAAAAAAGATATTCGCTTATCTTTGCAAATTCCTTGCCGAAACGCCCGATCGCGTACCGTTTTCCGATTGGTATTCCTGCGAAAAGGGTACGTACAGCACCTTCCGCAACCGAACGGTGCAGGGAGGCTTGTTTGCGCTCTTGTATCGCGACGAATTGAATAAAACGTGCGAATAAATAGACGTAGATCCCTCGGAAACGCTCCAAGGGATCTATTTTTTTTGGCGTAAAAAGACGAAATTCGTCGAAATTCAGTTGACATCGAGCGCGTTTTGTTATACAATATAAATGTCATATAAAACAATGACAAATTATATGGATACGGAGAGAAAAAATGGCGAAGTTATATATTTTATATAATCCGATCGCGGGGAACGGACAGGGCGAAGCGCAGGCGCACGACTTGGGGGCGAAATACCCCGAAGCGGAGGTGGAATACGTAAATATCGTTACGATCAGCGATTACGTAGGCTTTTTGAACGGTTTGGATGGGGAGGATACGTGTATCCTTTGCGGCGGCGACGGTACTGTCACCCGTTTTGCGCGCGAGGTGTATAACAAGCCGCTGAATAAAGACGTTTACTATTACGCGGCGGGCAGCGGCAACGATTTTTGGACGGACCTTGGGAGAAAGAAAGGGGACGACCCCGTCGTGATCAACGAATACTTAAAAGCTCTTCCCGTCGTCACCGTGAACGGCGTGGAATATCCCGTACTCAACGGCGTAGGCTTCGGTATCGACGGCTATTGCTGCGAGGAGGGGGATAAACAGCGCGAAAAATCGGATAAGCCCGTAAACTATACGGGGATCGCGATCAAAGGCTTGCTGTTCCATTATAAACCGACGAACGCAACGGTTACGGTGGACGGCGTAAAGTCCGAATATAAAAAGGTTTGGATCGCGCCCACTATGCACGGTCGCTTTTACGGTGGCGGCATGATGCCTACGCCGTCGCAAAAGCGTAATAACGCGGAGGGCACGGTGTCCTTGTGTATGTTTCACGGCTCGGGCAAGCTTAAAACGCTTATGATATTCCCGTCCCTGTTCAAGGGTGAGCATATCAAACACACGAAATTCGTAACGGTTATTTCGGGTAAGGAGATCGAGGTGAAGTTCGATAGACCCGCGCCCTTGCAGATCGACGGTGAAACGATCGTCGGCGTGACCGAATATAAAGTGCGTGGCGCATCCCTATAAAACGAAAAAGCCGCTTTTACAAGCGGCTTTTAATATACGGAAAATTATTTTTCCTCTTGCGTATCCTCGGGCTTGTCCGAAAGGGTAAATCCGTAATCGATATTGGGATTGACGGCAAGGAGCGCGCGCACGAGCTTTTCGTTCCACTCGGGCGAAACGGAAACGACCATATATTGTTCGCCGAATTTGACCGTCAATTTTTTCGCGTCCGTATCAAGCGTGACGGAAGTGACGTCTTTTATCACGAATTTACTCTTGATCAAGCCGTATTGCGTGATAAAATGGGTATCGTCCACGATATATTGCGAGCGTATCAAAATGGCGGTAACGAGTACGATGCACAGCAAACAAACGGCGATCAAAAAGGGATATTTGATCACGTCGTTAAAGCCGTGTATGCCGAATTTGACGATACGCCAAACGGAAAGTGCCGTACCCGCCGCGCAAAGCAAATACACGGCTACGCACAGCCAATAGATGTTTTTGGAGAATTGGAGCTTAAAAATACTTTTTTCGATCTTCGGTTTGGAATTTTTCATAGCACCATTATAGCACGCTCTACCAAAAAAAGCAACCGTAATTTTCCTTTTCGTCCGTGAAAAATTTTTGAAAATTTCGGATAGCCCGTTGCGTTAGTTGCAAAATAAAAAAAATCGTTGTATAATTGATAGTATGTGTGAAGAAATAAAAACGGAAGAAAAATCGGCGGAGGAACAAGCCGTCGTCGAAAGAGAGCGTAAGCAGTTTGTTAAAATGACCCAAACGCCTATGCCCAAGCTGATCGTGGGGTTGGGTATTCCCACTACGCTCAGTATGATGGTGACCTCCCTTTACAACCTAGCGGACACCTATTTCGTGTCCCTTTTAGGCAACGACGCGGTGACTGCAGCGGTGAGCAATTTGCTCGCGCTGATGTCCATTATCCAAGCCATCGGCTTCACCTACGGTATGGGCAGCGGCAGCATCATCTCGCGCCTCTTGGGTAAGCGCGATAGGGAGGGCGCGAATAAAGTCGCTTCGTCCGCTTTTTTTATCGCGTTCGTCAGCGGTCTTGTCATTTTGGCGTTCGGTACGATCTTCCTAACGCCGCTGATGAAGCTGTTCGGTTCGTTGGACGCGGAGGTGCTCGGCTATTCCAAGGAATACGCGGTGTTTATTTTGATCGCCGCGCCCTTTATGTGTATGTCCTTCGTTATGAACAACGTCCTGCGCGCGGAGGGGAAGGCGGTGCTTTCTATGATCGGCTTGATCGCGGGCGCGCTCATCAACGTAATATTAGACCCGATCCTTATTTTTACGGCGGATATGGGGGTTATGGGCGCCGCGCTCGCCACCTGTATCAGTCAAATTTCCAGCTTCACTATTCTACTTATTATGTTTTTGACGGGCAAGACGATCGTACGCTTAAAACCGCGTGCGATCGCCCGTAAGGCGGCGGTGTACGGCGAGATCGTTGCCACGGGCTTCCCGTCCTTTTGCAGGCAGATCCTCGCCAGCCTTTGCACGGTGTTCTTGAACCGCGCGGCGTATACCTACGGCGGCGACGCGGCGCAAGCCTCTTTCGGGGTCGTGCAAAAGGTGTTTATGCTCGCCTTTTCCCTTTCGCTCGGTATCGGGCAGGGCTATCAGCCCGTTTTGGGCTATAATTACAGCGCAAAACGCTTTGAAAGAGTGCGCTCGGCGTATTTGTTTACGCTCGGCTTTGCGACCGTTTTAATGGTGCTTTTCGCCACCGTTTGCGCGATCCTTGCGCCGGCGATTATGCGTATGTTCAGCTTGTCGGATAGGGCGACGGAGATCGGTACGCTCACCTTAAGATTGCAATGTATTTGTATGCCGCTGTTGCCCCTTAACTTTATGGCGAGCGTCACTTACCAAACGGTGGGGAACAAGGCGATCGCTTCCGTTCTTTCCGTATCCCGACAAGGCTTGTTCTATATCCCCGCGGTCTTGATCCTGCCGCGCGTGTGGCAGCTCGTCGGCGTGCAAAGCTGTCAATCGGTGTCCGATTTCTTTTCCTTTCTGTTCGCGATACCCTTTACCGTTATGTTTTTCCGTTCGTTAAAGCGTTGCGAAAGGGGCGAGGAGGAGATCAAGGAGGTACGGCAGGTACAAGACGAATAACCTTCGAAGTCGTTTATGCAATACGGCGCTTTTTAAGTGGATAGATAAAAAAGCGAGCAGGAGCGTATACGATTGCACGCTCGAAGCCGTGCGCACGAACGAGGAACGGGCTTGGCTTAACTTGGAATAAACGAAAAACGCGAACCGCAACGGTTCGCGTTTTTCGTTTTTACTTGGCGAGGTCGAGAACCTGCAACAAGAAATACAAGGCAAAGTCTTGGTCGTTGGCAAAATCGTCGAGGAATTTACCTTCGCGCTCATTGATAAAGTCGGGGTAAATATACGCCGCGTGGCCTCTGCCGTTTTCGTCGAACAGGGATAGATTGTTTCTCGCGCACTCCAAACCGTATCGGATCGCCTTTTCGTCGCCGACGAGCTTACCGTAATAGGCGAACGCCACGCCGCTGTACGCGCTCCAATAATGGGGGAAGGTATCCGCGTAGAAATGCGATTTACCAAACCAAAAGTTGTCCCAATACCGAACGGCGATATGATGCAGGTGATGATCGGGCTGGAAGCCGTCGAAGCGCCGTAAAACCGCCAAGTGCTTTTCCGCTTCCTTCAATAAGCTTTCGTCCTTGGTCAAACGGTATTTATCCAAAAGGAACGTAACGGCGGGGGAAACGATGGTTTGCTCGTAGAAAACCTCGTGCGGCGGATAGTTAAGACCGATATCGATAATGTTTGCAACGTGTCGGTCAAAATGCTCGAAAACGTCTTGCGCTTCGCCTTTTTTGCCCGCGTCTACGATCGTTTGCAGGCTGTTGGCAAACAGGCAGCCGTCGGGGTAGAATCTCGCGCCTGCGCCGTTGGCGTCGGTGTAATAAAAGCGGAGCACCTTGATTAAAATATCCACGTAGCTTATATCGCCCGTTAATTTATACATCTCGTCCAATAAATTCATTACCCAAGGCACGTTGTATAAGCGTTTACGCTCGGGATCGTTGAAAATAGTGTCGGTCACCATACCCGTTTCCTTGTTTACACATTCACGGAACATAAATCGTATAAACAGGTCCAAGCTCTTTCGCCATTTTTCGTTTTCGTGCGTTTGCAACCATTTCGCGATCAAGGAGGGCATACCGAACCGCTCGCGGCAAGCGTTGTGATCGGGGAATACGTAATGGAAGTATTGCCGTTCCTCTTTCAAATCGTAGAGGAGATACGCGCCGTATAAGGGGGAGCGTTCGTCCAAGCATTGTTGCTTGTCGACGATAAAATCGATACGTTTTTCGATCAGCTCCTCGATCGGCAGGACCACGTTGAAATTCGCATAGCTCTCCACCCCGTTGATAATAAAGCGTATCTTCTTTTCTCCCACGGTAGTCGGTTTATAACGAACGGATACGGTTTTGCCGTTGATCGCAAAGGGGAGCTTTTCGCTTGCGAGATAGCATTCCGCAGTTTCAACTTCGTTTTTTGCGGTTACGCTAAAGCGTATATCGTTGCCGAGCTCGCAGGTATATCCGCTTTCGCATTCCACGTGCAAGTAATGATCAAAGGTCCTTAAGCGTTCGAAAAATTCTTCCCTGGTCGGCGCCTTGAAAATCACGAACGAAAAGGAGTAGCTTTCGTCCTTAAGCAACGAAAAGGGGGCTACGTTCATTAAGAGCTCGCCGCGGTACGAGCCGTTGCAGTAGGCGAGATTGGGCAGCCTTTGCGTGTAACCCGAAAAATTTCCCTCGTCGAAAAAAACGCCGACGCTATTCTTCGAAAGCCCCATTCTTTCCGCGTAGATATACGAGCTTTGATGGGCAGCCCAAACGTGTTCCTGACAGCAGTATTTCATACAGACCTCGCTACCCGTAAAGCTGTCGTTGAAGCCCGTACCCAAGCGCACGTCGGCGTTTTTGAAATAGTAGGGGTAGGGGTTTTTATTGGTAAGCTTATAGGTCGCTTTCAGGTCCTCGCCTTCGAAGAAATAACGAGTCTCGAGCGTAAGCCCGAATTTTTCATAGCGGGCTTGCGCGTATGCGTCCGTTTCATAAAACTCGACCAAATCGAGGGGCAAAAGCTCGTACGTCCAAGCTTCGGGTATGATAAAATTGACGTAAACGTCCCCGAAGGTCGCGCCCTCTTTGACGAAATTCATATCGTGCTCGTCGCACGCCAGGGAAAGATTTTCGATCGAGCCGGTCGCTTTATTAAATTGAATATGGAACACGTTGTTTTTCATAAGAACTCCTGCTTATTTTTTTTGTTACGGATATTGTAACATAAACGGGGCGCGTGTGTAAATGGAAAAAATATAGATTAAGATATAAAATTAAGACCAAAAACGGAAACCCGCGCAATAAAAAGTAGATATTTTACAGGATTATGTATCCACCGTGCATTTACTAAAATCGTGTAAAAAGCTATAATGTTATAGATAGTAAAAACGAGGTGTACTATGGGTTACGTATTGGTTTTGATCGCTTCCGTTTGCTACGCGGGAGAGTTCGCTTTGGTCAAATATTATCAAAAGTCCACCGAGCAAAAGCTGCTCGTCGTCTTTTTTATGTTGTTGATCAGGTATGCGGTAGGCGCGGTGCTTGCGCTTTGCTGTAGCGGCTTCAGTCTTGATTTTTCCAATATCTCGCCGTGGATGACGATCGTAATGTCGGGCGTTTTCGTGCTGTATAACGTGTTGGGTGTGGCGATCTTATCGCGCGGTAATTTGGCGATATACAGTATGTTTATGATGGTGGGCGGTATGCTCTTACCTATGCTTCACGGCGTACTGTTTATGAAAGAAAGCCTGAGCGTCTTTCAAATCGTGGGAACGGTTTTGTTAGTCGCGTTTATGGCGTTGCAAACGTTGCAGTTTAAGAAAAAGGACGGGGAAGCGACGGATAAAAAAGACGCGAAAAGCCTGATCGTTTTCACCCTCCTGTGCCTGTTGGCGTTTATCGATAACGGCAGCTTGGGCATTATCAGAACGCACGAGCTGGAGGTCAATCAGGCGCACGAATACACCTTTGCGTTTTCCTATTGCTTATTGACCGCGGCGATCGGCGGCTGTGGGGTCGTCGGGTATATGATAAAAGATAAGCAAGGCTCCGCGGCGTTGTTAAAGCCGTGCGTAAAGCCCCTTTCGCTGTTGACCCTCGTGGGGATAGGCTGTATCGCGAATATAGGGGACATTTTATTGCTGGTATCCACGGGAAAGGTACCCGAATCGGTAATGTATCCCATCGTATCGGGCGCGACGATCGTGTTCTCGGCAATCGCCGCTTTGCTCGTATTCAAGGAGAAGATGAAAACGAGGGAGATCGTCGCCGTGATCGGCGCCGCCTTGGCTACGGTACTCTTTATCTTTTAAGGTTGGCTGAATATAATAAAAAACGCAAACGGAGATGGTTTGCGTTTTTCTTTTCTTAAAATACTTTGAAATATTTATCCAAGCGTTGACGAACGGTGTCGTTGTATCCGATCAAATCGAGCGTTTTGCCTTGCGTCTTGATCTTACGGTTAAAGGTCGCCAGCTTTTCCGTCGCCGTTTCGTCTATCCGTTCGATTTCGCGCATATCCAACGTTACGGTGTCGCTGCTTTCCAATTCCCTGGCAAGCGCGTCTATCAGCTTATTGGCGTTTAAGAAAAACAGCGTGCCTTTGGCAACGAGCGTAGGGGTGGGCGCGGTTTCCTCTTTGCATATCTTTACTCCGACCGCAATGTTTTTTGCGTTCGCGATAAGGGTTACGAGCACGCCGCCGAGTACGCCGTAGGTGAGGTCGAACACCACCGTCAACGCACAGGTTGCGAGCAAAATAATTCCGTCGCGCACGCCGAAGCGCGTAAGTTTGATAAAGAGCGGAAAACGGCTCATATTGATAGCGACCGAGATCAAAATAGCCGAGAATACGGCGAGCGGTATGTACTTCACGACGTTCATAAGCGCAAAATACATAACGAGCACGAACAGGGCGTGAAAGATGCCTGCCAAAGGACTTTTCGCGCCGTTTTCAATGCTCGCGGCAGTTCTTGCGATCGCGCCCGTCGCAGGCAAACCGCCGAGGAGCGAGGAAAAGATATTCGCCGCGCCTTGCCCCACGAGCTCTTGGTTGGCGTCAAAGGTCGTGCCCGTCATACCTGCGGCTACCGTTGCCGAAAGCAGGCTTTCAATGGCGCAAAGGAAAGCGATCACGATCGCGGGGAGGATCAGCGCGGAGAGCTTGACTTCGCCGATCGCGCCTAGATCAACGGGGAAGAAGCCTGCCTTTACTTCGCCGTATTTCGAGCCTATCGTCGCGATTTGCGTATTGGCAAAGCCGTTCAAAAGCAGGGTCGCGCCCGTACAAACGATCAGCGCGACGAACGCCGCGGGTATCTTTTTGTTGAGCTTGGGCAGGAGGATCACGCAAAGCAGTCCCAAAACGCCCACGCCAAAGGTCGCCAAATCAAAGGTCGCGATATTTTGCGCGTAAGATACGAGCTTTTCGATCGTTTCCGTGCCGCCCGATCGGAAGCCGCAAAGGTCTTTGAGCTGTCCGATCAAAAGGGTGATACCGATGCCCGTGGTGAAGCCGATCGTAATGGGGTAGGGGAAATACTTCATTACGCTTCCTACGCGGAATACGCCCATAAGGATCAGAAGCACGCCTGCCATAACGCCGGCGATCGCAAGCCCCAAAACGCCGACGTCGGGATTGGCGAGATAGCCGTACAGGATAACGACGAACGCGGCGGTCGGTCCGCCGATTTGGTGTTTACTGCCGCCGAGCGCGGAGATAAAGAAGCCTGCGACGATCGCGGTGATGATACCGAATTGGATACCGTTGGAGGATACTTCGGACGGGACCGATTGAATACCGAGCGCGATGGATAACGGCAACGCGATGATCGCCACCATCAAGCCGGCGGTCAAGTCGTGTAGCAGGTCGCTTTTTTTGTAGCCCTTGAGGGATTGGATAAGTTGAGGTTTCATAAAAGTACTTCCTTAGTGGATTTGCACCGTCGAATTTTTTGCGGTGATCGCAAAACTGTTAAATTATAACACAAATCGCACGCGAAAGCAAGTGCTAAACCGACCTAAAATCAAAGATTTTAAGAAAATATCGGAGATAGCCCGTATGATCGGTTATCCGTAGGATCATTTCTTGGCGAGCTCGTAACTCTTATCGATCCGTCGATATATTTCTTCAAGGGGAACGGACCCGTCCAAGCAAACGGTAAACCAATGCTTTTTATTCATATGGTAGCCGAGGAAATACCGTTTATCGTCCACGGTGCTCGGTAATTCTTCGGGAGAGACGCGTAGGTCGAGTATTTCAACCGCTTCATCCGAATCCAAGCCCAATTTTCGCCGCGACACCGTAAGGATCGCCATATACCATTTTTGGTTGTCTTTTCTTCTCGCGATCGCATTATCGGGGGATTTTGCCCAAAGATATTCCAACTCGTCGCCGAAAGTCGTTCTTATATAGGCAATTACTTTATGAGCGTAAGCGCTTTTGAAAATTTCTTTTTGATAACATAGATCGCATATTTTTTGTAAGACGGCTTGGTATTCCGCTCGCACGGTGCCGACGAACGAGCCGCAAGCGGAATCGACCAAATGAAGAGTATATTCCTCCTGCGTAGCCGTATCGATCAGCGTCGTATTCAATCGTTTATCGGCGTTGATCGTGACCGTCAAGGAAAATTGCCCGTTCAATAAACGTACGGTGTACGTATACACGCCGTTGTCAAAGGTGAACCCAAAGGGGATCAGCTTTGCAAAATCGACCGTTTTATATTCGAAAATAGAATGATGCTTCATAATAATCCCGACGTATATATTTCTACTGATCATTATAGCAAAGAAATAATAATATTTCAACTCTTTAGCGTGCGAAACGCAAAACTACGCTACGGCGTGCCGGCAAAAAACAAGTCGGCGGGTTTTTATAGCAAGCTGATGGCTTCATCATAATTCCCGTTTGGGACACGAAAAAAGGGAATATACGCAAGGCGCTATATCCCCAACGGGTAGCTGCCGTTTCCCACCTGCGGTGTGAGCCTCGGCAGGGCGTCGTCGTTTTGCAGGGCAAAACTCCTCGCGCAAACCGATGGGTTCGCTTTTACCCGTAACGGGCACGGCAAAAAAGGAGAGCAAATGCTCTCCTTTTTTTGCTGGTGACCCCAACGGGACTCGAACCCATGTTACCACCGTGAAAGGGTGGTGTCTTAACCGCTTGACCATGGGGCCATCTATATAAAACGAAAATTTCCGTCTTGTTATCGTGGTAGCGGCGATGAGATTCGAACTTATGAC